>CAMOIT010000005.1 GCA_946616285.1 uncultured Bacteroidales bacterium | reverse complement strand
TACCACTATGGCTTTCGCCACCATTTCTGTTTGTGGTCTGGACTATTCCTTCACCGTGGAGCTAGGCTCTTTAGGTGTGTCGTGTCTAGTCTCTGCACCTTCCTCCTTTCGGAGGCTTGGCTCAAGATTGCCATCGGCCTTACCCGCTATGGTTTCCTTGAATTTACGACATTCTACATCTCTCTTTTCAGAGAGTGCACTCAATTGTGTCTAAGTCCCTCGTGTCTACCATTCCACCACCAAGGCGTAATGTGGGACTGCAAAGATAACGAATTTTTGTGAATTACCGCATCTGGTTTTTGCAGAGTTTGTTTAAAGCACACTTTGGGCTTCAAAATGTTTGTTTTTGTGCTTTAGATTGGCTTTTACAGATAGTTAAAGCACAGAACCATGAACCCAGGGCCGAAAGTGAGCTTTAGCCACATGCAAAACCATGTCTAAAGCACAGAACCATGAACCCAGGGCCGAAAGTGAGCTTTAGCCGCATGCAAAACCATGTCTAAAGCACAGAACCATGAATCCGGGTCCAAAAGTGTGCTTTAGCGGCAGGGGAGGCATCAGGGTTGGTGTCGGGGACAGCAACAGATACCAAAAAGACGTCAGCAGATACTAAAAATATTTCTTCTCTTCCTTATACAGGGCCAGGAAAATAAATATCAGGATAGTAAACGCCCAAAGAGACGAGCCGCCGTAGCTCAAAAGCGGCAGGGGAATGCCGATAACGGGCATAAGGCCGATGGTCATGCCCACGTTGATGAAAAGGTGCATGAAGATGCAGGCGGCGCAGCAGTAGCCGTAGATGCGGACGAAGCCTCCGCGGCAGCGTTCGGCATCGGCCATTAGGCGGCATATCAAAGCAACATACAGGCCGATGACCACAAGGCAGCCCAGGAAGCCCCATTCTTCGCCCACAGTGCAGAAGATGAAGTCGGTGGCCTGCTCCGGCACAAAGCCGAAAGTGGTCTGAGTGCCCTGCAGGAAGCCTTTGCCGAAAAGACCGCCAGAGCCTATCGCAATCTTGGACTGGTTCACATTGTACCCTACGCCTGCCAGGTCTTCCTTCATGCCCAGCAGCACCTCTATACGCACCCTCTGATGAGGCTGAAGCACGTTCTGGAAAATGTAATCAGTGGAGAAGACCATCAAAACGCCTGCGATGAATACCAGGACCGTGAGTATAAGGAAATTGTCCTTGAGCCTGTAACCGGCCCGTGCGATAAACGGCAGAGCTACGGCGCAGCCGGCCAAAAGGATGTAAACCGGATTGAAATCCGGAATGAAACTCCAGAACCAGGTTTCGCTTTCCCCGGCCATCGGCACCCAGTAGCGCGACGCCCGAAGGTCCACGACTCTCTGTACGTGGTCCTGCAAAGCGCCAAAAAGTGAAGGCACGAATGACATCACTACCACAAAGCCGAAGCCGAAAGCCAGCCGCACCCACATTCTCCCCGGCTTTTCCAGCGCATTCGCCAGCACCAGCACCCCCGCAAGGGCCAGAATAGCCCAGTAAGCGCCAGCAGTGAGTGTCCCAACGAACAGCAGGATAATCAGCCCTATCGCCGCCAGCCACCAGCCCGAGAGCCCCTCGCGGTAAAGCACGAAGATAAAACCCACATAGACCAGGGCCGATCCTGTCTCGCTTTCGGCGATAATAACCAGCATCGGAACGCCGATAACAAGCGCCGCAAGCACTAAATCCTTCCATCTGGATATCTTGAACCCCTCCCGGCTCATCACGTAGGCCAGGAGCAGGGAAGTGGTTATCTTGGATATTTCGGCCGGCTGGAAGCGTACGGGCCCAAGGTCGAACCAAGAATGCGAACCCTTGACGTCACTTGAGACGAAGATAACCAGAACCAGCAGCCCCAGTACCGCTACATACATCGGAATGCTCAATCCCTCCCACAGACGCGGTGGAAACAGATACATTATGGCCCCGGCAAGTCCAAGGGAAGTGAGAATCCATACGAACTGCTTCCCAGCGCGTGAACTCCAGGAAATCATGGATGCAGGGCTGCCGGAATGGGTGGCGGCATAGATATTTACCCAGCCTATCAGCACCAGCGCCAGGTAAATCACTATCACCAGCCAGTCCACCGACCGGCGTTTATTTACATTCGCTCTAGTCACGTTTCACCCTGTCCATCAGATTGTCCTTCTTCATCTTTTCCTCCAGAGCCACGCGCGAAGTTCCCCCCTTCAGGTACTTTTCCACCATCAGCGATGCAATGGGCGCCGCGTAAGCCGCTCCGAAGCCGCCGTTCTCCACGTACGCCGCAATGGCAATCTTGGGATTGTCCATCGGCGCGAAGCAGATGAAAACGGAGTTGTCCGCTCCGCGCGGATTCTGGGCCGTCCCCGTCTTTCCGCAAATGTTCAGAGAATCCACATGCGCCACCCAGGCAGTCCCGCCCATGCCTGCGCCCGAATTCACGGCCCGCCACATACCTTTGATCAGTTTCGGGAAATGCACGGTATCCACCATTGTATACTGCCGCTCATAGTATTTCGGATCGATCTCCACCCCCTCCGAAGCCTTCACGATATGCGGAATGAAATAGTGCCCCCGGTTGGCGATGGTGGCGCACAGGTTGGCAAGGTGCATCGGCGTTGCCAGAATCTCTCCCTGGCCGATGGATATGGAAATGACGGTGGTGGAATTCCACCTGTTCTTGCCGTAGGCACGGTTGTAGGTCTTGGATGTGGGAATGCTTCCGGAAAGCTCGGCGGGAAAGTCGCTGCCAAGTTTCCGGCCGAAGCCGAAGCTCTCCACATATTCGTGCCACGCATCAAGCCCTTCGGCCACGTTCTCGTACTTTCTGTTGTCCAGGATGTTCTTGAGGACATAGCAATAGTAGGCGTTGCAGGACATCATTATGGATTCCTCCATGTTGATGGGGCTCCTGTGCGCATGGCAGCCCAGCTTATGCCCCGCGCCGAAGTGATATCCCTGGCTGCAGGGATACATCATTTCGGGACGCAAAACGCCTTCCTGCAGGCCGATAAGGCCGTTCACAAGCTTGAAAACAGACCCCGGAGGGTACGAAGCCTGCACCGCGCGATTGTACATCGGCTTATATGGATTCTGCGCAATCTCTTCCCAGTACTTTCCTATGTCGGCCAGCTGCTCCACGTCTATGCCGGGGGACGATACCAGCGCAAGGATCTCCCCGGAGGAAGGCTCTATGGCCACGATGCTGCCCACCTTATTCTGCATAAGCTCCTGCCCGTACTGCTGCAGGTCAGCGTCGATGGTGGTCACGATGTCGTGCCCAGGAACGGCTTCCTTGTCCTCTGCCCCGTCCTTGTAGGGCTGCTCTATCTGGTTGCGGGAGTTTCTCAAATATATGTGATAGCCCTTTTCGCCGCGAAGGTCTTTTTCGCGCGCCGCTTCGATTCCAGTCATGCCGGCGTAGTCCCCGCGACGGTATTCTTCGGGATGGCGGTCCAGGTAGTTCTGGTTCACCTCAGAAACATAGCCCAGCAGGTTGCCGCCAGCATTCACCGGGTATTCCCGCATGCTGCGCACCTGCCCCCTGAAACCGGGGAAGCGGTATTTCACCTCGTCGAAGCGCATGTATGTTTCGGCCGGAACCATGCGGAGCAGAGTCACAGACTGATAGCCGATGGAGCTGCGCCGCCGATGGTATTCTTCCATTTTTGTACGGATGAATTCCGGCGTCACTCCAAGTACCGTAGCAAGCGAAAGGGTGTCGAATTCCTTGACCTCACGCGGATATACCAATATGTCGTAGGCTACTTTGTTGCCCACCAGGATACGGCCGTTGCGGTCATAGATGACTCCGCGCGTGGGATAGATGGTTTCGTAGACCATGGAGTTCCGGCTGGCGTCCTCCTTGTACCTGCCGTTAAGAACCTGGAGCGAAAAAATTCGGCCCAGAAGCAGCAGTGCAACCGCTCCAAGGCCAATCAGAAGCGCAATATGGCGCCCCCCGCCGTTCATCTGTCAGAGGGCGAGAGCGCGTTCACCGAAAGCATGGCCGCTATGAAACTGACCACGAGCGAAGCGCCGAAGCGGGCTGCATTGAAGCCGAAGGGCCTGGTGCCGGCTCCGTCGGCCCAGATGTACAGGACCAGGAACATGGCCTGGGCCATGGATACTGCAAAAGCGACATAGGAAAGGCCGTTCTTCGCTATGGAGAAGTCCTCCTTACGGGCAAAAAGGCCGCTGCCGAAAACGGCCCTAATGATGCCGTCCCTGAGCAGGGCCACGGGCACAAGCGCAAAGGCGTTCAGGCCCAGTACCCCTTCCGACAGCCAGTCCACCACGAGTCCGGTCGCGAAGGCCACGATCATGGCCACCGGCGTTTTTATGCGCGTGGGGATGCACAGGGCCATGACAGGCAGTATGGAAATAGTCACGTACGGCGAAAAACTCCCGTAGTTGGACAGGACCAACTGGAAGAGCGTAAGCATCAGGTAAACAGTCCAGAACGACGATTTTCTCATGGCTGAAGATCTTCTATTTCGTCCAACGAATTGTTATGCACTATGCTTACGTAGCGAAGCGCCTTGAAATCCTGGAAAAGCGACACCGAAATCTCGTTGGTGGCGCCGTTCACAATCTTCGAGTCTCCCACGATGCCTATCGGAATGTCCGGCGGGAACATTATGGAATGGCCGCTGGTGTATACCGTGTCTCCCTGGTGATGGCGGTACTGGAGGGGGACTTCCTTTAGGATGGCGCCGTTTGACGATACTCCGTCCCATACCAGGATGCCGTTGCTGCCTTCGTCCCCAAGCCTGGCGCTTATGGAAACTTCGCTGTTCTGGAACGAAAACACGAACGAATGGTGCCTGCTCACGGCATCTACTACGCCAACCACACCGCAGGCGGTGATGACGCCTGATTTGTCCTGAACTCCGTCTTCGAAGCCCCTGTTCAGAATAATGTAGTTATGCTGCTTCCCACGACTGATTTTGACAACTTCGGCGGGAATCAGCGAGAAGCCCTGGTTCACCGGGAAGGACATGGAATCCACCTTCACGCGCCTCAGTTTTTCTTCGGCCTCCAGAAGCCTGGACAGCAGTTCCTGGTTTTCTATGGCCAGCTGCCGGTTGGCGGAAGACAGGGAGAAATACCTGCCGACGGCCTGTGTGCTTCCCCAGACCTTTCCCATGATTGCGTGCCCGGCACGGGATATCCATACCTTCTGCAACGAGTCATTGCGGGAAAGCATGACCAGAGCCGCCGCCTCAAGTACGATGAAGACGGCGACGCTGATAACTGTGTTGAGAGTTGAATTCCGGCGGGGCATCGGACCTTAGCGCATGAGGAATGGATAATTGTCCGTGTTCTTAAGGGCGATGCAAGTGCCGCGGGCAACTGCGCGAAGGGGATCTTCGGCCACGTGGAACGGAATGTTTATCTTTTCGGTCAGGCGTTTGTCAAGGCCTCTGAGCAGGGCGCCGCCGCCGCTGAGGTAAATACCGTTTTCCACGATGTCCGAATACAGCTCCGGAGGAGTCTGTTCCAGTGTCTGCTGTATGGCTGCCTCCAGCCTGGCGATGGATTTGTCCAGGCAGTGGGCGATTTCCTGATAGGGGACCAGGACCTCCACCGGGTGGCCGGTCATGAGGTTGGGACCGCGCACAAGGAAGGGTTCGGGTTCTTCGTCAAGTATGGGCAGCACGGCGCCTACGGCAATCTTGATTTTTTCGGCTGTGCTTTCGCCCACTTTGATTACGTGCTGCTGGCGCAGGTAGGCCTGGATGTCGGAGGTGAAGACGTCTCCGGCCACGCGGACCGACTCCTGCTGGACGATACCGCCCAGGGAAATGACGGCGATTTCGGTTGTGCCGCCGCCGATGTCCACCACCATGTTGCCACGCGGAGCTTCTACGTCAAGGCCGATACCGAGGGCTGCGGCCATGGGCTCGTAAATCAGGTATACGTCCCTTCCGCCTGCATGCTCCGAAGAGTCGCGTACGGCCCTGATTTCCACTTCCGTGGAACCGGAAGGGATGCCCACCACCAGCTTGAGGTTGGGGGCGAATAGGCTGTGCCGGCGCGAGTTGACTTCGTTGATGAAGCCGCGTATCATCATTTCCGCGGCGTTGAAGTCTGCGATAACGCCGTCCCTTAGGGGGCGCACCGTCTTGATGCCGGGGTTGGTTTTCTCGTGCATCAGTTTGGCCTTGTGGCCCAGGGCAATGCACTTGCCTGTATGGTTGTCGATGGCTACGATGGAGGGCTCGTCAAGGGCTATCTGGTCATTCTTGAAAATGACGGTGTTGGCCGTGCCCAGGTCGATAGCCAGTTCTTGGTTTAGGAAATGAAAAGCCATATATGCCTTGTGTAAGTTGTCAAAAACAGATTAACCCTCAAAATTACGAAAAAATTCTTATATTCGCGAAAAGAATCATGCCGATGGAAAGAAAAAAATATCTGATTGTTTCGGCAGGCGGTACGGGCACCCGGATGGGGGCTTCACTGCCCAAGCAGTTCCTGGAACTTGGGGGTAAGCCCATACTCCGTCTTACCATCGAGCGTTTCATTGAGGCAATCCCTGATATTCACGTAGTTACGGTTCTTCCGGAAGCCCATATTCCATACTGGAGAAACTACTGCGTGAAGGATGGTTTCAACTGCCCGCAGCGTCTTGTAAAAGGCGGATTCACCCGCTTCCATTCGGTCAAAAATGCCCTTGCTGTAATCCCGGACGGCGCCGTCGTTGCCGTGCACGACGGAGTGCGTCCCCTTATATCGATCCAGGCCATCCGCAGCCTTTTCGCCCTGTCCGTGGAGTTCCCGGCAGTTATTCCGGTAATGCCCGTCACCGACACTCTGAAATGCCTCAGAAAAGAGCCTGACGGCAGCCTTGTCTCCACCGGCGAAGCAGTGGACCGCAGCCGCTTTTTCGGCGCGCAGACCCCGCAGATTTTTCACAGCGAAATACTCAAAGCCGCATATTCTCAGGGCTTCGACACCCTTTTCACGGACGATGCCTCCGTGGCCGAAAAATACGGAATACCGCTCCACTTTGCGCAAGGGGAGCGGTACAACATAAAAATCACTACGCCGGAGGACCTGACCCTTGCCGGGCTGCTGCTTCAGTCCCTTCCGGAATAGCTTGTATTCTTGAATTCTTTTACCCAGACCTGGCGCTCTATGGGCTCGTCCAGGGAAATCATGGTGTCCGTTGACTGGATGAAAGGAATCTTCTGGATAGTATTAAGCAGAACTTCCATAAGGTGGTCGTTGTCCAGGCAGTAAAGCTTTGCCAGGATTGCGTACCTGCCCGTTACGAAATGGCACTCCACTATCTCCGGAATCTTCTTGAGATTTGCAATCACCTCGGGATATTTGGTGCTTTCCGAAAGGGAAATGCTGACGAATGCGCAAACGTTCAGGCCGAGCGCCTGGGGCTTCACCTGCAGACGCGAGCCGGTAATGACTCCTTTTGCCTCCAAACGCTTGAATCTCTGATGGATAGCTGCGCCGGAAACTCCGCACTCACGGGCTATTTCCAGAAAAGGCAAACGCGCGTCCTTGACCAGGGAAGACAAAATTTTCTGGTCGATTGAATCAAGTTGGAAAGTGGCCATCTGCTTATAGTTTTAAAGTACTTATTTCCTGCGCCCTCCGCGTTTGTTCTTGGTGGGTTCGGAATTGCCGATAATGGCCCTGCAGTCCGCTTCCGTAAGCTTCGAGGCATCGGTTCCGCGGGGCAGTTTGAAATTGGAGTCTCCCTGTTTCAGGTAAGGTCCGAAACGTCCGTTTATGAGCTTGATATCGCCGAATTCGGCAATTATTTCCGGTCCCTGCTTTTCGCTTGAAGCCTCCTTGACAATGCTTATGCAATCTTCCAGGGAAATGCGTGTAGGATCAGCGCCCTTGGGCAGGGAAACATTCTTGTCTCCGTACTTGAGGTAAGGGCCGAAGCGTCCGCGCATGGCCACGATATCCACTCCGTCCAAGCTTCCTACGGTGCGGGGGAGTTCCAGAAGCTTCAAGGCTTCAGCCATGGTCAGGGTCTGTATCAACTGCCCCTTTGCAAGGGATGCACTCTGGCGGTTATCCCCTTCGCCCTTCTGTACATAGGCTCCGAACTTGCCGAAAGCCGCGATGACCTTCTCTCCGTCGGGGGCTATGCCTATCTCCCTGCTTACCTTATTGAAGTTGCGGTCCTCCATTACTTCTTCCACATGGGTGTGGAAGGGCTTGTAGAAGAGGCTGATGGTCTCGACCCAGTCTTTCTTGCCTTCAGCTACTTCGTCGAACTGGTTTTCCACGTTGGCGGTGAAGGCATAGTCCATGATGTCGGCGAAATGCCCGATCAGGTAGTCGCTTACTATAACGCCGATTTCCTGGGGAAGAAGCTTGCCTTTTTCGGCCCCTACCGTCTCCGTCTTTTGCGAGGTGCGTATGGTGGAACCGTTCAGGCTCAGGTTCGTTACCTTATATGAACTGCCCTCCTTGTCTCCTCTTGCCACGTAGCCTCGGCCGGTGATAAGGGTGCCGATAATGGACTGGTAAGTGGAAGGACGTCCTATCTCCAGCTCTTCCAGCTTTTTGACAAGCGTGGCTTCCGAATAGCGTGCCGGCGGCACGGTAAACTTGCAGTTGGCCGAAATGCCGCCTGCAAGCATTTCCGTACCTGTTTTCACCTCCGGCAGGAACACATCTTCCGAGATGGCCGCATCGGTGTCGTCACGGCTTTCCATATATACTTTCATGAAGCCGTCGAAGATAATCTCGACCGACTGGGCCCCGTACTGTTCCGGCCGCTTGTCAATGGATATCTTGATACCGGTATTGAGAACCTTGCTGTCCGACATCTGGGATGCGATGGTGCGCTTCCAGATAAGTTCGTACAGCTTTTTTTCCTGAGGGGTTTCTTCCACGCTTATGCGGTCCAGGAAAGTGGGACGTATGGCTTCGTGCGCTTCCTGTGCGCCTTTGGAACGGGTCTTGAACTGCCTGGAGTGCGAGTACTTGGCGCCGTAAGTTTCGGTGATGTACTTCTTTGCAGCGGCAAGGGCAAGTCCGGACAGGTTGGTGGAGTCCGTTCTCATGTAAGTGATTAGACCCTTTTCGTAAAGGCTCTGTGCCACCCTCATGGTGGTTGAGACAGGGAAACGGAGCTTGCGGGCTGCTTCCTGCTGAAGGGTGGAAGTGGTGAACGGAGGGGCCGGCATCCTGGAACCTTCCTTCTTCTCCACCGAAGCCACGCGGTAATGCGCGCCGATGCTGTCCTGAAGGAATGCCCTGGCCTCGTCAAGCGTGCCGAAGCGTGCATCCAGCGCAGCCTTTACCACAGCGGTGCTTCCTTCCGGACGGAACTGCGCCTCCACTCGATAGTATTGTTCGGGGACGAAAGCCATGATTTCCTTTTCCCTGTCCACGATGAGCCTGAGGGCGACGCTCTGTACCCTGCCGGCGCTGAGCTTTGGCTGTATCTTTTTCCAGAGGATGGGGGAAAGCTCGAAACCTACCAGACGGTCCATCACGCGGCGGGCCTGCTGGGCGTTCACCAGGTTCATGTCTATGCTTCTGGGCGCTTCCAGGGCCTCCAGAAAGGCTTTCTTTGTGATTTCCTGATATGTGATGCGGCGGGTTTTCTGCTCCGGAAGGCCCAGGGTCTCCTTCAGATGCCATGCAATGGCTTCCCCTTCGCGGTCGGCATCGGAGGCAAGGTATATCTCGGATGCGCCTTCGGCGAGTTTCTTAAGGTCTGCTACTATCTTTTTCTTGTCGGCGGGGACTACGTACTCCGGCTTGAATCCGTTTTTCACATCCACACTGAGCTTATGCTCCTCCAGGTCCCTAATATGGCCCACGGAAGCTTTCACCACCCAGGCATTTTTATCCACGTAATTCTGTATGGTGTCCGCCTTGTGCGGTGACTCGACAATTACAAGTTTTTTCCCCTCCATAATCGAATATTTTCTGCAAAGTAAAGAAGAATCCGGGCAATTTTCCAAATTTTCTGATTACTTTTGTAAACTGGAATTTGGACAAGACCTAAGGTCTTGCAAAGAAAAAGATTTTAAGATGACAGACCAGAGCAAAAAGAAAATAATAAAGTGGTATTGGTTCCTGCTTGTGACGCCTTTCATAGCACTTGCCGCGCTGCTTTGCATAGTATGGGCCCTTGCCGACATTCCATCTATAGAAGAGCTTGAAAACCCCGAATCAAAATTCGCCACCCAGGTCATAGCGGAAGAAGGGGAGATCCTTACTACCTATCATATAGAGAACCGCACTTTTGTGGGCTACGACGAACTGGCCCCCTCGCTGGTCCAGGCGGCCGTGGCAACGGAAGACAAACGCTTCTACAAGCACTCCGGCGTGGACCTTCAGTCCCTGGGCCGCGTGCTTTTCAAGACCCTCCTTTCCCACGACTCCTCCCAGGGCGGCGGCTCCACCATCACCCAGCAGCTCGCAAAAACGCTGTATCCGCGCGGCCATGCCGGAAAACTCAAGATGATATGGATAAAATTAAAGGAGTGGATCACGGCCGTAAAGCTGGAGCGGAACTACACCAAGGAAGAGATAGTGGACATGTACCTGAACGCCATTTTCTTCGGCTCCAACTCCTACGGAATATCTTCGGCGGCAAATCAGTTCTTCGGTAAAAAGCCTTCGGAGCTGCTTGTGGAAGAAAGCGCAGTGCTGGTGGGGATGGTGAACAAGCCCACCCGTTACAACCCCTCCATCAATCCGGACCATGCCCTCAAGCGCAGGAATCTGGTCCTTGCCCGTATGCAGGAGATGGATTACATCACCAAAGCGGAATGCGACTCCCTGCAGCAGCTCCCCATCGTGCTTCACACCCGCCAGGGGGACAGGACCACAGGCGTGGGGCCTTACTTCAGGGACATGCTCCGGCGCACCATGAGCGCCACCAAGCCCAAGCGTTCGGCCTACAAGTTCGTAGAAGACTATCGCGTGGACTCCCTCCTCTGGGCGGACGATCCCCTCTACGGCTGGCTCAACAAGAACTTCAAGAGCGACGGATCATCCTACGACCTGGACAGCGACGGCCTGCGTATATATACTACTATTAATTATAAGATGCAGCAGTATGCCCAGGAAGCCATTGCGGAGCACCTCGGCACAGACCTCCAGAAGGCTTTCTTCCGTGAGCTCAAGTACCGCAAGAATCCTCCCTTCCTGTCGGATACGGACCCCAAGATCATCGAAACCACCCTCAGCCAGGCCCGCCGCTGGAGCGACCGAACCCGCATGATGAAGGCTTCGGGCCATTCAGAAGCGGAAATTGAGGCATCATTCAACGAACCCGTGAAAATGAGGGTCTTCACCTGGGATAAGCCCGGATACAAGGACACCCTCATGACCCCCAACGACTCCATCCGCTACTACAAGTCCTTCTTCCGTGCCGCTTTCATGGCCATCGAGCCCGGCACCGGACATGTAAAGGCCTACGTGGGCGGTCCCGACTACCGTTACTTCAAGTACGATAACGTCCGTCAGGGAAAGCGCCAGGTGGGTTCCACCATCAAGCCTTATCTCTATACCCAGGCTATGGAGTCCGGCATGACCCCCTGCGACCCTGTTCTCAACAGTCCGGTTGTAATAGTAGTGAACGACGACCAGACCTGGTCCCCGCAGGACCCTCACGCGGACGGAACTATGGTGGATCTTACCTGGGGCCTTGCTCACAGCTCCAACTCTGTATCGGCCTACCTGATGCAGCAGCTTGGCGCCCCCGCGATGGTATCGATGATGCGCAAGATGGGTGTGGGCGGCTACATAGACCCTGTGGTATCGCTTTGCGTAGGTTCGGCGGACCTTTCCGTCTATGACATGGTAACCGCGTACAATACCTTCCCTTCCGGCGGAACTTATACCAGCCCTATTTTCGTCACCCGCATCGAAGACAGCGACGGCAATATCCTGGGCCAGTTCAGCGACCGTAAGCGCGAAGCTCTGTCACAGAGGGCAACCGGCGAAATGATCCAGATGATGAGAGCAGTTGTGGATAACGGCACAGGCGTACGCCTCCGCTTCAAGTACGGCTTAAAGGGCGAAATCGCCGGCAAGACCGGAACCACCAACGACAACTCCGACGGCTGGTTCATAGGCTACACTCCTACCATAACCGCCGGCGTCTGGGTAGGCGCCGAAGACCGCTACGTCCACTTCTCCAACAACAGCATGGGGCAGGGAGCCAACATGGCGCTTCCGATCTGGGCCCTGTGGATGAAGAAAGTGCTCAAGGACGGCACTCTGGGCATCTCGGAGGCCGATGTCTTCCCGGACGAGCTCCGCGGACCTTTCTGCTCGCAGGGCGGTGCCGGAGAGGAGAATTCCCAGGAAAAATCAGAAATGGAAAATTATTACTTCGAATAATATGGCAAAGTATCAGTCCATAGCAGTCATCTATGGCAGTGATTCCTCCGAGTGGGAGGTGTCGTGCCGGAGCGGAGAATTCACCGCATCCCGCATCGACGAATTCAAGTATGACGTATACGAGATTTTCGCCCGTTTCGGCAAATGGAACCTGGTAGCCATGCGAAAGGCCAATTCCATGCGCATGTCTTTCCCTGAAGGAGCGCAGCCGGAAGTGGACAAATCGGACTTTTCAGTAATGGTCCTTGGCGAAAAAGTCAAGTTCGACTTCGCGTACATAATGCAGCACGGCGCCCCCGGTGAGACCGGTCTCCTGCAGGGGTATCTGGAAATGCTGGGCGTTCCGCATTCCTCCTGCAGCGCCTTTGTCACTACTGTAGCTTTCGACAAGTATTCCTGCAAGAGCTATCTCCGTTCGGCCGATTCCGTAAAGATGGCCCCCGACGCCTTCGTCCGCCAGGGAGATGACCTGGATGCCTTCTGCCCCAAGGCCGTTGAACGCCTGGGTCTGCCGCTTTTCGTCAAGCCCACCAACGCAGGCTCCAGCTTCGGCATAACCAAGGTGGAAAAGGCCGAAGACCTTGCCCCGGCAATCCGCTTCGCCTTTTCAGAAGGGGATACTGTGCTGGTTGAGGCAGCCATCAAATGTGAGCACGAGCTCACCTGCGCAGTCTATAAAGACGCGGAAGGCGTAAAGGCTTTGCCTGTTATCGAGATAATCTCCGAAACCGGCTGGTTCGACTATGACGCCAAGTACAACGGCTTCAGCCGCGAAGTCTGCCCCGCCGAAATCCCCGACGCCCTTGCTGCCGAAATACAGGAAATCAGCCGCCGTATTTACAGGCATCTTGGCTGCAAGGGGCTTGTCAGGATGGACTACATCTCGGCCCCCGACGGAGTTTATTTCCTTGAAGTTAACATTATTCCGGGCATGACCAACGCCTCCCTCGTTCCCAAGATGGTTCGTGCGGCTGGTCTGGATTTCACCGCTTTCCTTTCAACGATCATCGAAAACGCCTGAAATGCTTCTTGTCGATTTCCTGAAACAGGGTACTGCCGCCCTTGAGCATCTGTACCCCACGTCCGAGGCCCGCAGCATAGTGCTTATGCTGTGCGAGAGCACTATTGGCACCAAAAGCTACACTCATATAGTGGAGCCCGGCCACAAGATAGACAAGAAAGGCGAAAAAGCCCTGGGAGAAGCCATGGAAAGGCTCAAACTGGGGGAACCGATACAATATGTAATCGGACGTACGGAATTCTGCGGCCGCAGTTTCCGCGTCACGAAAGATACCCTCATCCCCAGGCCGGAGACGGAGCTCCTGGTCAGGGAAGCCATCAAAATAGCCGACCGCTTCCGCCGCATGCGCAGCTCCTACGGCAAATCGGCTGAACCTGTGCGCATCCTTGACCTTTGTACCGGCAGTGGCAATATCGCTTGGTCGCTGGCGCTGTCGGTTCCCGGTTCGCGGGTTGTCGGTGTGGATATATCGGAAGCCGCCCTGGAAGTTGCCAAAAGCCAGGATTTCTCTTCGGAGCTTAAGTCTTCTGGTGCGCTTGCTCCTACCTTCGTTTCGGCCGATATCCTTGACACGGAACAGGAATTCGGCTACGACAGCTTCGACCTTGTACTCTCCAATCCGCCTTACATAATGGAGAAGGAAAAGCCGCTCCTCAGGCGCAACGTCCTGGACTGGGAACCTTCCCAGGCCCTTTTTGTTCCGGACGAAGATCCGATGCTGTATTACCGCGCGGTGGCGGCATGGTCTTTAAGGTTCCTTACGCCGGAGGGCATGGGACTTACGGAAATGAACGAGTGCCTTGGCCCCGAAACCCAGGCAGTTTTCAAGGACGCCGGATACACGGAAACCGACATAGTAAAGGACTTTTACGACAGGAACCGTTTTATTTTTTATGCAAAAAAGGCATCCCACTAGTCTGGAATGCCGTTTTTGAAAATAAACGTTTAAAAACGGATAACACGGATAATTTTGCTGTACTTTGCAAATGGAGACGGCGCCCAAATGCCGGACTGCATTTATGAAGTACAGATTTTATTTAATCCTGGGGCTTGCAGCCCTCTTTATTGCCTCCTGTGAAAAGCATGAAGTAATTGTTCCGGAGCCTGTTCCCCAAACCCCGGAATACATTTCGCTTGACCAGGTCGCCCAATTGTTATCAAACGTTCCAATAGGCGCCGAGCAGATGGAAGAAGTCCACCATGCGGTGTCCTCATCGGCCGGGAACGGCTATGACGAAGAGTACCGTATGCGTGACCTTTTTGCCCTGCCCGGTTCCGGAGTAGGCGACACCCTTTCCACAAAAGCTGCTTCCTATGCCCGACCGCTAAGGGAACTGTTGCGTGAGGCAGTACTGTCAACGAAATCGGCCGAGGGGGAAGGGGAGGCCTGGCTGGATTCCCTTTCCAAGTCCGACATCCAGATTTACTGGCCATTCTCGGAGCAGTGGCAAGGTTCCGGGCTTCCCGTAATAACCTACGACACCGGAGACGGCGCTCCCATGAACGAGGGATATCAGATGCGGCCGGACGGCAGCATCCAAAAGGTGATGGTAGACGAACAAATGGCTCTGGAAAAGCCTGTATGGGTGATAAACTACAATTCCGACGCCTACTACAAGTCCCTGGAGATGCTTCGCCGGCAGGATCCTTCCTGGGGAACCGGAGGCGGAGACATTGTGGTCACAAAGGCCGGGACGGATTTCAAGACGCTTGTGCTCCGTTCTTTCAAGACCACCCGCCAGTTCGACAGCTGGCTGGCCGGAGGTTCGGAATTCGTGGTTCGTATGGGGTCCGTGAACGGATTCAAAGCATCGACCGAGGCCGAAATGCGCCTTTACCAGCCGTCAATCACGGATTTTATGATTGTGGTGCGAAGAAAGCAGCTGGGGGAGACACTGCCCTTCAACGCGGTTCTTGTATCGGAATGGACAGGCAAGATGGATAGCTGTGCCTTTATAATCACCGAAGACGACGGTGGAACTCGCACTACATGGAAGTGCAATGCGGCGGTAAAAGTCAATTCCAAGACATACGGTTTCGAGATTGAGATCCCCATCAACGCCCGCGACGACATTGTCTGGCGCGGTTCCCTCACCCGAGGTTACATAGAGAAAAACAGTGGAAAGGAGTGCCGCTTCGGCGATGTGGAACTTGTGCTGGAACTGATATAAATTTCGTAACTTTGCCGCGTGAGAGCTTTGGAACTGCTTGCGCCGGCGCGTACGGCATCAATCGGCATCGCGGCCATAGACTGCGGGGCCGATGCCGTGTACATTGCCGGGCCGTCATTCGGTGCCAGGCAGGCTGCAGGCAATTCCGTTGAGGATATTGCTCAGCTCTGCAGCTATGCCCACCGTTTCGGGGCAAAGATTTATGCAACCGTAAATACCCTGCTGAGGGACGACGAAATTCCCGAAGCCCGGCAGCTGGTGAAGGCTCTTGAGGAAGCCGGAGTGGACGCCCTGATAGTTCAGGACCCGAAGGTACTTGAAATGAGCGACACTCTGATCATGCATGCCTCTACCCAATGTGCCATACGAACAGTTGAGAAGGCGAAAGGTCTGGAAAGCCTGGGCTTTGGCCGACTGGTGCTGGAAAGAGAACTTCCCCTTGAGAGGGTGCGTGCAATAAGCAGTGCAGTAGATGCGGAGATAGAGTTTTTTGTGCACGGTGCCCTCTGCGTGTGCTACAGCGGGGAATGTTACCTTTCGGAGTACCTGACGGGCCGGAGCGCCAACCGCGGAGCTTGTGCCCAGCCCTGCCGCAGTCTATATGACCTTGAGGATGCATCGGGGAAAACCCTGGTCCGCAGCAAGGCCCTGCTTTCCCTTAAGGACTACAAGCTTCTGGAGCGCCTGGAGGACCTGGCCGAAGCCGGTGTCTCTTCCTTTAAAATAGAAGGCCGTCTCAAAAGCGAATCATACGTCAGGAACGTTGTGAAAGCCTATTCCGAGGCCCTGGATGCACTAATCGCCCGATACCCGGACAAATACAGGAGGAGTTCTTTCGGCAAAGTTACAGGCGGATTCGTCCCGGACCTTGACAAGACCTTCAACAGAGGATATACGGAGCTTTTCCTTGACGGCCGGCGCGGTCAGTGGAGCTCGATGGATGCCCCGAAATCCATGGGTGAATACGTAGGCACGGTTGCCCGTATCCTTCCGGACGGCCTTATCCTTAAGCCCGCAAATGCCGGAATCAGCCTTTCCAACGGCGACGGCTTTGCCTTCACGTCACGTGACGGTTCCATCGTCGGCTTCCGGGCCGACAGATGCGACGGGCTCACCATACGCTGCAAGCGTGTGGAAGGTCTGCGGGAAGGCCTAAGGCTGTACCGAAATATAAGCGCTGCCTTCGAAAAGACGCTAGAAAGTGCAAAACCCGTCAGGGAAATCCGTGTAAACCTTAGCGTGGACCTTTCGGACGGTATAAGGATTTCAGCGGTTACGGAAGATGGCCGCAAAGCTTGCGTGCAAGAAAAAACGCCCTTCGACGCTGCCAGGGAGCCCGAAAAGATGCTCCGGACGCTTGAGGCGCAGCTTTCAAAGCGAAGCGGTCACTATAGTTTTCAGGTCTCTGAGATTAACGATGCCGTAGCCGTCCCCTTTATGCCTGCGTCCTTCATCAACGGCCTCAGAAGGGACCTTGCCGCCAGGCTGGATGCAATTCCGGTTAACGCGTTACCCATACGCCGCGGTGTTAAGGATCCTTCATCCGCTTTTGTCCTCAGCTATGATTTCGGCGACGAACTCATGCGCAGCAAATACTGCGTTCGCCACGAGCTTGGCCTTTGCCCCCGTCAGGGGAAGGCAAAAAAAGCGGAACCGCTTTTCCTTGTGAATTCGGGAAAGCGGCTCCGTCTGGATTTTCAGTGCGCCGTTTGCGAGATGACTGTTTCTACAGAGTCTTGAGCTGAGCGGCGGCCTGTTCGGCGTATTTGGTGCCGGAAAGTTTCTGATAGTATTCCTTTGCAGTTGCTTTGTCGCCGGCTTTCTGTGCGGTAGCGGCGATGGTGAAGATGATGTCGGCTGCGTCTTTGGCGTCAGGAGCAATTTCCAGATACTTCTTGTAAGCGTCTATTGCCTTGGCGCTTTTGCCGCTCTTGGTGAGGGCGCTTGCCATGAGCTTGTAGGCGTTGGGGCTCTCAGAGTAGCTGGCCGATTTCTCGAGGGCTTCAACTGCTTCGGCGTTCTTTCCAGCCTTCATCAGGGCCTGGCCCTTCTTCAGGAAAGCGGTAGAAAGCTGCTTGCCGGCCTGCTCTTCCTTGCCAAGTCCGTAAGCTTTTTCATAGGCTGCAATAGCTTCGTCGATGGCGCCGGTCTGGATGAGGCTCTGGCCCAGGAGGAGCTGTGCCTGGCCGTTTTCGGGATCAAGATCTACGACGTTCTTGAAGGCTGTTGTTGCACCTGCGAAGTCTTTTTCCTTGAGAAGGGTGGTGCCTTTGCGGAGGTATACGTTGGGAAGAAGGTTGTCTGCTTCTGCTGCCACTTCTTCTACGCCGAATTCGGTTGCTGCGGCTTTTGCTTCGGCGAGGGTGGCGACGGCCTGGTCGTAGTTACCGTCGTTGATCTGCTCCTTGGCGATGGACAGTATGGTTCCGGGGATGATCTTCTTGCAGTTTGCAACCAGCTCTGCGGCTTCTTCCTCAGTGCATGCCTGGGCCTGAGCCAGGGCGGAACGGAACTGAGCCAGGGCTTCGGTCTTATTGCTTTCCAGAGCCTGTGCTCCGGCGTTGAATGTGTCTACTGCGGCTTTGAAGTCCTGTGCCGAAGCAAGGCTTGCGGCAAGTGCTAAGGTGGCGATTGCTACAAAGAATCTTTTCATGGTCTTTATAAAGTTAAGTTATACATTAGCTAGCACGTAATTGCAAATTTAACAAAATAAGTTGTAATTTTGCACGAAATTTTGTCCGAAATGATTATTGACAGGCTCAAATACCTGATATCTTCCATATCGGCCCTGCTGTTTTTCTCAATAATTGTGCCAGCGCAGAGCTCCCTGCCGTCCCTTCCCGTGGATTCCCGCATCCAAAAAGGGACTCTGGGCAGCGGCGTTACCTATTATATGGTAACGGATCCTACTGAAAAAGGCTATGCCAACGTTGCAATAGTCCAGCGGGACGATCCTCTCTCCCAGGCCAAGCGAGACGGTCTGGACGCATCCTTCCTTTCCCGCATGGGCATAGCCCCCGGTCCTGAAGGTTATCTGTCGGACCGGGACGGCTCTACAGTTTACACCTTCATGGACGTACCTTTTTACAGGAAGGAAGTGCTGGACTCCACCCTGCTTTACACCTTCGAGAAAGTAGCGGAATCCCGCGCCGAACAGGCCGTGATAGTCAGCGGCGACATAGATGCTCCCGAGCTTAAGAAAAAGATGGACATTTTCTCCATGCTGGTGCCAAGGATGCTGGTTCGCGAAAACCACGTGCCGGACTATGTTTGGGAGCCTTCTCCGGCGCCTTCGGTGCTTTCGCACCCTTCGGAGGTTGCAGAAGTGGCCGTCACATACGCCGGCTCCCGCATCCCCTTCCATCTCATGAATACCGCCCAGGCAGTGGTTACTGACCTTTTCGGCATGGAGTTCCAGGTTCTCCTGAAGCACAGACTGGAGAGGAACCTCAAGGACTCGTCCCTGCCATACGGAGAAATCGGTTTCCGGTCGCTCAGAAGCGCCGATTATGGCGGCGACGAGCGTTATACCGTATACGTCACCACGGACCAGGCACACATGGACCCGGTAATGAGGGTGATATCGTCTACAGTGGGTGAGATGGATTCCTTTGGCGTCACTGGTACAGAGTATTCCGAGGCAAAACAGATACTGCTTCCGAAGCTGCGCGAAAGGGTCCGTACAAGCCCTTCGGCGGCATCTTACGTGAACCGCTGCGCCGCCAATTTCCTTTATGGCGCCAACCTTGCCCCGTATTCCGAGCACCTTCACT
The DNA here is from genome assembly GCA_946616285.1 of uncultured Bacteroidales bacterium. GTDB lineage: Bacteria > Bacteroidota > Bacteroidia > Bacteroidales > UBA932 > Cryptobacteroides. The sequence goes on along the minus strand of CAMOIT010000005.1, from coordinate 28,190 downwards.
TTTTTGCCCGTAAAAACGTTGCGGACAGTACCGAAGCACAGCTTTTCAACCGCTTCGCCGACGCCCTCCTGTGCCAGCTGGACAATCTCACGCTTGAATATTCCGGCGCACCGGATTCCCTGGACCGTGACGAAGCCCTTTTTTACTACAACCTCGCTTACCTGTACGGCTCAGTTGCCGCCACTGGCAAAAATTACGGCTGGTCGGGCGCAGACTCCCTGGGTCTTGAAGTCCAGTGCCCGAAGGTAAGGCTCAAGTCGGAAAAGAAAGACGTTGTGTCGGATGGAGTGCTATGGACTTTTACCAATGGTATGCGCGTTGTCTTTAAGCAGATTCCGGGCGGCGGCTCCTTCCGCTATTCGCTGCTTCTGAACGGCGGCCTTGCCAGCATCCCGGGCCTTAATGAAGGTGAAGGCGGATACATTGCTGACTTGCTTATGCTAAACGACGTAGGAGGCCTTCCGGCGCCCGCTTTCCATGACATGCTGTCGTCGGCGGGAATAAGCATGGAATCACTGGTGCACCTTCACAGCATGGAAATCCGCGGCGAGGCTCCTTCGACCCGGCTCGGCCTTCTTGTGAAGTCCCTGCTGGACATGTCCCAGAACCGTATTCCCAACCTTTCTGAGTTCAAGTATTTCAGCAGAAGGGAGGCGCTTAGAAGCGTCAGCACAGGCGAAAAACTGTATTCGGCCATGCTGCCAGGCTACACATGCTCGCAGAACAGAGTTCCTTCGGCCCTTTCGCAGGAGACTTTCACCAAGGCCGACGCCTTTTTCACCGAGCGTTTCGCCCGCATGAACGACGGTGTGCTGATAATAGTTGGCGACCTTAATCCCGACAGCGTGAAAAAGCTTTTGGGCCGCTATCTGGGCGGTTTCAGGGTGCTTAAGGGGAATGCCCCGCGTCCAGGCGTAGGCTATCGTCCGCTGAGCGGTGTTACCACCCTCACCGAAGCCGGCCCCGACAAAGGCGTCCATATACTTATCAATTCGCCCCTGCCGATGACAAAGGAGAATTTCTTTACTGCGCAGGTGGCCGTGGAGGCACTTCAAAAGGCACTTCTCAAGGAGCTTATTCCTTATGGCGTCAGCGTGGAACTGGAACCCCATTTCACTTTCCAGCCGCAGGAGCGCTTCGGCGTTGAAATCCATTGCAGGCCTTTGCCGGTCAGCGGGATACCGTCTTCCGTACCGGAAATGTCTCCCCAGGGCGTTCTTTCCGCGGTCCGTCATGTGCTTGCCAAAGTGCAATTCGACGAAACAGACCTTTCGGCCTGGAAAAGCAGGCTTGCCGTCGATACGGAAAAGGCTCTTTCCGAGCCATCCGGAGTCGTTACCTCTGTCATTGCGCGCTACGCTGTCCTAAAGGACATGGTTTCCGATTATCATGCAGCCATTTCCGGAATAAGCAAAGAGGGTGTCAACACTGTCCTTGCTGCCCTTGCCGGAGGTGGACGCATTGAACTTATGGTAGAATGAGCAGCGCTTTCGGAACTATAATAGAGATTGGCGACATCCTGGTCTCGGAGGATGTTGTTATGGAGTTTTTCGCCTGTGACTACGACGTCTGCAAGGGGAAATGCTGCATAATAGGGGACAGCGGAGCACCGCTTAAAGAAGAGGAGCTGGAGCCCCTGGAGGCGGCCTACGATGTGTTTTCGCCGCTTATGCGTCCGGAAGGCAGGGCCGCAGTGGAAGCCAAAGGCTTTTTCGAGATAGACCGCGACGGCGACATAGTCACGCCTCTTGTTCCCGGAAGCGAAGAGTGCGCGTTTTGCCATTTCGAGGGCGGAAGCTGCTTCTGCTCTATCGAGAGGCAGTTCTGCAAAGGTCTCTGCAGCTTCAAAAAGCCCATTTCCTGCTCGCTGTATCCCATTCGTGCCGTGGAACTTGGCGGTGGGCGTATCGGCCTTAACCTTCATCGCTGGGACATCTGCAAGGATGCCTTTGAAAAAGGGCGCCGCGAAGGAATCCGGGTGTACCAGTTCCTCCGCGGGCCTCTTACAGATGCTTACGGCTCCGAGTTTTATTCTGCGCTTGAAGCTGCAGCCAAAATCCTCTTGGCCTCTTCGTAATCACTTTCGTTAACTTTCACTTCCATGGGCTTTGCGTAGCTCAGGCAGGGGTAGGAAGAGTCGGCGCCGAACACGCCGGCCGGGATACCGTGGTCGCCCAGAAGGGCTACGGTCATGTCGGCCTCTATTCTCTCCGAGAACGTGGCGACAGTTTTGAATGCTTGTGTGTCAGTTGCCATAATTATTGAGTTTGTGGTCGATGGTCATTACTACGCGGGAAAGGTCGCGGACAAGGCCCTCCGCCTGGAAGCCGCCAAGGACGGGAGCGATGGTGATGGTGTCTTCCCACATGCGCGAGGCCCTGTTGACGGGCGAAGAGAGGTGGTAGCGGCGGGCGCCTTCGGGCGTTACACCGGCGGGAACGTAATTCCTGCTTTCCATGGCTTTGTCCACTTCGGCCCAAAGTTCTGCCGGATCCCCTTTGACGTGGATATTGCGCTTCCCGTAGCCGAAGAAGGGATAGGCGAAACTCATGACGGCGAAAAGACCTGCTATCCACAGGATGGAGGTCCAGCCGTTCCGGAAGGCGATTTCCACGTCTTTCGACACCATTCCGCTGAGCATCAGAATGCCTATGATAACAATGAATATAAGGCAGATCTGGAGGTAATATTTCAGGGCTCTTCTGAGGTATGTCATATAAGTTCGCGTATTATTTCGTCGGATACGAAGAAATGGTCTTCTGGTATGCGGTAGCGCCTCCCGGCCTTTACCAGAGCACCGCTGTCAATCATTCGCCGGACGTTTTCGGCCGGGCAGTTGGCACGCAGGAATTCTTCGTCTATACCACGGGCTGTCCTTAGCGCAAGCATAAGGGTTTCAACCTTTTCGTCTTCTACCGAAAGTGCTTCTTCGGTGCGGGTATAGCCCGAGATGTCGTTGCTGTTCCAGCTTCTTCCCCTGCCGCTGAAGGAGTGGGCCGACGGTCCCAGCCCAACGTATGGAGAGCGCTGCCAGTAGCCTCCGTTGTGCACGGCCTCGAAGCCCGGAATGGCGAAGTTGGAGATTTCGTAGTGCTGGTAGCCTGCTTCGGCCATTTTCCTGCACAGTAGTTCATACTGGAAGCGGCACTGCTCGTCGGAGGCTTCTTCGTATTCCCCGTTCTCCAGCCTGTGGGCCAGAACGCTGTCCCCCTCTACGGTGAGCTGATAGCAGGAAATATGCTCCGGCTTAAGCGCCAGCGCCTTGTTCACAGTGTCTTCCCAAACTTCGTCCGTAAGGTTGGACAGGCCGAAGATAAGGTCTATGCTGATATTGTCTATTCCGGCTTCGCGCACTATGTTGAAGGCCTTTACAGCCCTCTCCGCATTGTGCCTGCGGTTCATCCATTGCAGGAGGCCGTCGTCGAAGGACTGTATTCCAATGCTTATGCGGTTTACGCCCAGGGCTTTAAGACTCTGCACGTAGGGAAGGCCTTTTTCGACTATGTCCTCCGGGTTTACTTCCATGGTGAACTCCCTGTACGGACCGCCGTGGCCGGCTTCTTCAAGTGCGAGCAGTATGCGGGTAAGCTGCGAAAGCGGCAGCACGGAAGGTGTGCCGCCGCCAAAGTAAAGGGTTTTGAGTTCGTCGTCCCAGTCGGCTTTTCTTTCTTTGATTTCCATGCACACGGCATCCGTGTAGAGGGTGAAGGCATTATCTGCTTCCGGGATTTCGGAGTAGAAATCGCAGTAGGTGCAGAAACTTCTGCAGAAAGGGACGTGAATGTAGATCATGGTTTATCGGAGCATGCATTCGGCACGGCCGAGGAGGGCCTGCGAGGTATATACTTCCAGTGTGTAAACGCCTTTGAAGAACTCTTCTATGTCGTTGATGTAGATGGACATGTCAACTTCGCTGCCTTCGTAGTCCACTTCGCGGGAGGCCGATGCCTGGAGGACTTCGCCGCCTATTGTGAACTCGGTGGAGTCTTCGTTGATGAGCAGCACTCCTTCCGGATCCTTAACCCTGACGTATACCCTTACCGGGCCTCTGTCTGCCAGGGAATTCTCCACCAGGGAAAGGGTTGCGGTCATGTAGCGCACGCGGCTGTGGCGGTCTCCGATTTTGTCGTTGCTGTAATGGGCGTTGAGGGCGATGGCGCGTGCCTTGAGCACCTTGCCGGCGCTGACCTGGGACGACAGGGCCTCCACCTGCTGGGTGAGCTCCTCGTTCTCGCGGCGGCTTTCGGCTGCTTCCCTGCGGGCTGCGGCTGCATCGGCCGTGAGTTTCTTGTTGAGGGTGTTCAGGGAGTCGATCTGGACTATGTATCCCTTCATGATGGTGCGCAGGGTGCCGAGTTCTTTTTCGTACTGGCGGATTTTGGCGCGGTTGGTGGCTTCCGTCTTGGAGAGTTTTTCGATGAGCATTGCAACCTGTTCGCGGGAGGTGTCCAGCTGATGGCTGATGCTCTCGTAGTCCGTGCTCAGGGCGTTGAAGTCGTTCTGGAGATCGGTCATTTCTTTGGCCAGTTCGGCTTTTTCGCCTTCAAGGGCTTTGACAAGGGTGCTCCTCTGGTAAAGAAGGTAGCCAAGGACAAGTGCGAGTGCGGCGGCTACGCACGCAAGGGAGATTAGCAGGGTTCTGCTTCCGCGGTTGGCTTTTCTCTCACGCTCTTCGCGCTCAATTCTCTCGAGGGGATCTTCTGTCATAATTTTATGTTTTAAATTGTAATTAACAGTTATTCGTACAAATATAATTATATTTGTCAAAAATCATGCTATGGAATCCATCTTTTATGAAAGAGTTCAGGCTCTGCGCTCGCTTATGCGGGAAAACGGCTGGGATATCGTAATCCTCACAGGCAGCGACCCCCATGCGAGCGAGTATCCTGCAGGACGATGGAAGCAGGTGCAGTGGCTTTCAGGCTTCACTGGCGAAGCAGGGGACATAGTGGTAACGGCCGACCATGCCGGACTCTGGACCGATACCCGCTATTTCATCCAGGCTATCCGGCAGCTAGAAGGCAGCACCATACAACTTCATAAGATGAGGGTTCCCCAGCAGGTCCCCATACCAGAGTGGATAGCCTCACTCGGCATGGACGAGCCGGTCATCGCTGTTGATGGCCTGTGCCAGAGCGTATCGGCCATACGCGAGCTTAAGGCGGCGGTCCCTTCTGCAGTGATTACACCTGTGCCAGACCTTCTTTCGGCCCTTTGGACGGACCGGCCGTCCTATCCGGTTTCGCCAATTATTACGCTAGGAGAGGACCTTGTCGGAGAAAGCCGCGAATCCAAGCTCGGACGCCTTCGCAAGTGGCTGGTCCTTAATGGGGCCGATGCCATTCTTCTCACTTCGCTGGACCAGATTGCATGGCTGCTGAACGTGCGCGGATGGGATGTGGAATACAATCCAGTGGTCATTTCCTACCTTCTCGTGACTTTGGACGAAGTTCAGTGGTTCGTTCGGAAGGATCCTTTCGCGGACCTGGATTCCGAAACGGCCGCCAGTTTCGACGAACTGTCCGCGGATGGCGTGTCGGTCAGGGATTACGACGAAGCGGAGTTTGCCCTGTCGTCTCTTATGGAGAACGGTGTGGACCGCATCTACGTGGATCCGTCCTGCCTCAATGTGTCCATGATGGGCGCCATAGAAGGCCCCGAAGTGCTTGAGGCGGTTTCTCCGGTAGCGCTTTGGAAAGCCGTGAAAAACAAGGTGGAGATTGACGGCATGCGTGAGGCCCATCTCGAAGACGGCCTTGCCATGGAGGAATTCCTTTACTGGTTGGAGCAGAATGCCGGCAGCGTGAACGAATGGGAAGCGTCACAGTACCTGCAGAGTCTGCGCGCCCGTATTCCGGGATACAAGGGGGACAGTTTCGAATGCATTTCGGCCTATGGCCCTTCGGCAGCGCTGCCGCACTATTCCACGCCCCATGAAGGTTCTCCAGTCCTGGAAAGGCGCGGGCTATATCTTTGCGACTCTGGCGGACAGTACCTTTTCGGTACCACTGACATCACCCGTACCGTGCCCCTCGGCCCCTGCACACCGCTGGAGAGGGAAGACTATACTCTTGTGCTGAAAGGCCACATAGACCTCTCCATGGCCGTTTTCCCCGTCGGTACCTGCGGCCCCCATTTGGACATACTGGCCCGCGAGCCTCTGTGGAAGTACAAGCGCAACTACGGCCACGGAACCGGCCACGGCGTCGGGTTTTTCCTGAACGATCACGAGGGCCCGCACGACCTTCGCCAGAACCTCAATCCCGTACCATTCCAGCCCGGCTTCATCGTTTCCAACGAGCCCGGCATCTACCGTGAAGGCATGCACGGAATCAGGCACGAAAACATCCTCCTCTGCCGTTCCCTCGGGGATAACGAGTTCGGCTCCTGGCTGTGCTTCGAGCCTCTTACCCTGTGCCATTTCGACACCTCCTGCCTTGAGCTGGATCTTCTCACGGATGAAGAGCGCCACTGGCTCAACGACTACAACCAGCGCGTCTACGACACCCTCTCCCCGCGTCTCCCCGCCGCCGTCTCCGCCTGGCTCCGCGAAAAGACCCGACCGGTGTAGTCCTGTTCCTGCACACCCTGACGACTTCGGTCACGAAAAGACCACAAAACGTGACCTTCGCCGTAAGATGTGACGACGAAGGACAAGAAAAGGGGCCAAAACGTGACCTTCGCCGTCATGAGGCCCGTCGCGAAGCGACAAAGCCCTTCCCCGAGGGAAGGGTTTGGGAGGGGGTAACGTAGGGCGGACTTGCGATGCGTGAGCAAGTGCGTTAGCGGCTAAAATTCCGGCTGGCGAAGGGAAGTGAGGTGAAGAGGGCGGTGTGCCAGTACTCCCAGGTATGGGCACCGTCGCGGACGCGGAGTTCGCTGTGAAGTCCGGCCTTCTTCATTTTAAGATGAAGGTCTACTGACAGCTCCAGTAGGAAATCGTCGTCCCCGCAGTCAAGGAACCATTCCACGGTCTTGAGCTTGGCAATTGTGCCCGCCGATGCATTGTCCACAAAATCAATTGTCGAATGCTCGCGTACGGACATGTCCGTGAGGGAAAGTTTGCTGCCTTCCACCCGCTCTCCGCGTACGGCTCTGTGCTTGTTGTCAAGCCAGGCGCTCATGCCATAGGCCGATGAAAACATGTCCGGATGCATCTGTGCATAGGCTATGGAACCGCCTCCGCCCATGGACAGGCCCATGATGGCGCGAAGGCCTTTGCTACCGCCACAGTTGTATTTCTTTTCCACTTCCGGAAGGAATTCGTTGAAGAAGAAATCCTCGTACGGCCAGTCTTTGACGTTGAAGTAGCCGTTCTGGTATTTGTGGACGTCAGGGTCACCTGCGTTGGGCATTATTATAACCATGGGGCAGGCTTCACCGGAGAGGATGAGCTGGTCGGCCACTGCCTGCATCCTGCCGGCTTTTTCCCAGTCGGAATACTGACCGTAAAGGCCGTGAAGAAGGTAAACGACAGGATATGTTTTGGACGAATCGTAGCCGGCCGGAAGGTATACATTATATTTCTGGGGACAGCCAAGGGCTTTCCCGGCAACCAAGTCCGTGACTATTTTGCTCTGGGCTCCCGCAAAAAGTGCGCAGAGAAGCGCCAATGCGCTGGCAATCAATTTTTTCATAACTTACGGATGAACAAGTGTCCCGACTTTTTCTCCGGAGAGGAGTTTGGTGAGGTTGCCGGTGGCGTTCATGTCGAAGACGATGATGGGCATACCGCCGTCCGAGCAGAGAGCATATGCGGTCTGGTCCATCACTTTGAGGTGCTTGGAGATGGCTTCGTCAAAGGATAGCTCGTCGTACTTTACGGCCGATGGATCTTTCTCGGGATCGGCAGTGTAAACTCCGTCTACGCGGGTGCCCTTCAGGAGGGCATCGGCCCCGATTTCAAGGGCACGGAGAGCTGCGCCGGAGTCGGTGGTGAAGAAGGGGTTGCCGGTGCCTCCGGCGATGAGGGCTACGCCGCCGCGCTCAAGCACTTTCACTGCATCGTCCCGCATGTAGTATTTGGCGTGGGGCTCCATCGGCGTGGAGGTAAACACTTCCGCCTCAACGCCTTCGGCCTTAATGAACATCTTAAGGGCAAGGGAATTGATGACGGTGGCCAGCATACCCATCTTGTCTCCGTCCACCCTGTCGAAACCTTTGCCGACGCCCTGAAGGCCGCGGAAGATATTGCCGCCGCCGTTCACAATGGCTATCTGCAGGCCTGCCTTAGCGGCCGACGCTATTTCCTTGGCATATTTTTCCAGCCATGCGGTATCCAGGCCCTTGCCGGCAGGGCCGCCCAGGCTTTCGCCCGAAAGTTTCAGTAAAACGCGTTTATACATATATCTCAGTTTTTAACAAAAGTATCGAAATATTGCCAAACTTCCAAGAAAGATTCCTATATTTGCACATTAAGACAAACAACTAAACTGATATAATGGCTAACTTTTTAACCTCATCAATCGGCAAGAAGTTCATTCAGAGCATCACCGGTGCCTTCCTGATTATCTTCCTGCTCCTCCACGGAACCATCAATTTCTTCTCAGTAATCGACTCCATGAACGGCAAGTTCGGCAAAGTTCTGGCCGACGGCATGCCCTACACCCACGGTGACGGCTGGTTCCAGCTCGGCTGCGACTTCATGTCCTCGCCCGTCATCAAAATCATGGTTCCCATCCTGGCCCTGGGCTTCGTTATTCATATTGTGTACGGTATCTGGCTCAGCTACGAAAACATCAAGAAGCGTGGCGGCCTCAAGCGATACGAGGTACCTTCCAAGGCCAAGAATGACAGCTGGAGCGCCAAGAACATGGCCATTCTGGGTATCATCATCCTGGGCCTCCTGGGCTTCCACCTCACCCACTTCTGGGCAAAGATGCAGCTTCAGGAGTTCATGGGCGCAGAGGCCGAGAATCCCTACTACCTGCTCATCGCCACCTTCCGCAATCCCTGGATTGTAGCATGCTACATCGTATGGTTCATCGCACTGTTCCTGCACCTGGAACACGGCTTCTGGAGCATGTTCCAGACCATCGGCTGGAATAACAAGAAGTGGCTGAAACGCCTGAAAGTGATTGGCATCATCGTGGCTGCCCTCATAGTGCTGCTGTTCGTTGCTACCGCCGTCAATTCCTACATCGAAGGAAACTACGTGACCAAATCGGCCCAATGGACAGGCGAGCTTCTTGCAAAATTTTAAAAAATAGTTTGGAAATCTGATTTCTATTGCACATCTTTGCAGAAGAATGAGAACGAACAACAATAACTGGTGGCGCACTTGCAGTTCAAACCTGTAAGTCGCTTCGCCGTAGTTATTAGTATAAAAAGGCCTGCTGACTTACAGCAGGCTTTTTTTTTATGAGATACTCTCGGCCCTGCCGGCCTCGGTATGACAAAGAGGAACCTTGGTATGACAATTTACAATTAAACACTGATATTATGAGACAGAAAAAGTACATGCTTCCGGAATCGGAGATTCCTACGCACTATTTCAACATCCAGGCTGTAATGCCCAACAAACCACTGCCTTTCCTGAACCCCAAGACAAGGGAACCCCTGAAGCCAGAAGACCTTTATCCCATCTTCTGTGAAGAATGCGCCAAACAGGAACTTAACCAGACAGATGAATGGATTCCTATCCCGGAACCCGTGCGCGAGCAGTACGCCGCCTACCGCTGCACACCTCTTGTCCGCGCTTACGAATTGGAGGCCGCGCTGGGCACGCCTGCACATATATATTTCAAGAACGAGAGCGTATCGCCGGCAGGCAGTCATAAGCTCAATTCTGCCATTGCCCAGGCATACTACGCAAAGCAGCAGGGCGTTACCAATCTTACGACTGAAACCGGGGCCGGCCAGTGGGGCGGAGCACTCAGCTATGCCACCAAGAAATTCGGCATAGACTGCGCCGTGTACATGGTTAAAGTCAGTTACGAGCAGAAGCCTTTCCGCCGCTCCATAATGCAGGCTTTCGGCGCTGCCGTGACTCCTTCGCCGTCGATGTCCACCCGCGCCGGCAAGGATATACTTACTGTCAATCCCAACGACCGTGGCTCTCTTGGCTGTGCCATCTCCGAGGCCATCGAGCTGGCCATGACCACTCCCAACTGCAAATATGCCCTGGGCTCGGTGCTCAATCACGTGTGCCTGCACCAGACCGTCATCGGCCTTGAGGCAGAAAAGCAAATGGCACTGACCGGCGAATACCCCGATGTGGTGATTGCCTGCTTCGGCGGCGGATCCAACTTCTGCGGCATCGCCCTGCCGTTTATGCGCCATGTCATTGCCGGCGAGAAGAAAACCCGTTTCATTGCTGCCGAACCATATTCCTGCCCCAAGCTCACCCGAGGCAAATTCGAATACGACTTCGGCGACGAAGCCGGCATGACACCCCTGCTGCCCATGTTCACCCTGGGTCACAGCTTCAAACCAGCTTCCATCCATGCCGGCGGCCTGCGCTACCACGGTGCCGGCGTCATCCTGTCCCAGCTCATGAAGGACGGGTACATGGAAGCTGTCGACATCGAGCAGCTTGACTCCTTCAAGGCCGGCGTTCTCTTTGCCCAGACCGAAGGCATCATCCCCGCTCCGGAAAGCTGCCACGCTATTGCCGCTACCATTAACGAAGCCCTCAAATGCAAGGAGACCGGCGAGCCCAAGACCATACTCTTCAACCTCTCCGGCCATGGCTTCGTGGACATGGCCTCCTACGACAAATACTTCTCCGGCGAAATGCAGAACTTCCACGTTCCGGACGAAGACCTGGCCAAATACATCGCCAGCGCCGACGCTCTGAACAAGTAGCGGCGAGGCCCTCTGACGGTCTCGGTCACGTTTTGCGGCCTTTTCTTGCCCTTCGTCGTCACATCTTACGGCGAAGGGCACGTTTTTGCCCGTTTTCTTGTCCGAAGTCGTCGGAGCTTACGGCGAAGGGCACGTTTTTGCCCGTTTTCTTGTCCGAAGTCGTCGGAGCTTACGGCGAAGGGCACGTTTTTAGGCCTTTTCGTGTCCGAAGTCGTCAGTGATGACAGACCTGGCACAGAAAGGCAACAGACCTGGCACAAAGAAAGATGCTCCCGTCCTAGTCCACCATAACAAGCACCGCGGAGGGATGGTTGAAGTGGAGGGAGACGATCGGGGAGGTGGTGCGGTTGAGGGTGGCTTTCCACCAGGCGTCGAAAACCACGTCGTCAAGGGGCCACTGCAGGCCTTCGGAGGTGATGCGGAGGGTGTTGTCGGCGCTGAAGAGGGAAATGCGCCGGCCTTCGCCGAGGTGCAGGTCGCAGGAGTCGGTGACGGCGAATGCCGTGCCGAAGTCCGACACCATGCTCACACGCCTGTCTCCCAGATCCAGCAGACGGTGGTAGTCCATCAGCAGGCCAAGGTTCCCGACGGTATGGTCTTCACGCAGTCCTGTGGCGCCAAGAATCACGATTTCAGATACTTCCGGATGGACGCTAAGTACCCATCGCATGGCTTTTGTGAGGTCGTTGTAGTCCTGTTCGGCCACGGGGACCAGGCAGGAAGAAAATCGTTCCTGGAGGTCCTGGGGCAGGGAATCCATGTCTCCCACTACGGCGATGGGGCGGGCGGATGGCGTGTGCTCAAGCCAGCGCTCCAGCGCTCCGTCGCAGCATACGACTCCTTCGGCCGAATCCAGAAGGTAAAGAGGATAGGGCTCGGTGGGGAAGAGGCCCGCGGCAAGGATGACTATGCTATTCATCTTCCTTGGGGGCGGCTTTGGCTATTTCGGCCTTGGAAGTGCCCTTGGTGGCGCGGTACTGCTCCGGATTGCGGAATCCAAGGAGGAAGGAGCGGACGTCCATGCGTTTCTTGCCGGCAAGCTGAAGGTCGGTTATGGCGATGGCTCCGTCCTGCGTTGCAATGGCGAAGTAGGTCTTGCCATCGCTCAGAACGGTCCCGGGTTCGGCGTGAGGCAGGTCCTGACGGATCTCGCCGAAGAAAACCTTCAGCTGCAAACTGTCATTCCGAGGCTGAAGGCCGAGAGAATCTCCGGGAGATACGCTCGCTTCGCTCGGTATGACAGAAAGCGGCACCAGCTCCGTAAACGCGCAGGGGAAGGGGGAAAGGCCGCGGATCAGATTATATACGTGCCTGGAAGTGTCGTCCCAGTCGATATGCTGAAGTTCGCGGGTAAGCTTCGGAGCGGGTTTCAGGAGCTCCGAACCCTGGATGAAGCTGCGCTGGACGCGGAGCTCCACGTTATGCTGCACGATACCTTCCACGGTCTCAATCACCAACTGCGAGCCAAGCTCCATAAGCTTGTCATGCAGCGTTCCGGCGGTATCAGCAGGTTCCACGCGGCACTCCGAACGGAGAATGATGCCGCCAGTGTCTATCTTCTTGTCAATCATGAAGGTCGTGACGCCGGTAATGTTTTCGCCGTTAATCACCGCCCAGTTGATGGGAGCGGCGCCGCGGTATTGCGGCAGCAGGGCGGCGTGCAGGTTGAAGGTGCCAAGTTTCGGCATGGACCATACCACCTCCGGCAACATCCTGAAGCCAACCACCACGAACAGGTCGGCCTTCCAGGCAGCAAGAGCTTTGAGGAACTCTTCGTCCTTGAGCTTCTCGGGCTGAAGCACCGGCAGCTCATGCTCCACGGCATATTTTTTCACCGCGCTTTCATTCATCTTCAGGCCTCGGCCCGACGGCTTGTCGGGTACGGTGACCACGCCCACCACCTTGTAACCGCTTGCGATGAGCTTATCAAGCGGGCCCACCGAGAACTCCGGCGTACCCATGTATACGATGCGGGTTTTTCTGAACATACGGAAGAATTTGCTTTTGACCCTGCGGAAACCGCTTTTGAAAAGGTCCAGGTTGAACAGGCTGGCGTCCTGCGAGGCCTTGACTGTAAGGAAAACGCCTATCGGCGCAAGTACGAAGGCCGATATGAACTTGCCGATGAAGGCGGTGGTTGCACCGTTCGAGGCAAGGCGCTCGCCGGTGATGTCGATTACCCAGTAAAGGACGAAGAACAGCAGCGAAATGATGGCCGGAGTGCCCAGACCGCCTTTTTTGATAAGTGCTCCCACAGGCGCGCCGATGAAAAACAGCAGGAAGCAGGCCAGCGCCTGAGCATACTTTTTCCAGATTTCCACATCGGTCCTGTAAATCATGTGCGTGTAGTCGTAGGAGTCGATGCTCATGCCCCTTACGATGCCCTCGTACTGTTTGGCGGCGTTTGCGGCGTTGTCAAGTCCTCGCTTCTTGTCGGGCAGGTTGCGCCATCCGGCCTCAGTGGGCGGCGGCATTACCACGCTTCCCATGCTTCTCCAAGATGAATCCAGCTGCTCCCTGTGGCCGATGTAAGTCTGGCGCTTGAACTCCTCTACGTGCCTCAGGGTGCCCTGGTCAACAAGGTTGGTGAGGGAATCGTGTCCGTGACGAAGGGACTTCAGGTTCATGGAGCGGACCTGCTCCCCGTAACGGGCGCTGTCCGAGTGCTGGAATGCGTAATTCTCCAGCGGAATCACCATCTCCTGGCTGCGGAACTGTATGCGCTGCAGGGCGAGGGAAGTGTCGCGGTACTTCCGGCGGTTTTCCTCCTGGTAATTCACGCCATCGAACAGCTGGAAGGTCAGGTAATCCTTGGCCTTGGACATCTTGATGATGCCGCTGTCGGCCACGGTAAGGCGGGTGTTGCCTTTGCCGGTTGTGTGGTCGTACACCTGGATGTGGTACATCATGCCGGTGGCCTTGTCCCTGTCGTCCACGCGAAGGATATAGCCTTCGATGCCGTCGTAGAAGGTGCCGGTGGGGATTTTAATCTCGCTTTTGGTGCGGCCTATATCGTCGCGCATCGTGTAGATCTGGTTGATGGAATAGGGCACCAGACGGTCACCGATGTAAAATGCGCCGATGCTGATCAGGATGCTGACGACAATCATCGGCGCAAGCACCCTCATAAGGGAAATGCCGGAAGCTTTGATGGCTGTGAGCTCGAACTTTTCGCCCATGTCGCCAAGTGTCATCATGGACGACAGCAGCGTGGCAAGCGGTATCGCAAGCGGCAGCACCTGGCAGCTCCCCCACATCAGGAACTCAAGTATAACCTTGAATTCCAGGCCTTTGCCTACGAGTTCGTCGATATACAGCCAAAGAAACTGCATGACCAGTATGAACGTAACAATCCCCAGGATCGCGAAAAACGGTCCTACAAAGGATTTAAGCAGGAACTGGTCTAGTTTCTTCACGCAGTTGCGAGTTCTACAAGTTTGTCAAGTGCGGCGCCAAGGCCTTCCAGGTTGCGTCCTCCGGCGGTTGCGAGGCCGGGCTGTCCGCCGCCGCCGCCCTGGATGAGCTTTGCGGCTTCGCGGATGTCCTTTCCTGCGTTCTTGCCCTTTGCGACGATGTCGTTGGAATACAGGAGTATAAGGTTGGGCTTGTTATCGTATGAGAAAGCACCGGCCAGCACAAAGTTCTGGACATTCTTCTGCAAAAGCAGGGCCACGTTGCGGGCGAAGCCGGGATCGACGGAATTGTCGAAGCGTACTACGCGGATTCCGTTAATCTCTTCGGCTTTTGCCTCAAGCTCCTTGGCCAGGGCTGCGGCCTTTTCGTTGGCCACTGCCTCAAGCTGCTTTCGGGCTTCGGCATTCTCCATGACCAGCTTTTCGATAGCGGCCTGGAGGTCCGGGACGTTGTTCATCAGTTTTTTGAGCCCCTTGATGGTGTCTTCCATTTCGTGCACGCTGTCCAGTGCTACGGCGCCAGTAACTGCCTCGATGCGGCGCACGCCGGCTGCGACTGCGCTTTCGGACACGATCTTGAACAGGCCGATGGTGCCGGTGTTGGGGGTATGGGTACCGCCGCAGAGCTCAACTGAGTCTCCGAAGCGCACCACGCGCACCACGTCGCCGTATTTTTCACCGAACAGGGCCATGGCGCCCATTGCGCGGGCTTCTTCCATGGTGGCGTCGCGCTTTTCTACCAGAGGGAAGGCGGAGCGGATGAGCTGGTTCACGCGGGTTTCCACGGCGCGGAGCTCTTCGTCGGTCATTTTCTGGAAGTGCGAGAAGTCGAAGCGGAAGTAGTCCGGGCCGACGAACGAGCCTTTCTGCTCCACGTGGGTGCCCAGCACTACGCGAAGAGCCTGGTGCAGCAGGTGGGTGCAGGTGTGGTTGTTCTGTATGTGCCTGCGGCGGGCGTTGTCCACCACCAGGTAGAAGGTCTGGTTGCTCACTGAAGGCAGGCGTTCGGCCAGGTGGATGGTGAGGTTGTTTTCCTTGACGGTGTTCAGGATCTGTATGCGTTCGCCGTTTTCGCCCTCGATGAAGCCGGTGTCGCCAACCTGGCCGCCCATTTCGGCATAGAAGGGGGTACGGTCGAAGACGAGCTGGAAGTATTCCTTGTTCTTCTGCTTTACGGTGCGCTGCTTGAGCAGGTGAACTCCCTTGATGCGAAGGACGTCGTAGCCCACGAATTCAACGTCGGCCTCCTGGAAGACCATCCAGTCGCCGAACTCGTTGGCGGTGGCGTTGCGTGCGCGCTCCTTCTGCTTCTCCAGTTCCACGTTGAAGCTGTTCAGGTCCACGGTGTAGCCTTTTTCGGCTGCGATCAGTTCCGTCAGGTCGATGGGGAAGCCGTAGGTGTCGTAAAGGACGAAGGCGTCGGTGCCGGCCACGACCTTGGTGGCGGCGTTCTTGGCCATATTGTCTTCCAGCATGCGGATACCGCGGTCCAGGGTGCGCAGGAAGGCGTTTTCCTCTTCGCGGATCACGTTGGAAATGAGCTTCTGCTGGGCCGGAAGTTCCGGATAGGCCTCGCCCATGTCGACTATAAGCTGGGGGATCAGGCGGCACAGGAAAGGCTCAGTGAAGCCCAGGAAGGTGTAGCCGTAGCGCACTGCACGGCGGAGGATGCGGCGGATTACGTAGCCGGCCTTGACGTTGGAAGGAAGCTGGCCGTCGGCGATGGAGAAGGCGATTGCGCGGATATGGTCGGCGATTACTCGCATGGCCACTTCCACGTTGCCTCCTTCTGCGTACTTGTGGCCGGAGAATTCTTCCACCTTGCTGATGAGCCCGGAGAAGACGTCGGTCTCGTAGTTGGATTTCTTGTGCTGGAGAATCATGCACAGGCGCTCGAATCCCATGCCGGTGTCGATGTTCTTGGCGGGGAGGGACTCCAGGTGCCCGTCGGCCTTGCGTTCGAACTGCATGAACACAAGGTTCCAGATTTCGATCACTTCGTCGTTGTCGGTGTTCACAAGCTCTCGGCCGGGGATTTTGGCGGTTTTGGCGTCGGGCCTCAGGTCGATGTGAATCTCGCTGCAGGGGCCGCAGGGGCCTGTGTCGCCCATTTCCCAGAAGTTGTCGTGCTTGTTCCCAAGGAGGATGTGGTCTTCCGGCAGGTGTTTGCGCCAAGCGGCCTGAGCCTCGGTGTCAAGGGTGGTGCCGTCTTCCTCGGAGCCTTCGAAAACGGTGGCGTAAAGGATTTCAGGGTCGATTTTGTACACCTTTGTGAGCAGTTCCCATGCCCAGTCGATGGCCTCGGTCTTGAAATAGTCGCCGAAGCTCCAGTTTCCAAGCATTTCGAACATGGTATGGTGGCGGCCGTCGTGGCCCACGGCTTCAAGGTCGTTGTGCTTGCCGCTCACGCGGAGGCACTTCTGGCTGTCTGCTGCGCGGGGGAACTTGGGGACGCTGTTGCCCAGGAATATATCTTTGAACTGGTTCATGCCCGCATTCGTGAACATGAGCGTAGGGTCGTTCTTTATTACCATTGGTGCCGAAGGAACCACGGTGTGGCCCTTTGAGGCGAAGAAGTCCAGATACTTCTGGCGGATTTCCTTTGATGTCATATATCTGTTTTGTTTTCTGTCTTACCGAGGGCCCTTTGGGCCTTTTGTCTTGTCATACCGAGGGCCCTTTGGGCGTTTTGTCTTGTCATACCGAGGGCCCTTTGGGCCCGAGCGTATCTCATATAGCCTGCAAAAATAGTCAAAATTCTCGGATTTTCCTTACTGAAGGCATGGAATGTGCAATATTGGCACCTGTTTCAATAAAATACTTATCTTTGCAATCTATGCCGGGCGGTAAGGACAAATATCTGGAAGGCCCCGGGGAACTGGTGGCCAGAATCCTGGGGAAAGGCTTTGCATGGTGGAAACTGCTTCTTGTGGTAGTTTCCAGCATCGTGCTGTTCCTGCTGTATATGTGGTTCTACGTGTCTGTGCTGGGACTGGACCTTCCCAAGACAGCCATCCTGAAGCGTCGAAACGCCGACTGGAGCACCCGAATGGACCGCCTTTCCCAGCAGCTGGACCGGCACGAAGAACTGCTTAACCTTCTGGAAGTGAGGGATAACCGCATATACCGGAGCGTTTACGGCATGGACGAAATTCCCGCCGAAGTGCGCAATGCCGGTTTCGGCGGGGAAAAGCGTTATTCGGCCCTTGAAGGGACAGCCCTGTACGACATTACGCGCCGGTTGGACGTCCTTGAAAAGAGGGCTTGCGTGCAGTCCAAGTCTTTC
Source organism: uncultured Bacteroidales bacterium (assembly GCA_946616285.1). Taxonomy (GTDB): domain Bacteria; phylum Bacteroidota; class Bacteroidia; order Bacteroidales; family UBA932; genus Cryptobacteroides. Next base: position 10,685 of record CAMOIT010000005.1, on the reverse strand, counting down.
GACGACGTGGCTCTGCTTCAGCGCACCGCCGGCGACATGGCCGCCCACATTCCGTCCATCCCGCCCATGAACACGGATCCTTCCACCTATCGTATGTCCAGCCCGTTCGGCTACAGGTCGGATCCTCTTTTCGGCTTCAGCAAACGCCACACCGGCATGGACTTCGCCTGCCCTCCCGGAAACCCTATCTACGCCACGGGGGACGGAGTCGTATCCACGGTAAAGCACGAGAGGAAAGGCTACGGAAACCACGTGGAGATAGACCATGGATTCGGCTACATGACCCGATATGCCCATATGTCAGTTATTTATGTGGAAGAAGGCCAGGAGGTGAAAAGGGGAGACTGCATCGGCCTCAGCGGTCGCAGCGGGCGCATCACTGGACCTCACCTGCACTACGAAGTCCATTACCGCAAGGACTATGTGAACCCGGCACATTATATGGACCTGAGCATTTCGCCAGAGGATTATTTCGAAATGGTGCGTAAACCCCAGAAGTGATGGAAAAGAAGAAAAAATCGGCGTTCAGGCTCGTTGTAAGCAGCATTCTCCGTTACCTGGTGGCAACGGTTTCGCTGTCGATAATCATGTACATAGTGTTTGCCCTGGTGTTTTCCACCAAGGAGGAGCAACTTCTGCAGAAGGAGAACGGACTTTATCGCGCCCGGTACGAGCAAATGCTTGAGAAAGAGCGTGTTATCGCCGGAGGCGTGGATGCCCTCCTGGCCAAGGACAATGCCATTTATTCGGAGCTTTTCGAGACTGAGGCCCCTTCGCTGGATGCTCTCACCGCCGTCGATGTTATCGCATCGAGCGACTCACTGTCAGAGAGTTTCTACCTAAGCGCCGCAGCTTCGGCCTCAGAAAGCCTGATGCTGATGGCCGATAATGTGGACGACAATTTCGAAGAGATTTTCCGCATGGTCCTGGGCGAAAGAAAAGACAGCATTCCGCCGCTCTCGCTGCCACTTCACGACATGTCATATATCCAGACCGGGGCATCAGTGGGCATGAAGTACAACCCCAGCTACCACCTTCCCATGCAGCACGACGGCATCGACTTTATCGCCTCCCAGGGCGCTCCTATCTTCGCTGCGGCCGATGGCATTGTGTCAGAGGTGGTTAAGTCCCGCCGGGGCCTTGGGAACATAGTGGTTATCGACCATGGAAACGGCTATAAGACAAGGTACTGCCTCCTTGGCGAAGTGCTGGCTGTAAAAGGCCGGAGCATCAAGCGCGACCAGCAGATCGGCACCGTCGGCATAACGCCGATGATCCCCGCCCCGCACCTTCACTTCGAAGTCTTGCATAACGGTACCGTCTGCGACCCCGTGAACTTCCTCTTCGCCTCCCTCTCCCCCGAAGACTATTCCCGCATGGTCTACATGTCCGCCAGTACGGCACAGTCCATGGACTGATGCCAGTCCATGGACTATAATCTTCGATTAATTGGGGAATCATGTCTGCTCCATTTGCGCAGACATAAACACGGCAATTGGCTTATAGCCAGTAATTTACGTTCAACGACGACGGCCACGACGCGGCGGTAACTGGCTTCATGACGCAAGTCATTGACCTTCAGTCACTTCATGGATTCATGTCTGCGCAAATGGAGCAGACATGAAAGTGGAATATTGCTTATAATCAATGGATTACAATTCTATGGCCGAACCCAGTGGATGCGTACGCCGTCGCGTTCCATCCCGCGGAACCAGGTCATCTGGCGTTTGGCAAACTGGTGGATGGCGTTGCCCAGGGCGATTACCATGTCGTCGTAGGAAAGATGGCTAAGGACATACTGCGTAACGAATTTATACTCAAGGCCGTAGTAGATAAGATCATCGGCCGGAACTGTTTGCAGGAGCCCGCGGATTTCGTCCACAAGACCTTCCTTCAATCGTTCTTCCAGGCGCCTGTCTATTCGGGCAACCCTTTCTTCGCGTGAAACCAGCGTGCCGATATAAAAGACCTTCCGAGGCAGCATGTTTTCGTCTAACCCATTTTCTTTCTGAAACTTATAGGCCCTCGTAACGGATTCGATATAAAGTCCGGACCCGCCGCAGAGGATGGGGATGGCACCACGGGAGCGGATATTGGCCCAGGCCTCGGCAAAAGCCGACTGATACTGGTAAATATTGAATTTCGCACCCGCAGGCACAATGTCTATAAGGTGGTAAGGCACGTCGCCGTATTCGTCAAGGTCTTTCCCCGTGCCGATGTCCATGCCCCGGTAAACCTGCCGGCTATCGGCCGAAAGGATTTCGACCGGAGATACGCTCGCTTCGCTCGGTATGTCATTCTCATTGTCATTCCGAGGCCCGGCAGGACCGAGAGAATCTCCGGGAGGTAAGCTCTGCAGGACAGCTGCCAGTTCATGCGCCAGCTGTACTGCGTAGCGGGTTTTGCCGGAAGCTGTCGGGCCGAGGACGCATATAAGGTCCACATCGCCGGAGCGATATGCGTCGGCAAGTGTCTGGATATCAATCGTTTCGGCTTCGGGAAGTTTGGCCATCGGAGGAATTCCGGGGCGGTCTGGTAAAAGCTGCGTCTTTTGGAACATGACGCAAATTTAGCGCTTTTTGCCGAAAAAATGCTACCTTTGCATCCCCATGCCGAAAGCAAAGAGCACCATACAGATAAAAAACCGCCGGGCCTCGTTCGACTACGAGTTCCTGGAGACCTATACCGCCGGCATCCAGTTGGTCGGGACGGAAATCAAGTCGATCCGCGCGGGGAAGTGCTCGCTGCAGGATGCATATTGCTTCTTCGTCGGGCACGAACTTTTCGTCCGAGGCATGAACATCGCCCAATATCACTGGGGCAGCTGGGGTCAGCACGAACCTGTGAGAGATCGGCGCCTTCTTCTTAACCGCAAGGAGCTCAGGCACTTGCAACAGGCCGATAAGCAGAAAGGCCTTACCATAGTCGCCGTTCGGCTCTTCATCGCCGACAACGGCTTCGCCAAACTTGTCATCGCCCTTGCCAAAGGTAAAAAGGAGTACGACAAACGCGAAACCATCAAAGCCAAAGACCTCAGACGCGAAATGGACCGCTCCGGCTATTGATTCCGTCGAACATAACAAACTGATTATCAGCGATATGCTGGTTCCATGTCTGCGCAAATGGAGCAGACATGAATGTGGGAAATGGGTGAGTTTCAGGTGGTTACGTTCGGCGACGGCAAAGGTGGGGCCGAAAAAGGGCACATTGTTTTGGAAATAATAAAAATAGTGCTACCTTTGCGGTCCCAAAAACGATGTGGATAGATTTGGTTTGCTTGCAACCACGTTAAAAAATGCTAAAATTACATTTCATATCAGTGTTTTGTGTTTTTAGCCTCCGCATCAAAGCCCGGGGCTATTTTTTTTACCCGGGGGGGGATGGCCGGTCGTGGCCGGCCATGACGGAACCCGGCTTAACCGGGGATCTAAAAAACATTGAAGAAATGAAGAACTATTTGTTTACATCGGAATCGGTGAGCGAAGGGCATCCCGATAAAGTGGCGGACCAGATCAGCGACGCTATCCTGGACGAATTCCTGAAGCAGGACCCGGAGGCGAAAGTGGCCTGCGAGAGCTTCTGCAGCACGGGTATGGTGGTGGTTATGGGCGAGGTGAAGGCCGAAGCCTACGTGGACATCCAGACCACGGTTCGCAATACTATCCGCAAAATCGGCTACACTAAGGCCGAGTATATGTTCGACGCAAGCGGATGCGGCGTGCTCAGCGCCATCCACGAGCAGAGCGCTGACATCAACCGCGGCGTGGAGCGTGCAAAGGAAGAGGACCAGGGCGCCGGCGACCAGGGCATGATGTTCGGCTATGCCTGCCGCGACACGGAGGACTATATGCCTCTGCCTCTGTACCTTAGCCATAAGGCGCTGGAAATCCTGGCCGATATCCGCCACAACGAGATAGAGCTGATGCCTTACCTGAGGCCCGACGCCAAGAGCCAGTTTACGATCGAGTACGACGGCGAAACCCACCAGCCTGTGAAAGTGCATACCATAGTTCTGAGCACTCAGCATGACGAGTTCGTCCCTAAGAGCCTTGGCCGCATGAGCTACGATAAAGCCGTGGCCCAGTTCGGTCAGGCAAAAGTTGACGCAGCTATGCAGGCCAAAATTCGCGAGGACGTGGAGAATATCCTTATCCCGCGTCTGAAGGAGGCCCTGCCTGCACAGACTGCCGCTCTTATCCACGACTTCGTCCTGCACGTGAATCCCACCGGAAAGTTCGTGATCGGCGGCCCTCATGGGGATACAGGTCTTACGGGCCGAAAAATCATCGTGGACACCTACGGAGGCAAGGGAGCGCATGGCGGCGGCGCATTCTCCGGCAAGGACCCTTCCAAGGTTGACCGGAGCGCTGCTTATGCGGCCCGATACATTGCCAAGAACCTTGTTGCCGCAGGTGTGGCCGACGAGTGCCTGGTCCAGCTGGCATACGCGATCGGCGTAGCAAAGCCCGTTAGCGTTTTCGTGGATACTTATGGCACGGGCAAAGGCTTCACCGACAGCGAGATAGCTGCAAAAGTGGCCGAAATATTCGACCTCAGGCCCGCCGCCATCATCCGGAAATTCCAGCTCAAGAATCCCATTTACGCTCCCACGGCTGCTTACGGCCACATGGGCCGCAAGCCTTATAAGAAGATGGTCAAAGTGCAGGGAAAAGAAAAAATCGTCCAGTTTTTCGGCTGGGAACTGCTGGACAGCGTTCCCCGGATAAAGAAGGAATTTTCTCTTTAAATAATTGAACACCGCCGCCTGAAAAGGAGGCGGTTTTTGTTTGCAAGATTCAGAAAAAGGTAGTATCTTCGCGTCGGCGTAAATGGTGTAAAAACCTATCGTATCAATATTTATCTTATCAAAAACCTTATGAGAAACGCTTTTAAAAGCCTTTTGCTCGCATTCATTACCATGTTTGCGGGTGTTGTCGCCTATGCTCAGGTGACCACATCGGCCCTTAGCGGACGTGTGGTGGACCAGAATGGCGAACCGGTTATCGGCGCTGCCGTAATGGCCCTTCATGAGCCTTCCGGCACCTCTTACGGCGCTGTTACCAACGTGGATGGCCGCTACACCATCCAGGGTATGCGTACCGGCGGTCCCTACAAGGTAGACTTCGTTTGCCTTGGCTACCAGGACGCCAGGTTTACAGACGTCACCCTCCAGCTGGGTGAAACCTACCGCCTCGACTCCGCATTAAGCGAAGCTTCAGAGATGCTGGAAGGAACGATCGTCATTGCTGCCCCTACCTCCAAGTTCGCACAGCAGGAGCGTATCGGCGCAGCGACCAACATCTCCAACCAGGACCTCCTTGCAGTTCCTACCGCAAGCCGCAGCATCTCCGACCTCACCAAGCTGTCCCCCTACGGTGGTAATGGCATGGATATCGCCGGTGGCGACGGCCGCAGCGTGAACTTCACCATCGACGGTGCAAACTTCAACAACAACTTCGGCCTTTCCTCAACTCTCCCTGGCGGCGGCATGCCCGTTTCCATGGATGCAATCGAGGAAATCCAGATCGTTGTTTCCCCCTTCGACGTAAGGCAGACCAACTTCATCGGCGGCGGCGTAAACGCCATCACCAAGTCCGGTACCAACACCGTCAAGGTAACTGCATACGCCTATCACCAGAACCCCGCCCTCTCGGGTAAGAAGATTGCCGATCAGGACATCAGTTCCGCCCGCGACATGCGCACTGTGTTCGGCGGCACCGTCGGCTTCCCTATCGTCAAGAACAAACTGTTCTTCTTCGGTAGCGCCGAATACTATGGCAACCCTTCCACCGTTTCCTCCTGGCACCCTTACGACGGCACTGACGCCGACATCCTTGCCAATGGCGACAAGAACAGCAGCACTTCCCGTACTACCGTGGCCGACATGCAGCGTGTCTCCGATCATCTTAGCAGCGTCTACGGCTACGATACCGGCGGCTGGTCCAACTATCAGAAGAACGTAAGCAACCTCAAGCTCCTGGGCCGCATCGACTGGAATATCACCAACAACCATCACCTGGCTCTCCGTTACAACTACACTTCCAACAAGAGCTGGAACAGCACCAACGGCTCCTCGGCCGACTTCAACTCCACCGTTGACGGCGGCAGCGATCCCCTTAAGGGTTACCGCCTCAATGGCACCTACCGTCTGTCGGAGCTTTCCATGGCATTCGTGAACTCGCTGTACTCCACGGAGAACAACGTTCACTCCGTATCCCTGGACCTGAACAGCCGCTTCGGTGACAACGTCAACAACCAGTTCCTCGTCACTTACTCCAATATTCAGGATGTCCGTGGTTCGGATTCCTCCAAGTTCCCCTTCATCGACATCATGAAAGGTTACACCGGCTCCATGGCCGAAGGCAACCTCAAGCAGACCCTCGAGCCTTATATGGCTGCTGGTTATGAACTCTTCACCTGGAACAACGGTGTTCACAACCACGCCGTAAATGCCAAGGACGACGTTACCATCACCCTGGGCGCCCACAAGCTCATCGCAGGTGTCAGCTACGAGTATATGTTCGCCGACAACGCCTACATGCGTGAAGGTACCGGTTACTACCGCTTCCACAGCGTGGACGACCTCATCAACGGCGCAGCACCTGAAACCGTTGCCCTTACCTATGGTTACGGCGGCGAAGAGAACCCCAGCGCCCGTATCCAGTATCATAACATCGGCCTGTACGCACAGGATGAATGGGCAGTAAGCGAGCGCCTTAAGCTCACCGCCGGCCTCCGTCTGGACTCCATCCTGTACGACGAAAACGACCTGATGACCAACAGCGCCATCATGGCCCTGAACTTCGGCGGCCGCATGCTTGACACAGGCAAATGGCCCTATACCACAGTCCAGGTATCTCCCCGCGTAGGCTTCAACTGGGATGTCCTTGGTAACAAGAGCCTCACCATCCGCGGCGGCACCGGTCTGTTCGCAGGTCGTCTCCCTCTGGTTTACATGACCAACATGCCTTCCAACGCAGCCATGTTCCAGCACCTGAGCGTGCTCTCCACCCAGTACAACTCGGATGGTACCATCGCCCAGCGCAATGCAGGTCTTGACCAGTTCGCAGCTTCCGCAAACGGCGGACGTTTTCCCACCACCACAGAGGAAATCCTTGCCAAGTTCAACCAGATCGACCCTCAGAAGAACCCTATCGAGATTACTCCTGAGGACGGCGCCCTCCAGAGCACTGTGAACGGTGTGGACCGTAACTTCAAGATGCCTCAGGTATGGAAATCTTCCCTCGGTATCGACTACAAGCTCCCTGTTGACTTCCCCTTCACCCTCACCGCAGAGGCCACCTTCAACAAGACCGTCAACGGTACACAGGTCGTGAACTGGAACATCAGGCCCAACACCGACTGGTCCCAGTGGACTGGCTCCGATAACCGTCACATCTATCCTTCCGATGCGAACTACACCGGTTATCCCTGCTACATCCTTACCAATACCAATAAGGGTTACGGCTTCATCGGCGTCTTCGCCCTCAGCATGAAGCCCGTCAGCGGCCTCACCATCAACGCTTCCTACACCTACAACGTGCAGAAGGAACTCACCGGCATGCCCGGCAACAACGCCGAATCCGTGTACACCGGTCTTTACACTGTGGAAGGCCCGAACTTCGCAACCCTCCACGGTTCCCAGTACGTGATGCCTCACCGCGTCATGGCCAACATCAACTACCGCATCCCTTATTCCTGGGGCGCCACCAGCATTTCCCTGTTCTACAACGGTTATGTTTCCCCCGGCCTCAGCTACTCCTTCACCAACGACGTGAACGGCGACGGCATTGCCGCTGACCTCATCTACATCCCGAAGGACCGCGACGACATCCTCTTCGTGGACGAGCAGAACGCCGACAACTTCTTCGCCTTCATGGAGCAGGACAAGTACCTGAGCTCCCACAAGGGCCAGTATGCCGAAGCATATGCGGTTCATTCTCCGATGACCCACCACTTCGACCTCAAGCTCACCCAGGACTTCAAGATCAAGATCGGCCGCAGCACCAACATCCTTCAGATCAACGCCGACCTCATGAACGCCAGCAACCTGCTCAACAACAAGTGGGGTGCCTACCGTACCCTTGACAAGTCCGCTAACCTTGGCAAGATCCTCACCTATGACCACCTCAACGAGAACGGCCAGCCCGTATTCTCCACTCCGCTGAAAGCCGGCGCCAAGACTTGGGATTACTTCATCGACAACGGCAGCGCATGGTACCTGCAGCTGGGTGTCAAATACATGTTCAACCTTTAATCGGCCTTCGTGATTATGAAACTCAAAAATATTCTCTCCATTTTTGCAATAGCCGCAACTGCTGCAGCTTGCACCCAGGAGGCGCCCGTTTCCAATCCGGATCTGGCTATTAAGATTACTCCTTCCCTCATAACCGTGGGCGTGGATGGCGCATCCAGGGAGATTGTCCTTGAAGCATCCATTCAGTGGCACGCTGAAACTGAGGCCGACTGGATTCACATCACTCCCGTCCCCATCGCCGGATACATCCACGTGGACGAATATACCCCTGTATATTATTTCCCCGCCGGCAAGTACTATGTGACCCTTGACATCGCCGCCAACACCGGCAAAGAGCGTCAGGCACAGGTTATTTTCAGCACCGCCAACCCCGACCAGAGAATCCTTACCGTAATCCAGGAAGGCGAAACCGGTCCCGGAAGCTCTTATGACAACCCGATGACCTGCGCCCAGGCTTATGAAGCTGGCCAGGCCCTCAGCCACAAGGAAATCAGCAAGAAGAAGTTCTTCATCAAGGGTATCATCAACAAGGTCGACGAGGCCTACGGTACCAAGTACGGCAACGCCACCTTCTGGATTTCCGACGACGGCACCAAGGACGGTCCCCAGTTCGAGGTTTACCGCGCTCTGTATATTGACAACACCCTGTACGACGACGAGTCCAAGACCAACATCAAAGTGGGTGACCAGGTCATGATTTACGGTAACATCACCAACTACAACGGCACCTCCGAAACCGCAGAGAAGGAAGCCTATCTGTACGAACTCAAAGCCGGCGAGACTCCCGAACCTGGACCCGAACCTGAGGAAGTTGACGCGACCTGCGCCGAAGTCAACGCTGCCGAAGACGGCGACACTCCCTATCGCGTGAAGGGTATTGTCACCCGCATCGTGATGGACAAGGACGACCCCACCAATTACAACAAGTACGGCAACTTCGACATCACAGACGAAACCGGCACCGTGTATGTGTACGGCCTCCTTCCCGAGAAAGACGGCGAAACCAAGCAGGATGTCCTCACTACCAAGGGTGTAAAGCTTGGCGACGTTATCACCGTAGTTGGTCCCAAGTCCAGCCACAACGGCAATCCCCAGCTTAAGAACGCCTATTATGAGAGCCACACCAGCGTAACCGCCGTCACCTGCGCCGAATTCAACGCCCTCGCAGACACCGATGCTCTCTTTACCGTCACCGGTACTGTCAAGGACATTGTGATGGACAAGGACGATCCCACCAAGTACAACAAGTACGGCAATTTCTACGTTGAAGACGAAACCGGTTCCGTATATGTGTACGGCGTGGTTCCCGCTTCCACCGGTAAGGGCGGCCAGGATCTCCTGACCACCATGGGTGTGAAGGAAGGCGACACCGTAACCGTTGTCAGCATCAAGTCCAGCCACAACGGCAACCCTCAGATGAAGAACGCTTTCATCTACCTGCACAACTAGAATCGGCTAAATACTATCGAAAACGGCTCCGTCAGACGGGGCCGTTTTTGTGTGCGTCTGTCTTGAATAAGACAGAAATTTTTCCTACATTTGTAAACTGTTACAATTAGGATATTTTTAATCACAAAACACATGAAAATCAAATCCCTTCTGATGGCAGTCGTGGCTGGTGCCGCCCTGCTTGTTTCCTGCGAACAGAAAGAGGAACTGGGGCCGGTCAAGCTTACAGTGAATCCCGCTTCATTGAGTTTTGAAGCGGATGGCGGTTCCCAGAACGTTGAACTGCTCGCAACTCGTACTTGGCAGGTAGACAGTAAACCCGATTGGGTAAGGCTTGGCACCGAAAATGGAGAAGCCTCTTCCAGCAAGCAGACCGTTTCCGTTTCCGTTGAGGCAAATACCGGCAACGACCGCACCGGTTCGGTTGTCTTCACCATCGGCATGATGAAATCCAGCCTTAGCGTGACTCAGAAAGGCGCACAGGGCCAATATGTCGTCGAAGAAGGTGACGGTTCTCAGGACAAGCCTTTCAACGTGGCACAGGCGGCCGACGCTGTTAAGGATCTCACCTGGACCAGTAGTACCGAATACCAGAAGGTCGGCCCCTACTATGTAAAGGGTAAAGTGTCTTCCATCAAGGAAAACTATTCCAGTGAATTTGGCAATGCCCAATTCAACATCTCGGATGATGGAACTACTGCAGGAGCACAGTTCACTGCATACCGCGTGAAATTCCTTGGAAATACCGGATGGAAAGATGGTGACGCCCAGGTCGCAGTAGGAGACATCGTTGTCATCTACGGTGAAATCATGAACTACAAGGGCAATACCCCCGAGACCGTTCAGTCCGGTTCCTACCTATACAGCCTTAACGGCGAAACCGGCGGCGAACCAGGCCCCGGCCCCGATGAAGGCGAACCCGAGGGCGACGGCTCCCTGGATAACCCCTTCAACGTAGCTGCAGCCCGTGCTGCCGTAA
>CAMOIT010000004.1 GCA_946616285.1 uncultured Bacteroidales bacterium | reverse complement strand
GAGCCCTCCGGGGGCTCACTCCAATTTTATTTGGGTTTCAAACATAGGAACTATTGACATATTTATGCAAATATAGTCAATTTCGCGCAATATTTTGCCTATCTTTGCAACATGAAAGAATCTTCCCGGGAATTTTGGACATCCCTGCATTATAAACTCAAGGAGGCGCTCATTTCAGTGCTTCCTGTAAGTGTGCTGGTATTCCTGCTTTCACTGACTCCCTGGGTTGACATATCGGCCCGCGAATTAATGGTATTCGTGGTTTCCGCAGTACTTCTTGTGCTTGGAATCGGCCTTTTCAACCTGGGTGCGGACCTTGCCATGACTCCCATGGGGCAGTATATTGGAGAAGGCCTCACCAAGTCAAAAAAAATGGGCGTCCTGCTTTCGGTAAGCCTTCTGATGGGCATACTCATCACTATCGCCGAACCTGACCTCTCAGTACTCGCATCACAGGTAAGCGCCGTTATGAACGGCACTGTACTCATAGTGACAGTAGGTGTGGGCGTGGGACTGATGTTGCTCCTGGGCGTCCTCAAAATAGTTTTAAGGGCCGATCTTACAAGCATACTGCTATACTTCTACATGGTCCTGTTCTGCCTTGCCGCAATCCTGATTCAAAACGGAGGCGGATCACTGCTGTCCATGTCCTTCGACTCGGGCGGCGTCACAACGGGTCCCATCACCGTACCTTTCATTATGGCCCTTGGTGTAGGAATAGCCATGTCGGTTGGCGGCCGTAATGCTTCCGAAAACAGTTTCGGCCTCATTGCCCTGTGCTCCGTCGGGCCCATCATCGCTGTCCTGGCGCTGTCCATGGCCTCCACAGGCAAGCTCAATTACACCCTCCCCGACTATTCGCTGGGAGCCATTTTCTCGGAAGGCATCGGTACAGTTATCTCGGAAACAATGCTCGAAGTCGGAAAGTCCCTCGTCATGGTCGTGGTTTTCTTCTTCATCCTGCAGTTTGCAATCCTTAAGCTTCCCAAAACAAAGATATTGCAGATACTGTTCGGCATTATATACACTTTCATAGGCCTGGTGCTGTTCCTTGCCGCCGTTTCCATAGCTTTCATGCCAATAGGCTTCAAGATCGGCAGCCAGCTCGCAAACGCCCATCCGGCAATACTGATTGCCGTGGCTTTCATCATAGGCAATGTGGTTGTACTGGCAGAGCCTGCCGTCCACGTACTCAACAACCAGGTCAAGGACATAACGGATGGAGAAGTCTCCAAGACTCAAATGCTCACAGCTCTTTCCATCGGCGTGGGCGTCTCCATCGGCCTTTCGGTCCTCAGGGTTCACTTCGGCTTCTCGCTGCTTTACTACCTTGTCCCCGGTTATTTGATTTCCCTGGGACTCTCCTTCATGGTTCCAAAGCTCTATACTGCCATAGCCTTCGACTCAGGCGGCGTTGCCAGCGGTCCTCTAACTTCCAGTTTCATCCTTCCGCTTGTAATCGGAGCGTGCGTAACCATTCAGGGGGAAAGCGCTGTGCTGGATTTTGCTTTCGGCGTAGTGGCCATGGTCGCACTTACGCCCCTTATCACCATCCAGACCCTGGGATTCAAATCCGTCGTGAGCGTACGCAGGCGCAACAAAGCAGCCCTTAAGCGCATCCTGAGCGCCGCCGACGACCAAATCATCTACTTCGAATAACAGCCTTATGGACAAAACTCGCAACATAGCCCCGATGAAGCTTGAGATGCTGGTAGCGATAGTGCCGGAGAAGAAAGTCGCATATTTCTCCAGCCTTATCCAGTCCTGCCAGGCAAACATGCAGGTTACACTTCCCGCACAGGGAACCACCCACATACTTTTCAATTATCTTGGCATAGTTGAAAAGCCCAAGAACATGATTATCAGCATAGTCAGGCAGGACGAAGCCCAGAAGATAATAGACATTCTGAACGAAAACTTCCAGAAAGCCAAAGAACTCAAAGGAGTGGCATTCACCGTGCGGCTGGCAAGCCTCATCGGCACGCAAGTATACGGTTTTTTAAGCAACGACAAACGCGTAATGGAGGAAGCATAATGGCAAACAATATCAAATTCGAACTCATTCTCTGCATCGTCAACGCCGGTTTCTCGGAAAACGTAATGGAAGCCGCACGCGAGGCTGGCGCACGTGGAGGAACCATCCTCCGCGGCCGTGGTTCGGCAAACCCCGAAGCCGAAGAATTCTTCAACATTACCATCCAGCCCAACAAGGAAATTGTACTCATCCTCGTCCACGAGGACTTAAAAGACGTAATCCTAAAGGCAATTTACCACAACAGCGGCCTCACCACCGACGGCCAGGGCATCGCCTTTACCCTCCCCGTGGAGCGCACCACCCTCATCCGCGAAGACTTCACCAACAACGCCGAACAGAAGTAGCTCTGTATCAGCCAATTACTAAAATGATGTCTGCTCCGCCGGAACAGACATCATTTCGTTAATGCGTTATGTATCAGATACTTAGATAAAGATATACTTGCAAATAAACAGCGTTGCAAGTATCCACATCGTCACGGAGATGTCCTTGAACTTGCCTGCAACAACGTGGCAGAGGACATAGGAGATCACGCCGATAAGGATGCCGTCGCTTATGCTATAGGCAAGGGGCATGGTGATGATGCACAGGAAGGCGGGGATGGCCCTGCAATAATCTTCCCAATGGATAGCCTTCAGCGGCTTCATCATCATAACGCCTACGATGATGAGGGCGGGTGCGGTGGCTGCGCCGGGGATGGCCAGGAACAGCGGGCTGAAGAAGAGAGCCAGGGCGAAACACACTGCGGTGGACAAGGCGGTGAGACCTGTACGACCGCCCTCCCCTACGCCGGAAGCGCTTTCCACATAAGTGGTGGTCGTGGAAGTACCAAGGCATGCACCGCATACAGTGGCGATTGAATCGGCCAGGAACATCTTCTCCATATCGGGGATGTCGTCCTTGCGGTTGCCTTCGGGAATAAGGTCAGTCCCCTGATGCACGCCGATGATGGTGCCCATGGTGTCGAACATGTCTATGAACAGGAAGGTGAACACTACTACCAGCATGTCCAGCGAAAGGACCTGCCCCCACTCGAACTTGCAGAAGATGGGGCCGACGCTCTGCGGAAGGGAGACCACGCCGTTAAGCTTGGTGATGGCTTCACCTGTTGCAGGATCTTTAATCAGAAGGCCCAGGAGGGTGGTCGCAAGGATGCCCCAGAGCATGCCGCCACGCACTTTCGCCATGACAAGGCCGGCGGTGATAAACAGGCCGATAAGGCCAAGGAGAGCCTTGCCTTCGGTGATATGGCCCAGAGTTACCAGGGTGGCGTCGCTGTTGACGATAATGCCGGCGTTCTGCAGGCCGATGAAAGCAATGAACAGGCCGATACCTGCGCCAATTGCCTTCTTAAGGGTGCCGGGAATGGCATTGAGGAGCCAGCTGCGGACCTTGGTTAGGGTAAGGACGATGAAAAGGAGGCCTTCAATAAGGACAGCAGTAAGGGCGAACTGCCAGGTGTAACCCATGCCCAGGCAGACGGTAAACACGAAGAAGGCGTTCAATCCCATTCCTGGAGCAAGGGCGAAAGGCTTCTTTGCATACAATGCCATTACAAGCGTACCAATGATGGCGGCAAGAGCCGTTGCGGTAAATACGCTGGGAGCGGGCATGCCGGGAAGTGCGCTGAAGATGCCCGGATTCACGGCCAGGATATAGGCCATGGTGAGGAAAGTGGTTACACCGGCGAGGATTTCGGTACGAACGCTGTGCTTTTTGGAATCAAATCCAAAAAGTTTCTCGAATGCAGGCTTCATTGGGCGATCCTCCTAGCTTAGAATACCCATTTAACACCAGCACAGGGACGTGCGCGGAATCCGCGTGAAGAGCCGAAGTCAAAGCTCAGTTCAACCTCTCCGCCGATATTTAGCTGAGGAACACCAAACCACTGACCGACGTTGTACCAGAGCTGAGGTTCAGAAATGAATTCAATGTGGGAGACTTCAGGAGTTGCAAGAGCCTGGTCCTTCTCGTCAGTAAACAGGACATGGTCCTGCCACCAGAAGTCGGCAAAGCCGCTGAAACGGAGCCCCTTGAGGCCGAAGATATCCTGCATGCCCCATACCAGGGTAAACTGCATGGGAACATTGCTCTTGAATTCATAGGTAGGAAAACCGGAGGCTTCACCTACACCGCGATAGTCAATCCACTTGTAAAGGACCTTTATATTTAGCGTATTCTTGAAATCCTTGCTGTGAATGAAGTAATCAAGACCGGCAAGGAAAGCGTGGTTGATGGAGAAGTTGTTGTATATACCTCCGTTATATTCGGCCTGAATGCTGAATCCGTTAAGAACTGGAACATTCTGCCAGAAATTAAGACAGCGGGCAATCTCCATGTAAGTTCCGTTGGGAGAGATGATTTTGCCGTCATGCTTGTTGTTGAAGTCATGGTCCACAAAGAAGAAGGTGTTACCCCAGGAATCCGGGTAGAAGCCTTCGATGGTTGTGGTTACGTGTCCGCGATCCTTTCCGAAATCGTAGAACACCTGGAGATTGGTCTGGGCCTTTGCGGCACTGCCGAAGGCGAATGCGGCAACGGCCGCGGCAAAAATGAATTTTTTAGACATAAAACGTAGTTTATGAGTTGAATATAATAAAAGGTTCTTACGGAGATTCTCTCGCTTCGCACGGAATGACTGTCATACCGAGCCCCTGCAAGGGGCGAGTGTATCTCATTTTCTTAGCGAAGGATTGATTTCAAAGTCGATTGCCTTGTCTCCCTTGGGATTGGAGCCAAATTCGTAGTCTTTTCCGGGAAGTGCAGCGTTAAGGATCACACCCACTAGAGCAGCAACTGCAAGGCCGCTGAGCGAGGTAAAACCTAAGTTAATGGCATCACCTGCACCGTATTTGATGCCGATTGCGAGCACAAGGATAAGGGCGGCGATAATAACATTGCGGCTCTTGGTGAAATCGACCTGGTTTTCCACGATGTTACGCACGCCCACGGCCGAAATCATACCGTAAAGCACCAGAGAAACGCCGCCGATGGTAGCTGCAGGCATGCAACTGATAAGGGCGCTGAACTTAGGGCAGAAGGAAAGGATGATGGCGAAAACCGCAGCGATGCGTATCACGCGCGGATCATAGACCTTAGTAAGGTTAAGTACGCCGGTATTTTCGCCATAAGTGGTATTTGCAGGTGCGCCGAAAAGTGATGCCAGCATGGTGGCGAAGCCGTCGCCCATAAGGGTGCGGTGCAGGCCGGGATCCTCCAGGTAGTTTTCGCCGGTGGTGGAGGAAATGGCGCACATGTCACCCACATGCTCCATCATGGTTGCAAGGGAGATGGGAACGATAGCTATAATTGCGCTAATGACAAGCCCCCAGTTGGGATTAACAAATACGTGGAAGGCAGTGTCTTCCCACCTGAAGGGAAGGCCCACCCATGCGGCTTCCTTAACAGCAGTGAAATCGCACAGGCCGAAGCAGGCAGCCACGAGGTACGAACCCAGAACGCCCAGGAGGATGGGGATGATCCTGATCATTCCCTTTGCCCAGATATTACATACTATAATGATTATTATTGCGAGAAGGGCTATCCACCAGTTGTTGTTGCAGTTCTGGATTGCGCTGCCGGAAAGCGTAAGGCCGATGGCAATGATGATAGGACCCGTCACGATGGGAGGCAAGAATTTCATAACCTTCTTGGTGCCGAAAGCGGCCACCAGCCCCGCCAGGATGAAATAAATAATGCCTGCCGAGAAAACTCCGATGCAGGCATAAGGCAATGATTCCGTGGCCGAGAGACCTCTCTGCGCTCCCATTGAAACGACGGCGGCGTATCCGCCAAGGAACGCGAAGGACGAGCCAAGGAAAGCCGGGACCTTCATCTTCGTCAGGAAATGAAAAATGAGCGTTCCAAGACCTGCGAAAAGGAGGGTGGCGCTCATCGAAAGACCGGTAATCACCGGGACCAGGACCGTGGCTCCGAACATGGCGAACATGTGCTGGAGACCGAGGGTAAGCATCTTGCCCTTACCAAGCGTACGGGCGTCGTAGATAGCTTGCTGATTTTGTGTCATATAGTAATAGGTTTGATGTAATTTCATCCCTTCAGGCCCACTATGACCACGCAAATATAGACAAAAATCCTATTCCCACAAGATATTTTTAAAAAAAGTTATTAACAATCATCTATAAAAACTGCGTGAGCAAAAAAGGCACATTTTGTTCACGCAGTAATCTGATTGGAACTCCGACTCGAATTCTTATCGGGACAAGCAGTTTATTTCACAGTTATCTGTTTTACGGCTTCCGTCCTTTGGATGTTGTCCTTCTTGGGAAGATGTACGTTCAGGACTCCATTTTCGACGCTGGCCTCGATCTTATCGGCATCAACGTCTTCGGGCAGGATGAGCGTCTGCTGGAACTTTTCGTAGGAGAATTCGCGGCGGAGGTAACGCCCGTGACGCTTGCCTTCCTTGTTTTCGGCCTTCTTTTCCATTTCGATGTGCAGATTGTTGTCGGCATCGACATGGACCTTGAAATCCTCCTTGTCCAAACCGGGAGCCGCAAGCTCTACGTCGTACTCTTTCTCGTTCTCAAGAACGTTAATTGCAGGGGCCGTATAAGTGGGCCTTTCCATCCAACTGTTGTCAAAAAAGTCATTGAAAATGTCCGGCATCCAGCTGTCATTTGTCCTTCTGATCATCGGTAACATAGCTCAAAAACTTTAATCGTTCCGGTTTTGGGTGTATCCCTATTCCCGGGGCTCCTTGTCGAAGCCGTTTAAGCTAATAGCAAAGCCGGGACCATTGCCTCAAAAGAGACAAAGTGGCAAAGAGCAGTGCCACTTTGTCCTTTCATGTGACATAATGTCCAAATAAGAACTTTATCGCATATCCCTCAAGAGTACCTTGGTCTCGGGAAGCATAGACGGAAGATCAGAAAGGTCAGTCTGCGAAAAATGGTAAGGAATCAGCACCTTCGGCTTTATTACTTTAGTAGCATTGGCACACTGCTGGACGGTCATCGTGTAGGGCTGGTTGACGGGGAGGAAAGCGACGTCGATGTCCTTGAGTTCGGCCATTTCCGGAATGTCCTCCGTATCACCGGCGATGTAAATATGCAGCCCGTCTATTGTCAGGACGAAACCGTTGTCCCTCCCCTTCGGGTGGAACTGCATGTGGCCTTCGGTGCAGTTATAAGCCGGGACAGTTTCCAGGCGGATATCTCCAGGAAGCTCGATGGCATCTCCGTTTGCCATCACCGTTCCGAATCCGAGCATATCGGCGCAGCTGGCATTAGTGATAAGAAGGGTCTCCTCCTTAGTAAGGGCGACGATGGCTTCCTTGTCGAAATGGTCACCGTGCTCATGCGTCACCAGAATGACATCGGCCTTGGGGAACTCCGCGGCGTAGTCCGTAGGCTTGCCATATCCGGAGACAGGGTCCACATGAATGGAAAGCCCTTTGTATGAAAGCGCCAGGGTGCCGTGCTTGATGAGGGTGATGGATACTGGCTTTCCGCTATCCGTAAAGAAAGTCTCCACGGCGTACTGCGTCACTGGGCGGTTCTCCTCAGTCCAGGCCAGATAACCTCCCTGCATGTTAATAACGGTATAACCTGCTTTTGAAAGCTTCGCGGCTGCTTCGGCACTTCTTCTCCCGCTCCGGCAATATACGGCTATTGGCGTTCCCTTGGGGAAGGCGTTCATTCTATCCATGAAGTCAGATGCTTTCCAGTCGACATTGGCAGCTCCGTGAAGATGTCCGGCAGCATACTCTTCTGGAGTTCGGACATCAACCAAAGCGATTGAGCCGTCAGCAATTGTCTTTGCGAACTGTTCGGTACCAAGGTCCTTGTAGCCGCTTCCGCACGCGAAGAGGCCAAGAAGTGAAAGAAGTGACATAAGTAGTTTCATACGTTTGTATTCATTTTAAGCGGGCAAGCAACTGTGAGAATGTCGCCTTTATATCTCCAAGGATATTCTCCCAGTCTTTCACTGACCCGTCCAGATTATCGGAAACGGCCTTGAAACAGTAGTATGGGACACCGTAAGAACTGCAGAAGTACGCAACGGCATAGGCCTCCATGTCAAACAGGTCATAATCTGACGAAAGCCTTTTGACCTCCTCAGGAGAGAATGTCTTTGCGCTCATGAAAAAGTCCCCGGAGTAGACCGAAGCACCTTCGCGCGGAGCTTCGATGCGGTCATGCACGAAAGCGTCCCCTCCGTTTATGAAACTCCCCACGTTGATAACTTCCCCGATAGGATACTTGGCAGAACCGGCCGAACCGATATTGAGGACTATAGGATGCCTGCCCTCCTCCAGGGATTCATACCAGCGGACGAGTGCGGCGTACATACGCATCTTGCCGTATCCGGATATCACGACAGGGAAAGGGGAAGCACTCTCATCTACCTCTCCCTCCGTAGCCACGAAGAGGACTACATCGCGTCCCCTCAGCTCATTCAGAATCTTTTCGTCTATCATATAATTAGGAACTTTGCTTTTGATGTTATCTACGATACTCTCCACCGTCTTTGCCGTAACCTCGGGGCTGAAGCCGTGGCCTTCCCCCTCATAGACTACTAGCTTTGCCGACGGGTAAGCTTCGGCCGCCCGTTCAGAATAGGATATGTTAACTACGGGGTCCTTGTCGCCATGGTAGATGACAACGGGGCCATGGTACTGCGATATGGTTCCGTAAACGTCCATGCTGTCCAGGCCATCGCGATAGGCCCTGCCAAGTCTGACTCCCCAGAAATCGACCTCATCTGGCATCTCCTCCACACTGGGGTACAACTCTACCCAGTCATCCTTGATGCAGAAAGCGGGATAGATGAGAAAGAGCCTCTCCACCTTCTCCCCCAGTTCTGCGGCAACCAGTGCCGACACCATGCCGCCCTGGCTCTCGCCGATAAGGGTCACCTTCCCAGGGATAACATCGGCCCGCTCCCAAAGGGCGTTAACGATGGAAATAAGATCGGACTTCTCCTTGAAAATAGACATCTCTGTCGTCTTCCCTTCCGACAGGCTGTAGGTCGAACCGCCAGGGAAATCGAAGCAATAGACAGCATAGCCCATCTCTGATAGCGCTTTTGCATAGGGCTTGGCGGACTCATGACTGCCGTTAAAACCGTGTGAAATGACAACAAGCGGGGCTTTCCCCTCCGGATGGTAGAACTCCCCGAAGACCCTGTTGCCTCCGGCGGTCAGACATAGCTCTTCAACATGCGTAACGGGACCTGATACACATGAGGCCACAAGCAACGTCATAAGCAGAGTAAATAATTTATTCATGGCCATCAGATTGTAAATACTTTTTCTTTAGATTAGCTTTTTTACAAATATACACCAATTTCGGCTAATATTCCAAAACGCCGGAGGGCGATAACAGAAAAGGCAAAATATTCGTATCTTTGCACCACAAAACTCATTCGCACCATGATACAGTCAATGACAGGATACGGCAAGGCCCAGGCCGTGATTTCGGGCGGAACTCTTACCATTGAGATACGCAGTCTGAACGGGAAAAATGCCGACATCAACATAAAATCCTCCCTTCTTCCCAAGGATAAGGATTTAGTCGTAAGAAAGATGCTCTCCGACAGGCTGGTCAGAGGTACCATAGACATGTATCTGAGTTTCGAGGCAACTCCAGGAGACAGCTCGCACGCAATCAATGCCGAGGCCTTCAAATCGTACTGGGACAGCGTTGCAAAGGCGATGGGCACCGACCCTCACGGCAGCGAAGTGCTCGCAGGCGCAATCCTCCGCCTCCCGGACGTAGTGGACGCAAAAAAGGCCGATGCCATAACTCCCGAAGACTGGCCCGAAGTGGAAAAGGCCCTGAACGAAGCCCTGGACCAGATCTGCACCTACCGTGCCGACGAAGGCAAGGCCCTTTACAAAGACGTAACCTCACGCGTGGAGGGTATCCTGAACCTTTACAATCAGGTGGAAGCCCTGGAAGGAGAAAGGATTGAATCCGTAAAAGAAAAGCTTACCAAATCCATAGAGGATCTCAAGGTAAAAGTGATGCCCGAACGCTTTGAGCAGGAGCTCATCTTCTACCTTGAAAAGTACGACATCAACGAAGAAAAAGTACGCCTCAGGCAGCACTGCAAGTACTTCCGCGAAGTAATCGACTCGGAACCCTATCCCGGAAAGAAGCTTGGTTTCATAATCCAGGAGATGGGACGTGAAATAAACACCACCGGCTCCAAGGCAAACCATGCAGGTATCCAGAAGCTGGTGGTAAAGATGAAAGACGAGCTGGAGAAAATCCGCGAGCAGTCTATGAATATCCTATAGCTTTACGTGGTATTCTCCCATCCAGACCCCCATCCATCCGGTCTGGACAATGGGAACCTTTTTACCGTCTAAATTAAGAACATAGTCGGGCGCTTCCATGAAGGTGTGTGAGTGCCCGCCGATAATCATGTCGATTCCGCGTGTGGCCTTGCAGAGGTCGATGTCCGTGGGCTCTCCGGGACCGTGCTCAGTGTATCCAAGATGGGTAAGGGCAATTACAAGGTCGCACTGGGGTTTGATCTCGTCCACATATTTCTGCACGGTGGGTACCATGTCGAAAACGGGAATACGGTTGGAGATTTCAGGAGAAATAACGCCGTCCAGGGGGCACAGGACACCCACGATGCCGATCTTCTTACCTGCCTTTTCGATTATTACATAAGGCTTGATATACTTCCCCGCCTCGAAAGGAGAGAAGTCATAATTGCACACTACGCAAGGAACCTCGCTTCCGGAAAGTGCCTCCCCAAGGGCCTCGATGCCATTGTCGAACTCGTGGTTTCCAAGGGTGAAAGCGTCGTAGCGCATGGCGTTAATCTCCGAAATCATAAGCGGAATGCCGAACTCGCTGAAATAGGAAGTGCCCTGGGAAAAGTCTCCGGCATGAAGAAGGAGTACGTTCTCCGCCCCGTCGGCCTGCCTTACGGAATCCACATAGGCGGCCCGTTCGATAATGCCTCCCTTTCCGGTATATTCGCCGCTCTTTTCAGG
Organism: uncultured Bacteroidales bacterium; assembly: GCA_946616285.1. Lineage (GTDB taxonomy): Bacteria > Bacteroidota > Bacteroidia > Bacteroidales > UBA932 > Cryptobacteroides. The sequence continues at coordinate 36,606 of CAMOIT010000004.1, read as the reverse complement.
CTCTATGTGCGAGTGAGTGTCGTTCACGTGAAGGATGGTAAGGGTCGCTTTTGAGTTAATCCTCTTCCCTGCCGTCACTGCGGCATACACTCCATAGCAAAGCGCAAGTGCGCCTGCCGCGACAAGTATAATCTTAGTAGTCTTATTCATTGCTGCTGTCCTCCATAATTACGCGGCCGTCGGCCTTGGCATCAATAACTTCGCCCCGCTTCTCCAAACCGGTCACATAGGCAAGTATTACTTCCTTTACCAAAACGTGCGTCAGGACCACATCCTCCGAAAGGGCGCCCAGCCTGATCTGATCACCTCCATCCAGCAGGAAATCCAGGGATGCGACGTTGTAAATATGCTCCGGGTCGATGGGCTTTCCGCCGATAAGGGCGCTTTCAAGCTTATGGTCCTTTACCTTTACAGTAACGCCGGACACTGCCTGGAAGGCCGGAGTTCCTGCAAGCTGCTCCAATAGCCTGGTAAGGTTCTCACCTTTGACCTTGCAGTAAACAAGATAATTCTTGAAGGGGAACATCGACGTCATGTCTTCGAGCGTAACTGCGCCCTTGGGCATGGGGATGCGGATTCCGCCGTAGTTTACCAGCGAGAAATCCATCGGCACCTTGAAATAGTCAGATGCGAATGAGCGGAAGGCATCGGCGACGAAATTACCAAGAGGGAGGTCCGGAACGGTCCTGAGGTTTTCCATCTCCAGGGCGCTGTGGGCCACAACCTGTTTGAGGATAGCCATCCGAGGCTGAACATCCATCAGCACCTGAGCAACTTCGGCAACGGGAGAATCGGCCGGATATTCGACACCGGAAGGAGTCACGTACGTGTCGTCGGTAAAAACGCCAAGGCCGGTGGCCGCGTTTTCGGCATTTAGCGGCACCACCCCGCTCCTGTGGCCGTCCATCATAACACGCCGCCAGGTGATGACGGGCTCCTTCGACTGCTGCAGGACCCGCTGCGAGGCGAATACGGCGCCGATGATAATGATGGCCCAGAGTATCCCCCAGAACCATGAATTGTTTACTTTTGTTTCAGCCATTTCCAAAGGTCTTTAAAGCTTGATTTCTTTCCGTACATAAGGATTCCCACCTTGTAAATCTTGGCCGACGCCCACGCGCAGGCTACGAAGGTGGCCACAAGTATGGCGATTGAAAGCCACAGTTCCCAGCTTGCCACGCCGAAAGGTATGCGCGCGAGCATGACGATGGGCGAAGTAAAGGGAATGATGCTGCCCCAGAAAACCAGCGCGCTGTCTGGCGCCTTGAAGGCATAGATGGCAATGAAAAAGCCAATCATCAGAGGAATTGTGACAGGAAGCTGCAGTTGCGATGAGTCGCCTTCATTTTCCACTGCGCTGCCTATTGCCGCAAACAGCGAAGCGTAAAGCAGATAGCCGAAGATGAAGAAAATGACGAACGAGAGCAAAAGCTGGCCGATATTAATCTGTCCGATTGTGCTGAGTATAACCTCCATACCCGAAGGCTCGCCAGTCGCTACCGCAGTGGAATCCGCAGCGGCCGTAAGCGCCTGCAAATCAATCGTCGAGCCCATATCCATGCCAGGGGCCATTTCGGAAATCATTTCCGTGGAAGGATCGTTCCCGAACAATCCCGCCATCTTGTCCTTCCCTACTATACCCATGGCCACGCCCACAAGAATAAGCGTAAGCAGTATCCAAAGCAGGAACTGGGTAAGGGCTACAAACGCAACGCCGATAATCTTTCCGAACATAAGCTCGGTGGCTTTGACCGAGGACATGAGCACTTCCACCACGCGGGAGCTCTTTTCCTCTATCACAGAGCTCATTACCATTCCGGAGAACAGGGCAATGAACATGTATATGGCCATTCCGAGAACCATGGAAAGGACCATGTAAATGCCGCTTTCAGAGATCTTGGCCTCGCCTTCAGAGTCCACGGTGTAGGTCTTGAGCGAGACGTCGGATTTAACTCCGGACATTATCTCTTTCAGGTTCTCTATCCCGTAGCTGTCTATGCGGTAATCCTCTACGGCATCGTTTATCATCCCCTCTATCATTGAGCCGGTGTCCATGCCCAGGGGCTTTTCGCTGTAGCAACTGGCCTTTACCGTAAGGTTTTCTTCGTCAAGCTCCGAAATGCTCAGCAGAACGTCTATCCCGTAGGTACCCAGGCTGGATTTCACCGAATCCTCAACGGCCGACGTGCCAAGGTCTCTGAACACAGTCACGTCATTGTTCGTAAGATACGGGAGTACAATTCCGGAACGGTCGATAACGCCCACTTCCTTGGCAGCTTCCTTGGCGCTGTTCATGATAAGAGCGGGAAGGACACATATAGCCGCGAAGAATACAGGGGCCAGGAAAGTTATCAGAAGGAAGCTTTTCTTGCGTACCTTATTCAGGTATTCGCGCTGGATTACAATCCATAATTTCTTAACATTCATAAGCTTAGGCCTCCTCTGTTACAAGTTTGATAAAGATGTCGTTCATGCGGGGAATCACTTCCCTGAAGGAATTGATGGTGACTCCGGCGGCAATGAGTTCGCTCAATTTGGCGTTTACATCGGCCCTGGGAACGAGAAGCTGCTTTCTGGACAGGCTTTCGTCCGTGAACTCGATTTCCACGTTGTCCTCTCCGTGCTGACGGCGGATTTCATCGGTTGGGCCGGTAACCACCAGCTTCGCCTTGTTGATCAGGGCGATATTGTCGCATAGGGCTTCCACGCTTTCCATGTTGTGGGTGGAAAGGATAATGGTGGCGCCTTCGTCCTTAAGCCGGAGAATCTCCTTGCGGATAAGTTCCGCATTTACCGGGTCGAAGCCGGAGAAGGGTTCGTCCAGAATCATCAGCGAAGGCTTGTGCACGACGGTTGTGATGAACTGGACCTTCTGCGCCATACCTTTGGACAGCTCTTCGACCTTCTTGTTCCACCAATCCTGAATCTCGAAGCGGACGAACCACTTTTTCAGTTCCACTGCAGCGTCGCGGGCGCTCATGCCCTTGAGCTGGGCAAGGTACATGGCCTGCTCCCCCACCTTCATTTTCCGGTAGAGGCCCCTTTCTTCGGGAAGGTAGCCTATGCGAGCCACGTCTGCATCATTGATCGGATGGCCCTGGAACCATATTTCCCCGGCCGAAGCTATGGTGATTCTGTTGATTATTCGTATCAGGGTGCTCTTTCCGGCACCGTTCGGCCCGAGCAGGCCGAAAATCTTACCTTCAGGAATGTCCAATGACACATGGTCCAGAGCCACTTTCGGCCCGAAAGATTTGGACACATCCTTTACTTGAATTATTGACATTTATGCGAGAATTTTTGATACCAGTTCGGTAAGAAGCCGGGCAGGAGACGCTTCGCCGGCGTCACCGCCCTTTCCTTTGTAATCGTATTCGCAGAGGAGCGAAATAATACGCATGCACTGCGGGAGCGGATAGTTCCTGAGGGCAGCGTCGTACTCTTTAAGGAAGAATGGATTCACGCCAAGTACTTTGGCGGCATCGGCAGGAGACGGACGCGAAGGCATCAGGGCGTGATACTTGAGTATACGGTTGAAGTGGGTGAATAACGGGGCCACAGCCATCGGAAGCATGAATCTGGGGGCCTCTCCAATGTGTGCGGCGATGGTGAGGGCTTTCGCTCCCTGCCGGTAGCTGAGACATTTCGTGAGTTCGAAAATGCTCCACTGACGGCTTACGCCTACGTTTTTCTCTATGTCGGCTACTGTAACGTCCCTCACCCCTTCCGGGAGGTTTTTCAGGAGTTTGTCCGTCTCGACGGCTATCTTTCCCAGGTCCGCGCCGGCACTTTCCGCAAGGAGAGACGCCGCTTCGGGGTGAATGTTAAGCCCGCGGCCCTGATAATAAGCGCTGATCCACTGCGGAAGCTCGTAATCCCTCAGGGGATTCGATTCCACAATCACGCCCGTTTTCAGGACGCTCTTGTATAGGGCTTTTCTTTTGTCGGCCGATGCCCCGTGCATCAGAATTACCAGCACGGTGCTGTCAAGCGGATTCTGGCAGTAAAGCGACAGTTCCTCCAGCGTCTTCATCTGCTGGGCTTCCTTAACCACCACCAGCTGCCTGTCCGCCATCATGGGGAAACGCCTGGCAGCGGTAATTACACTGTCCGCGTCCGTATCCCCGCCGTAGCAGATGGTTTCGTTAAAGTCTTTCTCCCATTCCTGAAGGCAATTGTCTATTATGGCATTGCACACCAGGTCCGGGTAATAGGGTTCCTCACCCATTAGTAAATAAACATACTTGAAGATGCCCTGACGGACGTCTTCAAGTATGCTTTTAACCTGTCGGTCGGTTTCTATGTAGCCTTTTGCGGCAGCCACTTACTTGGCGAATTTCTTTTCTTTGGCGCGAATCACCCTTTCCTTAAGGGCGTCTGCGGCATCCGTCACGGCTTCTTCGAAAGTGCGGGCCTGGCGCTCCACGATAAGGTCTTCCCCGGGGATGTGGGTCTGGAGCCTTACGCTCTTGTTTTCGGCGTCCGGGAGGAGGGACAGTGTAACGTCAATGTCTGAGAGATTGTCGAAGAACTTCTCCACTTTTCCTACTTTTTTCTCGATTAGTTCCAGCAGCTTCTCGTCTGCATCGAACTTAAGGGACTTGATGTTAATCATTGCTGTCTTTGTTTTTTGCCCTTGGATGGGCGTTCATGTATTGGGTTTTCAGACGTTCGACCGTGTTGTGGGTATAAACCTCGGTTGCGGCCAGGGAACTGTGGCCCAGCATTTCTTTAATGGCGTTGAGGTCCGCTCCGCCGTCCAGAAGGGCCGTTGCGAGCGAGTGCCTGAGCACGTGTGGGGATTTCCTCCCCGTGGCGCCGGTGCCGTCCAGTTCCTTTTTTACCGCCCTGTCCACAAATTCCGGATACAGAGGTTTGCCCTTATCTGTTACCAGCAGTGGAGCGTCCGCGGACGATACCTCCCCTACAATCGAACTAACTGCTTTCAAATATAGTGAAATTTCCTGAACAAGTGAAGGAACAAGAGGAATTTCTCTCATTTTATCTCCTTTTCCCCTAACCCTCAAACTGGCCCTGGAAAAATCAACGCTGCCGCGCTTCAGGCCGATAATTTCCGCCCTTCTGATTCCCGTCCCGTACAGCATGCTGATTATCAGTCGCCTGAGCCTTCGGTTATATAAATCTTCTGCAAATTTCGAGCCGCTATCCGCCGATTGCATAATCTCCAGCTGCTCCTGAGAAGCATCGTAAGCACTTGATTCCAGATAATCCTGCATCGTCTTGTCCGTAAAGAATTCCGGCAGGCGTTTTTCCATCTTCGGCCTTTTGACGTTCTTCACAGGATTGCTTTTAATAACGCCCTCTTTTACCAGGAAGTTGCAGTATCCGCTTATGGCGCTGATTCTCAGATGCACCGTACGTGGCTTCAGGCCCTTTTCAATCAGATGCGCTTCGTATTCGCGGATGCGCGAAGGCACAAGATGCCCAGTCAAGCCGGGCATGACGGCGTCAGCGGCTTGACCTTTCATGCCGTCACCCCCATGACCGCGCCGACCGTCACCCCCGGCCTGACCGGGGGTCTCCGCCCAGAGGGCAAAATCCTCAAGCGCCGCTTTGTAAAGCACTTGCGTGCGCTCGGAATAGCGCCTTACGTCCCGCAGGTATGATATGTAGCGGTCAATCATGGGATACACTCGCTTCGCTCGGTATGACAGATTAGGCCCCGTTTTTGCTATTCGGTGAGGCTCCGTTTTTGCTATTAGGTGCGGCCCCGTTTTTGCTATTAGGTGCGGCCCCGTTTTTGTCATACCGAGGCCGCAGGCCGAGCGTATCTTCGGCCACTTTACGCATATAGGCGTCGGCGGCTTCAAAGGTATATGGTATTTCGCCGTCCAGGATGGCATTTTTCACCATCTCTTTAAGCTGGCCTATGGTATTGCACGGCTCCAGGCCGAAAAGTTCCATTACGTAGTCCCCCGTGATGGGGTTCTTCCAGTTCCTGAGGTTGTCTTTCGCCTCGACTTCGGCCATTTTCTCTTTCACCAGCTCGAAGTTTTTCCTGAGTCTTGCGACCTTCGCGGGATTTTTGGAAGTGATATCGGCGTTGCAAAGGAGCATAAGGTCGTCGATGTCGTTTCCGGCGTCGAAAAGAAGGCGCCTCACTGCACTGTCCGTCACTTCGTCGTCCACCAGGGCAATGGGCCTCAGATGCAGGTTCACGAGCTTCTGGACGTACTTCATCTTTTCGTTCAGTGGCATTTTCAGCTTTTGGAAAATCTGCGGGACCATCCTTGCGCCCACAACTTCGTGACCATGGAAGGTCCAGCCCTGCCCCGGTGCATAGCGCTTGGAAGCAGGTTTCCCTATATCATGGAGAAGGGCAGCCCAACGAAGCCAAAGATTAGGCTCCGTCCTTTTGGTGGCATTGCCTTCAGAATCATAATCATTGAGAAGCTCTTGTTGAATTGCCTCTTTTTCGAAATCCACGACATTGTCGAGGACCTGGAGCGTATGCGTGAAATTCTCCTTGTGGCCTTTGCCATCGACTGTTTCCACTCCTTTGAGGCGGCTCAGTTCCGGCAGGAATTCCTTCAGAAGCCCGGTATCTTCCATCAGTTCGAAAGCCATGGACGGTCTGGCAGTCAGAAGCATTTTGTTAAGTTCCTCGACTATCCTTTCGCGGGACAGGATGCTTAGCCTGCCGGACATGTTGCGCATAGCTTCGATGCTATCCGGGACGATAGTGAACTTTTGCTCTGGCGTGCTGAGGCGCGTTGCGAAGCGTATGGCCCTGAGCATGCGCAGAGGATCGTCTGAATAGGTCTGCTCTGGTTCAAGCGGGGTCCGGATGATGCCATTTGTCAGGTCGCGTATGCCGCCGAAAGGATCCACCAGAGCGCCGAAATCCTCCTCCTGAAGAGAAAATGCCATAGCGTTTATGGTGAAGTCCCGCCTTAGCTGGTCTTCCTCTAACGTACCGTCTTCCACTATCGGCTTGCGTGAATCCCTGTTGTAGCTTTCTTTCCTTGCGCCAACAAATTCCACTTCGACCCCATGATAACGGAGCATAGCCGTGCCGAAGTTTTTGAAAACGCTCACCTTCGAGCGGCATTTCTTTGCCACAGCTTCTGCCAGGGCTATCCCCGAGCCTTCCACCACAATGTCAATATCCTTGCTCGGTTTTCCAAGAAAGCAATCACGGACGTAACCGCCGATTACAAAGGCCCTTACGTCCTGCTCCCTGGCGGTTTCCCCGACCAATTTGAATATCGGATTATCCAGAAAACCCTGAGTGATTGTCATTGCATTTCCTCCCACGCGGGCGCTTTTTGCATGAATTCCCATCCCTCATCCTTACGTTGGAAGATGAAAGTCTTAGCCCCGTTCGTTATAGCTATATACCTGACATTAAGTTCATTATTGTATCTCAGCGCCTGATCCACCACCGCCTGGTCCAGCGTCACTTCAGGACGCTTGCACTCAACCACCATCACAGGCTCGGCGCTTCTTGCATACACCACGATATCGGCCCTGTACTCCTTGGCGCCGTGCTTTATCGCCACCTCCGAACCCATCATGTGCTCCGGAACCTTCATCCCCTCGTGAAGCACCGATATAAACCACTGCCTCACAGCCTCCTCAGGTGTATTCCGTACGCTTTTTTTCCTCAGCGGATCCCAAACAAAAGCACTTTCCATAAAACTCGGCACTAAAAAATCTCACTCCCTCATTCCCACCAAGCATCAAAAAAAACATCTCCCTTTTTCCCAACCAAACATCAAAAAAACATCGCCCTTTTTCCCAACCAATCATCAAAAACCAACGCCACTTTATCCAACCACTCTTCCAAACACAAAAATACTTTTTTTCGCCATTATCTCCAAATTATCCTCAGGCTCTTTCCGCTGCCTAAAGCACACTCATCGACCTCATTCCCACATTCCGTGCTTTACACCCTCTTCATACCCCTGCCTAAAGCACACTTTCGGCCCTAATTCTCTCATTCCGTGCTTTAACCACCTCTCCGCTGGCGCCTAAAGCACACTCATCGACCTCATTCCCACATTCCGTGCTTTACACCCCCTACATGCCCCTGCCTAAAGCACACTTTCGGCCTTTATTCCTACATCCCGTGCTTTACCCACCTCCCCAAAGGTGCCTAAAGCTCACTTCTCGGCGCCAATTCCACATTTTGCGCTTTAGTCCACCAAGGCTGTAATGAACCGTACAAATGACAATTTGTAACATTATCCGTTTTAAAAACGTGTTTATACAATTATAAATCAGCATTTTATAAAATAAACGTTTAAAAACGGATAACACGGATAATTATACGCATCTTTGCAAAAACTGTTTTGTATGGAGACCGAATATATTCCTAAGCCGGTAAAAGACTGTTACCATGTTTTTTCAGATGGAACCAGACTGCCTATTCTATGTGATGAGGACAGAGACTATGTGGTGATGATGAACCTAATTCCGATAGTAGCACTATCTTCAGGGGTAAAAGTACTTGCGTTGGAAGTGATGTCAACCCACTTTCACTCCGTGTTAAGAGGCTCGGCAAAAGGGGTGGAAAAATTCAAAAGAGAAATCAAACGCCTAACTGTGAGACACTTCAACAGGGACGGCCTTAGTGACAGGGTTTACAATTCAATTAAAATTGAAGTCGACGCAATCAAGGATGAAGAAGAGTTGCGTAGAAAAATCATATATGTATTTCGCAATTGCACCGAAGCCGGATTTGAATTTCTTCCGGAAGATTATCCGTGGGGACCGGGATACGCTTATTGTCACAAGCGTAACAATAATTACCGAAAAGTATCAAATCTAACTTACAGGGATGCCTGTAAGTCTTTCAGGACACGTTTACAGCTTCCGAAGGACTGGGAATATGATGAAAAAGGGATGTTGGTTCCAAGCAGTTATATGGATTTAGACTATTTAAGAAGCACCGTCTTCCGCACACCACGTCAGTATATCGCTTTCCTCAACGTCAAGAAAAAGGATCTGGCGGATATGGAAGCGGCCGACGCAAGACCTTTTCTGGAAAGAAAAAGCGAGGGCCAATTGCATCGTGAGGCAATAAAAATGAGTTCTGAGTTCTTCGGACAGGACATAAAGCATTTATCTCAGGCCGAAAAACTTGCGATTGCCACCAAACTGTGGACCGATAAGAAAACATTCTCCATCAGTCAGTTGGCACGTCACACAAGGTTAAACGTCGATCTTTTGCGTGCAGTCCTGCACGTCCCAGCTAGGGAGTGAGAAGATATTTCTCCCAGAAAGCGCGGTTTTCTTCCTGGAAATGCTTCCCCTGATAGCCCCTGTAGCCGTGCATGCCGTCAGGGTAAATCATGAAGTCAAACTCGGCACCTTGACGATGCAGTACATCTATGAGCTGTAAAGTGTTCTGGAAGTGGACATTGTCGTCGCCCGTGCCGTGAGTGAGCTTGAGCATAACGCTGCCGTCGCTTTGGCCGGCTTTCGCAGGATAGCCTTCTACTCGGCCGATTACACGGGTCCTGGCATACCCCTCAGCATTGTCCTCCAGAGTGGACATGAAGCGCTCCGTGTAATGTGTGTCGTACAGCGTCCAGTCGTACACGCCGCCGCCGGCGATGCCATAATGATAATACTCCGAAGCTTCGGAAACGAGCAGTGTAGTCATTGTGCCGCCGAAGCTGAAACCTTCCACGCCTATCTTATCGGCCTTTACGTAAGGGAGGCTCTGGAGCCATTTCGCCCACTGGACGAAATCGTCAACCTCCACAGTGCCAAGTTGTTTGAATATAGCATCGGTGCCTTTACGACCGTTGTGGCCCGCTGCGCGACAGTCCGCTATCAACTGAATAATGCCTTTTTCGGCATACCAGTCATATGTGCCGGGGCGTACCCAGCGGTCATGAACCAAGGGAGAATCCGGGCCGCCGTATATGTCAACATGTACGGGATACTTCTTTGAAGGGTCGAAGTCTTTGGGGTAATATATGACGCCAGGCAGCTCCAGGCCGTCGACCATAATGCTCACAAGGTCTCCAGTCAGGCCGTCATACGTCCCTTGGCTGGCTATGTTCTGAGAATGGCGCTTCAAATCATACATTGACCACTGCCACGGCGTTTTCAGGTTGGACTCAAGGGCGACGAAGTGCTTGCCGTCAGGCGCAAACGAGGCTTGAAGAACGTTCATTTCGCTATCTGACATGGCCGATATAACGCCCTTCGGCGATACTCTGTAAAGGGATTTACGAACGTGGGAATCCCTTTCGGCCAGGAAGTATACAGTGCCGTCTTTTTCGGCCCTTAGCAGTTCTATCCTCCAGTTTGGGCCGTCCGTCAGACGTTTCAGAATCTTGCCGTCGTAACTCAGGAAATAGATTTGCTGCCACTGGGTTTCAAAGCTCCGGACCATGTATAGGCCCTTGTCAGTGAACAGCATGCCGTCAATCCAGTCCAGCCATGTATCAACTTCCTCGTGGTAGATGGCATTTTTAGTACCATCGGTAGGGTTAACTGCATATAAATCAAGCGTATTCTGAATTCTTGGCTCACGCGGAACAAAAAAGCTCCTGCTGTCCGCGCTCCAGAAAGGCGTGCCGAAGTACTGGTCGTCCTTTTCGTCGAAATCGGCCCAGACTATAGAGCTGCCTTCTGCTTTAACAAAGCCGATTTTTACCTCCGGATTCTTCTGGCCAACTTTTGGATAGTGAGTGCGGCGTAGGGTTCCATTCTGGCCGAATGGAGAGTAAATCGGGAACATGGGGACCTCGGTATCATCGAAATGATAGAATGCAAGTGTCTGGGAATCAGGGCTCCACCAGAACGCGCAGTACTGCGAAGGGCGGCCGAAAATCTCTTCGTAATAGACCCAGCTGGCATATCCGTTCATCACGGTCTCCGTCCCATCCCATGTAAGCCGGATTTCTTTGCCGCTTGCAATATCCGCCACCCATAAATCGTTGTCACGGGTGAATGCGAGCTTCGTGGAGTCAGGGCTGAAGGTAAGGTTTACCGCACCATCTGGATGCATGGGAAAGTCCGCGAACTTTTCCGGCACGTTAATGCCTTCTTTCTTTTGGCCTTTGACGTTAAAAATGAAGCCATCTTCGTCAGTGAAACTTCCGTCGTAAGAAAAGGCTACTTCCTTGTTATTCAGCCATTTATGGTCGAAGGGAATGGGCTTGAGGCCCCGGGCTGTTGCCGGAGCGGCAATGAGTACTGCCGCAAGTATTGCAATGTACTGTTTTTTCATGCCACTAATATACACAATTTCCTCCAAAATTACACGCTAGGTGGCTAAAGCGCAAAATGTGGGAATTAAGGTCGAAAGTGTGCTTTAGGCAGGTTCCGGGAGGTGGCTAAAGCACGGAATGTGGGAATTAAGGCCGAAAGTGTGCTTTAGGCAGGTTCCGGGGAGGTGGCTAAAGCGCAAAATGTGGGAATTAAGGCCGAAAGTGTGCTTTAGGTGCCGGCGCGAACGAGCGTAAAGCACACAATATGGAAATAACCCCGGTCAGTGTGCTTTAGCGGTGGAACAAGGCGTCCTTGAAGTTGACAAGATAGACTTTGCGGACGGCGCGGGTTAGGGCGGTATATAGCCACTTGATATCTTCGGGGACAAGGAAATCCTGCCAGAAGGCGTTGTCCACAAAAACGCAATCCCATTGACCGCCCTGAGCCTTGTGGCAGGTTATGGCATGGGCATATTTAATCTGGAGAGCGCTGTAATAGGGGTCTTCACGGACTGCTTCGTAGCGCTTCCGTTTGGTAGAAATGTGCGAATAGTCCTCCATGACGCCCTGGTACAGTGCCTGGGATTTTTCGTATGGCAGCGAGGGAGAATCTGACTCCAGCGTGTCCAGAAGCACTTTCATCTGAACTTCCTGGTCATTATAGTCGGGGAAACTCAGGCAGGCGTCGGCGAACTGAAGGCCGTAGCGTTCTTCATAATTCCGGATCCATACAAGCGACGCAATGTCGCCATTTGCTATATAGTCAGTCCCCTCAAGCCCGGCCGAATAATTGTTCTTGACTATCATAAGCTTGTCCTCACGGACCAGCCTTTCCTCACGATATAGAACCTGCGCCCTGATTCCCGCATTGTACCTTCCGGCCCGCTTGTTGGAACGGCACAGGACCACCACCTGGTCTTCGCCATACTTAGAATACGCATCAGACAAAGTTTCCAACAGCTCCCCCCCGCCAATGCGCTCTATGTCGGGAAAGCCGGATACAGACAGCCCAAGCTCGGAAAAATCAATAGGCTCCGTCATGGAATCCAAAACAGTTCTGAGATGCGTTGCATTGACCAGAATCCCTGAACCCGCAGCCTGGCGGACAACGGTGGTCAGAGTTTCAAAATATACGCCACCAAACAAGGACATGAAAGCGCGACTCAAAGCCGGCGATTCCTCAAGGCCCACGGGAGGAAGCTGCGCGCAATCTCCTATCAGAAGCAGCCTGCAGTCGGTTCCGTTGCGCACGAAGCTAACCAGATCGGCAAGTAAATTTCCCGAGCCGAAGGATCCGCCTCCAGCATTCTCCTCAACGCCTATCAGCGATACTTCGTCCACTACAAAGAGCGTATTCCGGGCTTTATTCGGAGACAATGAGAACTCCCCAAAGCCGTCCGAGCCAGGAGATTTCTGCCTGTAGATATGCTTGTGTATGGTGGATGCAGGCTTACCAGCATAGGAAGAAAGCACTTTCGCGGCGCGTCCGGTTGGTGCAAGCAGGACAGTCTGAAGTCCCAAATAAGCCAGCCCGGAAACAACTGCAGATACCGCTGTTGTCTTACCAGTACCGGCATATCCGTTTACCACAAGGATATCACCGTCGTCAGAAGACAGGAACGACGCCACCGAACGAAGAAGCCTCTCCTGGCAAGGAGTGGGATCGTAAGGGAAGCCGCGCATGAAAGCATCGAAAAAAGCCATCATGCTATCCCCTGCGGTTGAAGATGGAGGAAAGGACGGCCAGGATGGGGTAAATCTCCACTCGGCCAAGGAACATGTTCACCGAGAAAAAGAACTTCATCATCCCTGGTTCGGCATTGTAATTCCCCATGGAGCCTATGTTTCCGAGGGAAGGTCCAACGTTGGAAAGCGTTGCCAGGGATCCGGTTAGGGCATTGCCGTTAGGGTCGCCGGTGATGATGCAGAGAATGGACGAAACAGCAATGAGCATGGCAAACATGGCGATGTAAAGCACCTGGGGGTATATTTCTTCGTCGTGCAGTATGCGCCTGCCCATCCTTATCTCGTAGACCGATGAAGGATTCAGCGTCTTGAGAATCTGCATGTGGATAGCTTTGAAAAGTACTATCACCCTGTCCACCTTGATACCGCCGGTCGGAGACCCCGCACATCCGCAGATAAGGCTCACAAGGACTAGCATGAAACATGGCAGCGAAGGCCATGCGGCGTTGTCGCTTATGGCAAAGCCGGTTGTGGATGCGTAGCTCACGACATGGAAGGTTCCGTCCAGGAAAGCATTCCCCCAGGAATCGTCCACGCCCTGAAGCTTAAGCGACAGCGAAGTAATCACAGAAATAACCACAAGCGCTCCCACGTAGAATCTCAGGACCGGATTACGCAAAGGACGAATGCTTCCAAGCGCAAAGACCATGAAAATTATGCCGAAGTGGATAGACGCCAGGAACATCAGGAAAATTGTGGCGATGGAGATAAGCGGCGAGCCGAAAGCGCCGATGGACAGCGTACGCGTTGAAAAACCGCCCGCTGCCGACACGCTGAAGGCATGGCAGATGGCGTCGAAGGGTTTCATCCCGAGAATCAGATATACCAGGAATGAAAAGCCTCCAAGTGCCAGGTACACCCATGCGAAGATGGAAACGCTACGATTAGTCCGGCTGCGGTAATCATCCCTGGAAAGCGACGAAAGCTCCATGTTAGTGAGCCTGAGGCGCACCGGCGAAGAGTTCGGAATAATCAGCAAAAGGAAAACTACGACTCCCAAACCGCCGATGAAGTGGGTGGAGGCGCGCCAGAAAATAAGGCTTCGAGGCAGGGCCTCTACGTCCTCAAGAATTGTAGCGCCGGTCGTCGTGAATCCGGAAACGCTTTCAAACCAGGCGTTTATGAGTGTGAATGGTCCGCCCCACAGGGCATACGGCAGCGAGCCGAAAACAAAGGACAGCAACCACGACAGGAATATAATCATGTACCCGTCCTTTAGTGTAATCTGCGAGGTTTTCCTTACGAAAATAAAAGGGAAAATACCGAAAATGAAGGTAAGGGTAAAGCTGATAAGCAGTGGCGCAAGTGCACTGTCGCCGCCTTCTATAAGAGACACCACTATAGAAAGAAGCATGAACAGGGCGCTCACAAGCAGCGCCACGCCCACATTTCTGGATATGACCCTCAGGTTCATTTTCTGTCTTTAAGATCGCTTATCCTGCGCCGAAGCGTTCGGTTCTCCTCCGCCAGGTCAGTTATGTCGCCGTTCAGTTCGGCCAGCTGGTCGCTTCCTTCGAAGGTAAAAGTATAGCGCCGACGAAATGCGAGATAGTCCTTGAGGGCCGACAGCATTCCGTATAGAGGCTTGACATAGTACACCAGGAGGTAGAAAAGGAGGAGGAAAATCAGCAGTATTCCCACGCCCACAGCAACGGCGCCGGGCACGATGCTGCGGAAAAATCCGCTGTCGAAGTTCTTGGAATTGCTTTCCAATTCCAGGTACATCTCATTGCTCAGCCTGTCCAGATATGCCCTCATGCGGGAGAACAGCGGCTGGAGACGGTTGAAATACCAGTCACGAGTATTTATGAAATTGGACTCCAAAACGTCTTCGAGTTCCATCGATGCCAGCATATAGGCCGAATATGCATAGACCACAGAGTCCGCCAATGGAACTATCCTTCCGGAACTGAAATCCACGCGGAGGGAATCGCAGTGCTGGACAAAAGACTCCCTGTCGAAAGTGGGAAGGGAGGACAGGCTGTCATCGCCAATTACTGCAAGAAGCTGGAGGTTGTAGTTATCCACCGCATCGACAAGACGCTGGGTTATGTGAATATTGCGCACGTCGTCGGCTATCAGCTGAGACACATAACTTGACATGCGCTTGTATTCCAGGATGGAGATTGCGCTGGAAGTCAGCAGAACCACGACTATGGCGATGAGAGACAGCATTATCTTCATCTTCATCGAGAGCCGGAACTCTCTTATGGCGTTTCTTATCTTCGCGAACATATTAGAAGCAAAGTTACAAATTTTTTTCAAAACCGAATCTAATAAAGTATCATATCGGGACCTTTTGAATAATTAAAAAATATTTTTAACTTTGCACATTATAATGAAAAAATTATGAGAGAAACCTTCCTCGACAAAAAAGACAATAAAAACTCCCTTCTCAAGAAAAAAATCCTGTACCTGTGCATTGAACACGGCGAGCTCAGCATTGCCGCCCTCAGTGAAGCCATCGGCGCGTCTGTCCCCACCGTGACAAAGCTCATAGGCGAACTGATGGACGATGGATTCATGGTTGACATGGGAAAATCCGGCACCTCAGGAGGCCGCCGGCCGTCAATATATGGACTGAATCCGGATTCCGGTTATTTCGTAGGAGTGGACATAAGGAATTCACACGCCAGCGTCGCCGTAACGGATTTCAAAGGTGGCCTGAGGCTTTTCCAGGACGGTATTCCCTTCAAGATGTCAGCCGACGAAAACACCGTCCACCTTCTTGCCGGCGAGCTCAGGAATTTCCTCCTTGAAAAAGACGTGGCCTGGAACAAGGTTATGGGCGTCGGAATCAGCGTCCCCGGACGCGTGAACCCCGTCACCGGATACAGCTACAGCTTCAGTTTCGACGAGCACCGTTCCATCAGCGATATCCTTAAGGAAGACCTTGGCACGCACGTAGTCCTTGAAAACGACTCCCGTGCAATGACCTACGGCGAGTACCTCGGCGGCGGCCTCAAAGAGAAAAACATGCTATTCGTAAACGTCAGCTGGGGCCTTGGCATGGGTATGATACTGAACGGACGCCTGTATTACGGCACTTCGGGGTTCAGCGGCGAATTCGGCCACTTCCCTCTTCTGGACAACGGTCAGATGTGCCGGTGCGGAAAAGTCGGGTGCCTGGAAACCGGTTCGTCCGGAAGCGCCCTCGTCAGGATGATAAGCGAAAAACTGAATTCCGGCAGGGCTTCCTCCCTCGCGGCACAATTCAAGGCTAACGGGAAAGTGAATCTCAACGACATCTATTCAGCCATCCGCAGCGAAGATGTCCTTGCCATCGAGACCGTCGAGAAGATAGGCACGAACCTTGGCAAAGGCCTCGCAGGACTCATCAACATCTTCAACCCCGAGCTGGTGGTTATCGGCGGTAAAATGGCCGAAGCTGCAGGCGATTACCTTATGCTCCCTATACGTTCGGCCATAAAGCGCCATGTGCTCAACATCGCCAACCAGGACACCAGCATCAAACTTACACAACTGAACAAAAAAGCGGCCCCCTTCGGAGCGTCCCTCCTTGTCAGGAGCCGCATGCTTGGAATGCTTTAAACCATGCCCCAGATTTCGCACCGCGGCGCCGAAATGCCGTCATCACCAATACGCAAACTTGTCCCGCTCGCAAATGCGGCGAAGCGCGAAGGCGTCAAAGTATATCACCTTAACATAGGACAGCCGGACCTTCCCACCCCGCAGAAGGCCCTCGACGTACTAAAGAGGATAGACCGCAAAACCCTGGAATACAGTCCCTCGGAGGGAATACTGCCCCTCAGGGAAAAGCTTGTCGGCTATTATAAGAAATTCGGAATCAACGACATAGGTCCCGAAAACATAATCATTACCTCAGGTGGCTCCGAGGCTATCCTCTTTGCCTTCCTCGCCTGTCTGAACCCTGGTGACGAAATACTGATGGTGGAACCCGGCTATGCCAATTACATCTCTTTTGCAGTCACCGCGGGTATCAAGGTACGCACTGTTCCGTCTTACATAGAAGACGGATTCGCACTGCCTCCGATGGAGGCTTTCGAGGAAGTTATTACGCCTAAGACGCGCGCTATACTGATCTGCAACCCGTCCAATCCCGCAGGTTCAGTATACTCTCCCGAAGATTTGCAGAAGATAAAGGAGCTGGTCGTAAAACATGACCTCTATCTGATTGCCGACGAAGTGTACCGCGAATTCGTGTACACCGGGGAGCCTTTCGTTTCGGCCATGACCCTTGGCATACCCGAAAACGTGATTCTGGTAGACTCTGTTTCCAAGCGCTATTCAGAATGCGGAATCAGAGTGGGCATGCTGGTAACCCGCAACCGACTGGTGTACGACACAGTAATGAAGTATTGCCAGGCACGCCTGAGCCCTCCCCTTCTGGGCCAGCTTGTGGCGGAAGCATCCATTGAAGGCACTGAAGAGTATGCGAAAGAGTGCTTCGAGGAATACAAAGCCCGCAGGGATTTCTTCATTAAGGGGCTTAACAGCATCCCCGGCGTATACTCCCCCATGCCTCACGGGGCTTTCTACACCGTCGTCAGCCTGCCGGTTTCAGACGCCGAAGATTTCTGCCGCTGGTGCCTTACGGATTTCCGCCTGGACGGAGAAACCATAATGATGGCCCCCGCAGCCGGATTTTACCGCAGCCCGGACCTTGGCAATAACCAGGTCCGCATGGCGTACGTACTTAAAAAAGAAGACCTTCAGCGCTGCCTGATGCTTCTCAGGGCCGCACTGAAGGCCTATAACCGCAGGAACGTATTCTAGGTATATAAACCTCCGTTCACCGAAATAACTTCGCCGTTAACGTATGAAGCCTCCTTGCTGCAGAGGAAAGCCACTACCGCAGCAACTTCATCCGGCTCGCCGAAGCGGGCTGCAGGAATGTCTTTCTTCAGGGCTGCCTCGTCAAGGCCTTCCACCATATCGGTACGGATAAAGCCGGGAGCCACTGCATTCACGGTCACTTTCTTACGCGCCACTTCCTGAGCCAGAGCTTTGGTAGCGGCAATCATGCCACCCTTCGCGGCAGAATAGTTAGTCTGCCCCGGAAGGCCCTTGAGGCCGCTTAACGAAGCCACGTTCACGATACGGCCGAACTTATGGATGAGCATAGGCTGAAGAAGCGGCCGTGTAACGTTATACCAGCCGTTCAGATTTGTATCCAGAACCTTGAACCAGTCTTCCTTTTCCATCCATAAGAGAAGATTGTCGCGGCGTATGCCGGCGTTGTTCACCAGGACCTCTATATATTCTTCAGGATGGGCTGCCTGCCAGCCTCCAAGGGCTTTTTGCACAGCCTCGGCATCGGCAACGTCAAATTGCATAAGTTCGCCGTGACCTTCCACAAGCGAGAGGGTTTCCTCGGCTGCGGCGCGGTTGGAGACAAAGTTGATAAGGACTTCGTAGCCCATCTGGTACAGCCTCTGGCAAACGGCCCGGCCGATTCCCCGGCTTCCGCCGGTAACAAGTGCGTATTTCATCGCTTCAAAATTATATTACAAGTGTTCACAGCGGCGACCGTGGTTCCAAGGATGCCGTGAAGGCCGATATTCTGGCCTGTCAGGAACAGCCAGTCCAAAGGCGTTATCGGAGACAGGTAATCCCCCGCCCCCTTTTTAACTATTCCGTAAGCTGAGCCTCCGGGAGTTCCGGTGAATCGTTCCCAGGTAGCGGGGGTGCTGGTCCAGAACCTTTCGACCGCATCGGGGAGACCCTGAATGCGTTCCGACGCTTTCTGGATCAGTGTTTCGGCGAAGGCGTTCCTGTCATCGCCCGGATGGCCGAAGGTAAGGATATCCATGCTCCTGGCGTATCCGCCTGCTTCCTCCTCACCGAAGTGAATCATGATTTCACCGTCGATGAAGATGCTGTGATACTCAATGGGGATTGTTCCCGGGTTAAGTTTGATGTTCACAGTGAATACTCCAGGGCCATTTTCCATCTTCTGCAACCGCTTGATATATGCCGGGCGCACATGGTCCGTGAGCATATCGAATGTAGCCTTGGGATGGATGTCGGAAACTACCACATCGCCCGCAAATTCACTTCCGTCATTGCAACGCACGACATGGTCCTTAATCTCGATGACTTTTTTCCTGAGCTGCACATCAATACCCTCCAGAAGAGCATCGACAAGCGTTTTTCCGCCACCCCTGAGGCGCCATACACTTTGCCGGTAAGGCCCTGCCACATGCTCTATCTCGTCTTCCGTAAGGGCCGAAAGCCTCAGGAAAGGAAGGCTGCAGCGGATAAATTCGTCCTCCCCGACCCTGTACCAGGGCAGGTCCATAAGGCCGAGGGGGCGGAACAGCTGCTCCAGGGGCTCGCCGGGGGCAAGACCGCCGACTGAGTGGAAGCCGGTATCGAAACGCACGCCGCCCCGCACGAAAGTCTGGAGGGAACCGCCGGGCTGGGCCCACTGTTCAAGTACAGTAACCTTCCATCCTTCGCGGGACAGGATGCGGCCGCAGAGAAGCCCTCCAAGGCCTGCGCCGATTATTACGGCCTCCTTAGACATTCCTTATAATAAGAGTGGAATTAGTTCCGCCGAATCCGAAGGAATTGGAAAGGAAGGTGTCGAAATGAGCGTTCATGGTGCTGCCGGGAATAAGCAGGTGGCAGGAATCTTCGTCGGGATTCTCGAAATTGATATTGCCGGCGATAAAGTCGTTCTTCATCATAAGGATGGAGTAAATGACCTCTGAGGCGCCTGCCATCCACATTTCGTGACCGGTCTGGCTCTTCGTGGAAGTGATGGGGACGGTTTTTTCGCCCAGGACGCGGTAAAGTGCCTTGGCTTCGTTGGCGTCGCCCACATGGGTAGAAGTTGCGTGAGCATTCACGTAACCAATTTCTTTAAGGCCGATTCCTGCACGGCGGATTGCCATTTCAAGGGAACGGGCGGGGCCGTCCACATTGGGCGAGGAAATATGGTCTCCGTTTGCACTGAAGCCGTAGCTGAGCACTTCGGCTATGATGGGAGCGCCGCGTTTTACGGCATGTTCATAGCTTTCCAGGATTACGGTAGCTGCACCACCGCCGGGAACCAGGCCGTCGCGGTCCCTGTCGAAGGGGCGGCATGCAGCGGCGGGATTGTCTTCTCGGGTGGAGAATGCGGAAATACCGTCGAAGGAACCTGTCGCAGCCATGTTCACCTCCTGTGCGCCGCCGCATACGACCATATCCTGAAGGCCGTTCTGGATAAGCAGTGCGCCAAGGCCGATAGCATGTGAACCGCTGGCGCAAGCGCCGGACACGGTAAGATTAATGCCCTTGAGGTGGAAAATCACGCCAAGGTTCATTGTAACCGTGGAATTCATGCTCTGGAAAATAGCGCCGGCGCCGCAAAGCATGGTGTCCTTCTTCTCGACTATCTTCGCCACCGAATTGTACACTGCGTCGGCAGTGCTGTCGTTGCCGTAAAGCAGGCCCACCTCATTATTGTCAAGATAGTCCTGGTCGATTCCTGCGGCCTTAAGGGCGTCGCGCGTTGCGCAGTATGCATACTGGGCCGGTTCGGGCATATACACCCTCTGCGAACGGGGAAGCTCCTTTTTCAGGTCCGGAGCCGGCACGAAAGAAGTGAGTCCGCTTCTGAAACCCATCTCCTTGCGCACAGGATCCAGGATGATTCCCGACTTTCCGCTGTACAAACTATCTTTAACCTCGTCCAGGGTAACACCCAGACAAGACCATATACCCATACCGGTAATAACTACTCTGTTCATATCTGTTTTTATTTAATATCAATGGAATAAGGAAGGCGTGCGAAGACGGTGCCGTTTTCGGCCGCTTTAACGTTCTCCATTTCGCGGCCCATAGCCTCGAAGGGAGTGCCTTCGAGAAGGACGGAAGGTGTGGTGCTCTGCCCCATGCTCTCCAGAATCTGTTCCATGAAGGTGAGCGGACGGGGATAAGCTACTACGCCGTATTCGTCGCTGGAGTGCATGTCGGCAAGGGCGGCGGCATAGCTGATGGCATCTTCCAAAGTGCCGATTTCATCCACAAGGCCTATCTCAAGGGCGTCGGCGCCTGTCCATACACGGCCCTGAGCGATTGAATCAATATATTCGGGATCCTTGTCGCGGCTTGTGGCCACAAGATTGACGAAACTCTCGTAAATATCTTCGACAGATGCCTGCATATATTTCAGTTCCTCTGAATCGAAGGGGCGCATCAGGGAATACATGTCGCTGTGCCTGTGCGAACCCACCGTTTCCACATTCACGCCGATTTTCTTAGTAACTTCAGAGAACTCGGGAATCATTGAGAACACGCCGATAGAGCCGGTGAGGCAGGTGGCATCGGAATAAATTTTCTGGCAGCCGTTGGAAATCCAGTAGCCGCCCGAAGCCGCATAGTTTCCGTAAGAAGCCACAAGTGGCTTTTCCTGCTGAAGAAGGTCCAGCGCCCGACGAATCTTGACAGACGCGCTTACGCTGCCGCCGGGAGAATTCACGCGCAGAACCACGGCCTTAACGCTCTTGTCTTTGCGGACCTTGTCGATTTCGCTGACGAAACGGTCGCCGCTTATTTCCTTGGTATCCCAACCGTCGATGATTTCGCCGTCGGCGTAGATGACAGCCACGTTACTGCGGGAAGGGAAAGCGCTGACGCTGGCCGAGATATAGTCGGCAAGGGAAACAAGGTGAAGTTTGTCAGGATCGTCCACCTGAGCCAGAGTGCAAAGCTTCTGAATGAGGGCTTCATGGTCCACCAGGGAGTCCACGAGGCCTTTTTCCAGAAAATCTTCCGGCATGTTGAAGGCAAGGCCGTCAATCCAGAGGTCCAGTTCATCCTTTGTAAAATCGCGGCTGGAAGCCATATGGGCACCGAAAGTATCCCATATTGAAGAAATCATACGTGCGTTCTGCTCGCGGTTTTCAGGCGAAGCTGAATTACGGATAAACATCTCGCCTGCGCTCTTGTACTTGCCATGGCGGATAAGCTGGTAGTTCACGCCTAATTTTTCCAGCACGTCCTTCAGGAAAATCATCCTTCCGGAAAGACCGATAAGCTGGTAAGTGGAACCGTGCTGCGAACCCATGAGCACCTGGTCGGCTACTGACGCAAGATAATAAGAGCCGTTGCCGGTATTCTCGGTATATGCCAGAACGGGCTTACCGCTGGTGCGGAACTCTGACAGGGCAATACGGAGCTCTTCGAGGTCCGCTGTACCGGCGGTGGCACCGTCGGGCCTAAGGAAAATGAAGCGGATGGAAGCGTCAGAAGCGGCTCTGCGGATGGCTTGAACGGCATCGCGCAGGCCGATCTGCGGAGTCATAGCGCCGCTGGAAAGGGAACTCAGATCTGGCATGGAAGTATCCTGGCTCTGTTCACTCACAATGAATTCAGACATGTTAATGTCAAGGACGGCATCCTTCGGGATGGATGTTGAGGAACCGCCAATGAGGGCCGACCCCATGAAAAACAGCATCAACAGCAAACCCAGAAGCCTGAGCACGATAAAGCCGCAGATGACGGCCAGCATGGCCTTTACGAAATCTTTCATATATACCTGATTTTTATTTTACAAGTTGAGTGGCCTCGTTCCAGGCCATATTGTCTTTATAGAATTTGTCCAGAAGCGGGGTCCCCATGGAAGGCAGGTACATTGAAAGGCCGTTCGCACGCGAAAGGTCTATGCCAAGGAAACTGGGCGTGGCGGCCTTGTACACTATGCACTTTGACATAGCCTGATCCAGAAGAGCCGTTTCCTCCGCTGTCATCCCTGCCCGGACAAGTATGTCCTTGAGGTCGTAGAAGTAGTGCCTGTTCGACCTGAAATAGCCCTGCACCCTGTTGCCGTCCAGGCTGTTTATCTTGTCGCGGTAGCGGTCGAAAAGGTCGGCGCAGACTTCGGCAAGCGGTTCCATCTTCCTTGTATCCACGACGGTGATGGTGGCCGACCTGCCGCTCCCCGACTGGGCGTCGTAATAGGCGAAATAATCCTTGCACACGGCTACAGGATTAAGCTGCGGCCTTAACAGGCGCTTTGCGATTGACGGATAGTCGAAGCCGTCGGCAAGGACTTCCGTCGGAGAGAATCCCACAATGTCGGCGATGCCTCTGAAAGCATATGCAACTTCCACGCAGCCATTGAGGCAGGCGTCGAAAAGAAGATATTCCAGATGGATGGGAATGGCCTCCGAAAGGTCCTTAAGCTCCATTTCATAAGAAGAAATACCCACCTTGTCCTGGCCGATGCTCTTGACGGCCGGATAATCCGGAATGGGAGGAAAGGTCTCACGGAGACCCCTTCTGCTGATGCCGAAGAAACCTGCATCGCCCCCATGAGCTTCCTCGTATGCTGCAGGGGCGTTGTAATAACCCGCAGGAAGCCATCCCGATGCATGGGACGAAAAGACCATACCGTATCCGGCGGCCGGGAACATGTCGGAAACCATCTGCAAGGCTTCGCCTATTGTGGAGGCGTCGCTCAGAACAGCGCTGGTGTCCCATTTGTAGAGGGTATCCCTGACGACATTCCCGTCTGAGCCTTTCCACAAGCGGTAAAGAATAACCGGGGAAGGAGTGCTGTAATCCCCCCTTTTCTCCGGAAGGCGCGAAAGCACCACAAGGACATCTTCCATACGGCCTTTCCCCGTGGGAAGATAGCCTTCGGAAAGCTCTTTCATGTCTGCCCTGATGTATTCCGACAGGCTGTTATAACCGCCCGCAACCATTATCATGACGTGACGGACCTCTTCGATGGGAAGCCTCTGCGGATTGGAGCTCACAGAAGATCCGTCATAGGACCGGGCCGGGTCGAAATTATCATCCGCCGTGCATGATGCAAGCGCTGTCGCCGCAAATATTACTGCCGATATTAATTTTACGCAACGCATATATCATGCAAAGATAGCATTTTTTTCTGATACCCTTATTATCAGAGTTCTCGGACGTTGTCACCAAAAAACCGGGCCTTTGGGATAAACCCTTGGACCCGGTCTTTTGACGTGTACTAAAACCTAAACCTATAGTAAAGATGCACAAAAAAATAAAATGTTGCAGAAAAATGTAAATTTCTGCAACATTTTATTTTCGAAGCAAGATTCGGTGGAATTATTTGCTGGCTTCCACGGATACTTTGCGGAATTCCTTGAGGTCCTTCATGAGAGCGAGAGCGGCCTTACGTGCGCGTGCGCCAGCGGCTTTGTTACCCTTGTTGAGCTGGAGGACGGCGTCCTTACCGAATGCCTGCGATTCTGCGTAGATCTTTTCTAAAAGTTCTTTCATGGTTTTTTTGTTTTATTGGTTCGTAAAAGTGATTCAAACTTCGCTGCAAGTTAGAAAAAATATTTCAAAAACAAAAAAAATTGCGGGAAAAACATTAAAATCCAGGCATTTTCGTGTTGTTTTCGTCGATTTTTTCTGATTTTTTCACTTCTTCTTGAACTTTTGGCTTTGTATTAAGCGTATTCATGGCCCTTTGTACGCCTATGGTGGAAACGTCCTTTATCCCTTGAATTATTCTTGCCGAAAGAGCAGGGACCTGTTCCATTTCTTCCTTAGAAAGATCTCCGAGGACATAATCTATCTGACCTCCGCGGCTGAACTCGTTGCCGATCCCGACCCTTATCCTTGTCCACTGTGTGCTTTCCAATTTCTGGGCTATGTCTTCCAGGCCGTTGTGCCCGCCGGAAGAACCGTTGGCCCTCATTCTGATAGTGCCGAAAGGGAGTGCAAGGTCGTCGCAGACTACGATGAGGTTTTCCAGGGGAAGGTTCAGTTTCTGCATCCAGTAGCGCACTGCGTTTCCGCTCAGGTTCATGTAGGTGGATGGCTTGAGCAGTACGAACCACCGTCCTTTGAAAGAAATCTCGGCCACGTCTCCGTAGCGGTCGGTCTTAAAAAGGACATTGGATGCCTGAGCCCAGGCATCCAATACCATAAATCCCATGTTGTGCCGGGTTGTGGCGTATTCCGCCCCGATGTTCCCGAGCCCTACAACAAGGTACTCCATCTTTTTTACTGTGCGTTCTTGGCAGCTTCGGCTGCAGCCTGCTGCATGGCACGGGTGGTCTTGACGGAGCAGATGATGGTGTTCTTGTCGGACACAATCTGGATACCCTCGAATTTGAGGTCTCCGGCTACCATCCTCTTGTCAAGTTCCAGGGGAGTTACATCTACGTCCAGCTGGTCGGGAAGGTCCTTCATGAGGGCGCAAACCTTGAGGCTGCGGGCGCTCTGGGTGAATTTACCGCCGGCCTGTACGCCAACCGGGTGACCGGTGATGTGGATGGGAACTGCGATTACGATGGGCTTTTTCTCGTTCACTGCGAGGAAGTCAACATGGAGGCAGTTGTCGTCCACGGGGTGCCACTGATACTCGTGTGCTACTGCGGTGTAAACCTTGCCGCCAAGGTTCAGGTCCACGATGTAGGATGCGGGAGTGTGGGTGAGACCCTTGAGTTCTTTCTCGTTCACGGTGAACAGGATGTTCTCCATACCAAGGCCGTAGAGATTGCAGGGAACCAGGCCCTGGGCCCTGAAGGCCTTGAGGGCGGCCTTGTTGCCCTTCTGGCGAATTTCGCCGTTAAGCGTAAAATGCTTCATTGTTTGTTGAATAAAAATGTGTTACTCAGTGCTCTGTTTCAAGCACCCCATTGCACCAAAAAACCAATCTGGCTTTTTAAGCGCGCAAAGATACAACAATTATTTTGATTCTCAAAATCTGTTCACCTTGCTCATGTCTCTGATTATATGATTTTTCGCATCCATTTACCTTTAAAAAGATTTGTCTTTTTGAGAAACGGTATATATCTTTGCAAAAACATATATATGGAAACTGCAACGGCAAATAAACGTAAGCTGATTGATATCAAAACGCCTGTTTTTGACATCCTTTCTAATGAGGCGCGCCGTCACGATATTTCGCTTAAGCGGTTGATCGAAAAGATGTTGGAAGATGCCGCATCGGAAATTACCCGGCAGTCTGCACCAATTCCAGTCAATTCCAGTATCCGTCGATTGATTGGATCGGCCAAACCTAAGGAGATATCTTTGGCCGATATTAAGGATGACCGTATTCAGTATCTTCTGTCCAGATGAGAGTCTTTCTGGACACAAATATTATCTTGGATCTTCTGCTGGAACGGGATGGTTACGAAACATCGGCACAACTGTTCCAATTGCGGGACGAGGGTAAGATCGAACTCTGCGTATCCATACTCACAATGGTAAATGCAGCCTTTGTATATAAGAATAGCGTAGGACAAAACGCCGTAATTCCCAACTTGAAATATCTGTCAACCATTGTTGACGTGTTGCCGATGAACGATGACACCCTCCAGAAATCGCTATACCTTAGCGGGAAAGACTTCGAGGACATTCTTCAGTATATCTGCGCTGTCCAGAACAACTGCGACGTAGTTATCACCAGAAATACCAAAGACTTCAAGATTAATAAGGGCCTTAAACAGCCTCCTTCTTCCATCAGAGTCCTCACCCCTGATGAGTTTATTATACAAACAGGAAGTTAATCCCGGTTTTTTGTCGCTCACCCTTCCGGATGGTGCTCCAATATGGTTTTATGCCAGGTGGAGGTATCGATGTGGGTGTAGATTTCCGTAGTGAGGATAGACTCGTGCCCCAGCATTTCCTGGACCATCCTCAAATCGGCCCCGTTTTCTATCAGATGCGTCGCAAAAGAATGCCGGAAAGTATGAGGCGATATTTCCTTTTGAATTCCGGCGGCCATTGCCTGCTGCTTTACCATATTGAAAAGCGAGACCCTTGAAATGGGTTTGCCGAAGCGATTAAGGAAAAGATAGTCGTCAAAGGCCCTGGCAGCAGGTTCCGGGCGCTCGGGCAAGTAAGCCACGATGGCATCGGCCGCCATTTCCCCGAGAGGGACCAGGCGCTGCTTGTTGCCCTTGCCGATTACGTCCACGAAGCCTTCGTCAATATGGACATGGGAAAGTTTCAATGCCGCCGCTTCACTGACGCGGAGCCCGCAGCCGTAAAGGACTTCAAGAATAGCCCTGTCGCGTTTCCCAAAGCGCGCCGAAAGGTCAACGGAATCAAGGATAGCCGTAACTTCATCTACGCTCAGTACCTCAGGGAGGTATTTCCCAAGCTTGGGGGCATCTACCCTGTCACAGGGATTGTCCTTGATCTCCCCTTCCTCTACGCACCAGGAGAAAAAGCTCCTCAAAGAGCTGATAAGCCGCGCTGTGCTACGCTTGGAAAGGCCGTCCGCCGTTACCTTTCCAAGGTAGCGCTCAATGTCTTCCGGCCTTACCGCGCGGGGGACAAGGTCCGTATACTCCAGGAATCCCTCCACGTCATGGCAATAGGATGTCACCGTGGATGGTGACATCCTACGCTCTATACGCAGATAGTTCCTGTAGTCCTTTATCATATGAGATGCCCGGTCGCCCTTCGACAGGCTCAGGGACCGCAGGGCGCGACGTTAGAGGGTTCTATACTTTTTGCCGTACTGCAGCATCTGGCCCAGGTAGTCGTCAGTATAAACGGGAACGTAGTCAGTTACATTGCCGTCTTTGTCAAGAACAGGCTGGATTTCGGGATTCACGAATCCGCCGTAAGGCTTAAGGTTCAGGGCCTTGTAGCGTTCCAGCACTTCCTTGTGGAGTTCGGGGTCGATATTCACGGCATAGGTTTCGATGAGAGCCTTGCCTGCTTCGTAATCCCCTTCCGACTTGATGCGCTGAATCTCGGCCAGAAGCTGGGCGAAAAGGTCACGGAGTTTTACGTAATCGTTTACTACGAAGTAAGTCTTACCGTCGCGCACCTTCTTTTCAATCACATTGTCGGCGGCGCCTTTCTCGTAGCACCATTCGGCGATGAGCTTGCGGTTCTGCATGTGGGCTTCGGTATTGGGACGGCCAAGCTCCACGCGGGTGAACTGCACCATAAGGCCGTTGCGGATATAATTCGCATATTCGGCCTTATAAGCTTCGGGATCGGGCATAATACCCAGTTCGACCATCTTGGGATCGGCGGTGTAATAAAGGCCGAAAAGGTCGGCGCGGGCTTCCTCCAGGGCCGATGCATACTCGCCCATCGCGGTAGTGCTTACCCCGGGAAGGAGCTGTCCGGAGCCATGGCCAAGGCACTCGTGAAGATCCGTGTGGATTTCGTCGGCAACACTCCCCCACTTCTTCGCAAGTTCAATCTCCTTCTTGCTGTAGGCGAACTCGGCAAGGGTGCTTGTGGGAAGCTCATCGGCTGCATAGTTGTAAGTATGCGTGATGTTTGCGATAGTAACGCTCTTGGAACCATGCTCCTTGCGGATCCAGTCCGCATTGGGGAGATTGATGCCGATGGGCGTTGACGGATAGCTGTCGCCGGCAAGGCATACTGCATTGATAACCTTGGCCGAAATGCCCTTCACTGTAGCCTTCTTGAAACGGGGATCAACCGGAGAATTATCTTCGAACCACTGGGCATTGGCCGAGAGTATGTCGCTGCGCTTGGAAGCCTCAGCGTCCTTTATGTTCACATAGCCTTCCCAGGAAGCCTTGCGGCCAAGAGGGTCGTTGTAGTCCTCGATGAAGCCATTGATGAAGTCTACGGTGCCAAGAGTGTCCTTAACCCATTCGATGTTGAATTCGTCCCACTTCTTAAGGTCGCCGGTCTTGTAATATTCCACCAAAAGCGCCAGTGCACGCTTCTGGATGTCGTTTTCGGCAACTGCAGCGGCTTTTTCAAGTTCCACGCATATCTTCTCGATTGCAGGGGAATAAATACCGCCTACCTTCCAGGGATATTCGCGGATAACGCCGTCTGCATCCTTAACAACTTTTGTATTGAGGCCCCAGGAAACGGGTTCCGGATCCGACGGGTCCACTATTCCGGCATAGTATTTCTCCACTTCATCACGGGTGACGCCCTCGTAGAAGTTCACGGCCGAAAGCTTCACGATATCGCCGGAAGTCTCGGTCGAACGCCTCTGGGGATAGATTGCAGGATTGTAAATGATTTCCAGAAGTTCATCGTCCTTAACACCCGCGAGGTTCATCAGGGAAGCGAAGTACTCGCGTGAGCACGCAGGGAAGATCTTGTCCTCGGCGTAGTGATGATGTATGCCGTTGGAGAAGAAAACCCTTTTTGCATATACCAGGAAATCCTCATAACCGGGCGCCTTGGTATCTACGGCGTCGCATTCCAGGATTGCCTCCAGGGCATGACGCACACGAAGGTTGTCCTTGCAGTTCTGGTCCCAGAGGATATCGCGGCCATACTTGGCAGCCTCGGCAAGGTGGTATGCGTATTCCTTCTGCTGAAGCGAAAGGTCTTCCCAACCGGGAATGCGGTATCGCATTACCTTAAGGTCGGCAAATGAGTCGATGGTATACTTGAAGTCCCCTTCCTTCGGGGCGCAGGACGCCAGCATGGCGGCCGCTGATGAAAGCATCATAATTTTGTATATCCGTTTCATAAGGCAGTTTTGCAAACTGCCGCGTTTGCACATAAAACGCACGAAACGGCGATTTTTTGCAAACGTGGCAGCATTTTTGGCCAAAATGGCTGTTTTTGCTGCCGCGTTTGCAGAAAAAGTGCCTTGGAAGCGCTACAGGTGCAAACGCGGCAATGTAATACTAGAAGCTTTTGGCAATGCCAAGGAAGTCTTCGGCTTTGAGGGCTGCACCGCCGATGAGACCGCCGTCGATATCCTTTTCGGCGAAGAGCTCTTTGGCGTTGGAAGGCTTGCAGGAGCCGCCGTAGAGGATGGTCATGTCGTCGGCTGCTTCAAGGCCGAATTTTTCGGCGATGACCGAACGGATGCAGGCGTGGATTTCTTCGGCCTGTGCCGCTGTTGCAGTCTTTCCGGTGCCGATGGCCCATACGGGTTCGTATGCGATAACCACCTTCTTGAGGTCTTCGGCGGTGAAGTTGTAAAGGACAGCCTTGGTCTGTGCGGTCACTACGTCGAAATGTTTGCCGGCTTCGCGCTCGTCAAGATTTTCGCCTACGCAGAGAATGACCTTAAGGCCTGCCTCGAGTGCGAGTTTGGTCTTCACGACAAGTTTCTCGTCGGTTTCGCCATAGTACTGGCGACGCTCGCTGTGACCAAGGATGGTATACTCGCAACCTACGGAAGTGAGCATGTTCACGGCCACTTCGCCGGTGTATGCACCTTTCTCGTGGTCGGCGCAGTTCTGGGCGCTGAGCTTAACCTTGGAGCCCTTCAGAGCCTCTGCCACGGGATAAAGATGAGTGAAAGGAGGGGCTACTACAAGTTCCACATTTGCGGGAAGCTCTTTGGCCGCCGCAACAACAGCTTTAGCTAATTCAACACCTTCGGGAACTGTGGTGTTCATTTTCCAGTTCCCTGCTACAATGTACTTTCTCATAATTATTTTACTGACATTACCGCCGAAGCGATGGAATTTAACTTAACGTCTACAGAATCGGCCCTGGAAGCGAGGATGCAAGGGACCTTGGTGCCAACCAGGAAGCCGGCCTGGCGTACGCCGGTGGCTAGCTTTGAGTTGGTTTTCCAGAAAACGTTGGCGCTCTCGATGTTGGGGAAGAGCAGACAGTCTGCGTCTCCGGCAACGGGGCTCTGGAGCTTCTTGATCTGGACGGATTCCTCGTCAATCGCGACATCAAGTGCGAGAGGGCCGTCGCCGATGGCCTTGATCTGACCGCGGTCGCACATCTTGGCAAGCATGGCGCCCTCGATGCATGCGGGCATGGAATCCAGCATCTGCTCCGAAGCGGCGATGAAGGCAATCTTGGGCATAGCGATGCCGAAGGAACGAGCAACACCGGTAACAAAACCAGCCAACTTAACCTTCTGGCGGAAATCCGGAGCGGGAATCACGGCCATGTCGGTGATAAAGATGAGCTTGTGGTAGTTGGGGTTCTCGATTACGCCAACGTGGGACAGGAGGCCCTTCGGAGGCAGGAGACCCTGTTCCTTGTTAAGGATGGCGCGGAGGAACTTGTCGGTTGAGCAGAGGCCCTTCATCAGGACATCGCCTTCGCCGTCGTGAACCATGCGCACAGCTTCGGTCACGGCCTTAAGCTCCTCCTTGATGTCCACGATCTGGAACTTTGCGACGTCAATCTTGCATTCGTCGCAAACCTTCGCAATCATGTCGCTGTCGCCCACAAGGGTGACTTTCACAAAACCCATGTCGCTTGCAAGGGATGCGGCCTCTATGGTGTGGGAATCCACGCCCCATGCAGCTACCATGCGCTTGCAAATACCTTTTGCCTTCAGTTCGGCAAAGAGTTCGTCAAAATTCTTGATCATATCTTATTCCTGATTTTCAAGTACTAAATGCATTGTGTCACGGGCAATCACCAGCTCCTCGTTGGTGCAGATGAGAGCAGCCTTAACCTTGGAATCTTCGGTAGTGATTATGGCATCCTCGCCGAAGGCTACGTTGGCTTCATAGTCCACCTTGAGGCCCAGATAAGCAAAGTTCTCGAGCACGCGGCGACGAAGCCTGGAGTTGTGCTCCCCTATTCCGCCGGTGAAGACGATAAGGTCCACGCCGTTCATGGCAGCCACATATGAGCCGATATTCTTGATGATGTCGTAGGTGAATTTCTTGAACACCAGTTTGGCTTTAGGATCGCCGTTATTGGCGAGTTCGTCAAGTTCGCGGGCGTCCGATGTCTTGGTGGAAACGCCAAGGAAGCCGGATTTGCGGTTGAGGATAGTTGACATTTCGTCGGGGCTGACACCCAGTTTCTTCTCCAGATAAAGGACGGCGTTTGCGTCGATGTTGCCCACGCGGGTACCCATTATCATACCTTCCAGGGGGCTGAAACCCATGGAGGTGTCCACGCACTTGCCATTATGGATTGCGCAGATGGAACTTCCTGCGCCAAGATGACAGGTGATAATCTTTGAATTGTTGATATCCAGGCCGGCCAGCTTTGCACCTACGCCTGCCACGAACTGGTGGGAAGTGCCGTGCGCACCGTAGCGGCGTACGCGGAATTTCTCGTAATACTCGTAGGGCAAGCCGTACATATATGCGTACGGAGGCATGGTCTGGTGGAAGGCGGTGTCGAAAGTTACTACCTGCGGCACGCTGGGAAGTACTTCCTGCATGGCGTTTATGCCAAGAAGGTGAGCCGGATTGTGAAGAGGTGCAAAGTCCGAGCAGAAAGCGATCTTGTCCAGCACATCCTGGTTTACGATGGCCGAACCAGAGAAGAAGTCTCCGCCCTGCACTATACGGTGACCAACGGCCTCAATGTCTTCCAGAGACTTCAGGACGCCTGTTTCAGGGTCCGTAAGGGCCTTGAGGATGAGCTGCATGCCCACCTTGTGGTCCGGGATGGGAACGTCGGTGACAATCTTTTCTTTTCCGGCGGGTGCATACTGGAGGATACCGGCGGGCAGGCCGATCTTCTCCGCGATACCCTTGGCAATGATGTCGAAGACATCGTCGCTCTTCATGTCGAGCAGCTGGTACTTGATGGAGGAGCTTCCGCAGTTGATAACGAGAATGATCATATTATTAAAAACAATTAATTTCCGAATCGTGCAAATATACAAATTATTTGCGTAATTTCGCACAGTATGCGGAGGGAGAATTCAATAGAGGCGCTGTCGGCATTTTTTGCGGCGGGGATAATGGCGGGAAGTCTTGTAGGGAACAATTCCGCCGGATGGGTTCTGGCCATAGCTGCGCCGCTTCTTGCCCTCCCCTTTTTCTTTCGGCCGATATTTCCCAAAACCATCGCCCAGGCACTTCCACTGCTGTTTTTGTGCACTGGTTTGTTCTGCGCTATGACATCTTCGCTGCCGACAGCCGGAGCAGACGGGTCGATAACGGAATTCGCAGGAACAGCCTCCCGATGGCTCAAAACGCTAATCGGCTCGATGCCATTTGAGAGCAGCACAACTGCGCCGCTACTGTCAGCTCTCCTTACCGGAGACAGAAGCCTTCTTTCTGCAGAAGTCAAAAGCGTTTTCAGGGAAAGTGGAGCGTCTCACCTTCTTGCACTCTCGGGGCTTCACATGGGGATACTCTACATGATTTTCGACAAACTCACCGTCCCCCTTGGTAAAAGCCCTTCGGCCAGGATGATCCGCTATGTACTGATAGTCTTTGCGGCCTTTTTTTTCACACTGATGAGCGGGGCCTCCCCTTCCCTTGTCAGGGCATTCCTTTTCATAAGCATCAATGAAACGCTCAGGATACTGCGCAGGCCTCGGAAAGCGTCAAGGGTGCTTTGCCTTGCCCTGCTTATACAGCTGGCTGTTGATCCATCGGCCATAGGCAGCATCGGATTTCAACTCTCCTACCTTGCGATGGCGGGGATAGTGCTGCTGTATCCGATAATGGAGAGATGGTACCCAGAGAGCCCTGGCATTCTTCCGAAAATATGGAAAACAGCGGCACTCAGCATAAGCTGCCAGGCTTTTACGGCGCCTCTAGTATGGATTCGCTTCCACACTTTCCCCCGGCACTTCATTATCACAAACCTGCTTGCCATACCTGTAACCACGTTGCTCATGGGAAGTGCGGTCATCTGCATCACAGCCTGGGGAGCCGGCATCCATTGGGACTTCCTGATAAAAACAACAGACGGACTGTGCCGCCTGCTGATTTATATTCTGGAGATTATTTCTTCAATGTAAAACCGGCCGAGGCCCATTCCTGCATTGAGCCGTCATCGGCTTCATATATCAGGTAGCCTTCCAGTGCCGGATCTCCGGCGATAAGTTCCTTCGATGCGTCAAGCCCGATTACCATACACCATGTGGCCACTGCATCTGCCATGGCAGCGCTCTCTGACGAAACCACTGTAGCACTCAGGAGATTATGCTGGACGGGATAACCGCTTACAGGGTCTATTGTGTGGGCGTATTTGCGCCCGTCGCGGATGTAGAACTTGCGGTAGTTGCCGGATGTAACGATGCCGGCGGACCTTCCTTCAGAAGACCATATTCCCTCAAGCTCTGAAGCCCCGTCTGAAGGGTCCGGCCTGTCTTCAGGCCTGTCCACACCCACCGACCATGGCTTGCCTGAAGGGTTCACTCCGTCGCACCATATTTCACCAATATCCACCAGCATGTCCTTTACGCCAATGGAATAAAGGTAACGGGCGATTACGTCGCAGCTGTAGCCCTGCGCTATAGCGTTGAAATTAAGGCGCGGGCTGCCCATGGCCGAAGGATCCAAGAAGCCGTCCTGAACCGGAAGCTCCGCCGGAAGAAGTTTCATTCCGCAGCCGCCCGAAATTGACATAATTTCATCCTCCGAAGGGAATGCGCTGTTTTTAAAACCGAAGCCCCAGACGTCGAAAAGAGGCCCGGCAGCGCAGTCCAAGGCGCCTTTGGAGCGTTTCCACATTTCGTAGGAAAGCTTGTACATTTCCCCGAACATTGCAGTATATGGCACCGTTTCGCCGGCATTGAAGCGGGACAGGACGGACTTCTTATTGTAGCCGGAAAGGGTCGTATCTATTTGTGTGAGCAGGGCATCCACGCTGTCGCGAATTGCCTCTACAGGCACACTGACGCCTTTCATATTAAGCTTTACGGTATATGTGCCACCCTGGGCATAGCCAGAAATCTGTACATACTTCCCCCTGTTCCCCGTACAGGAAACAGCCAGAATAATGGCGACGGCTATGATAATCTTTCTCATTGGCAAGGTATTTATGCAAAAATACGAAATTTTTAACGATATTTGCAGGATAAAAGGAAACTTGGACATGCGATTCAACTTACTCTGCACCGGCCTGGCCTTTGCTGCAATCCTGAGCATCGGCGGCTGCAAGAAAGACGAAGATATAACCACTAAACCAAGCCTTTCGGGCTTGTACCTGGAAAGCAGCGTACCATACGTTGCAGCCGGGGACAAAATCACTTTCAAGGCCATCGTTTCAAGCCTCACCACGTCGGACGGAACCACACCCGGCAGTGTCGGCCTTTTCTGGCAGGTCAATTCCGGACAACGGGACACAACTACAACGGACATCAAGAACCAGGAGCTTTCATATACCGTAGAGTTTTCCGAGGTAGGTAGCTACACCGTCACCTGCTACGCTTTCGCAACAGACTACTACAATGGTTCTGTCACTGCAAATGTGGAAGCAATCGACCCTGAAACCGCGCTCACCGGCCTTGAGGGCGATCCCGACGTGGTCGCCGGAGGCAATCCGTACCGCAGCATCACTTCCGGCGGGCTTTGCTGGATGGCGCAGAACCTCTATGGTACCGAAAGCGGCACCGTCCTCTTGAAAAGCGAGGTAGTTGCTCCTCTTTTCGGCCGGTATTACACCTGGAACGAAGCTAAGGAAGCTTGTCCTGACGGCTGGCGCCTTCCCACGCCAGAAGAATTCGACGCTCTGCTGGGAACTTCGGCCGGAGACGCCATGGCAAACGCACAGTTCCTTAAAAAAGACATGTGGCCTTACAGGACCGAGGTTACAATCACAAACAGCACCGGCTTCAACGCCATACCAGCCGGTTATCAGGACCTTACCAGCGAATCCTATGCAGACCAGGGCTTCGGGGAATACGCCTGCTGGTGGACTTCATCCCAGGCCGACGGTCTTGCCGAGTACCGCTACATTTATCTGGAAAATCCCGTAATACAAAAAGGCAAGGGCAGCATTAGCTCCCTCGCCCTCAGCGTACGCTGCGTAAAAGAGATTTAACGCAGGTCCGTTACAATCCAATCACCTGGAAGCGACTTTTCGTCCATCGAGAAGTCGCTTTTTCCTTGCTTCTCTTTAAAGGTAATACCCTTCAGGACAAACCGCGCTTTGGTTTCATCGTCCAGAGTAAGGGTAACGTCCAGATTATTGCGCCCCTGACTGTTTACATTTATCCTGTCCATGTAATTCCTGTAGGATGAAATAAAGAGTGCAGGATTGGTAAAGATATCCTCTTTTTCAACTGTTTCCACTACAGCCTCGCGGGCGGCGGGATCCAGGCTCCAGCGGGTTTCGCCATCGCTCAGGACTTTGATGCCAAGCCCTTCCATGACATAGGCGTTGTCTTCCACAGTAACTTCACCGCCTGTGACTTCCTGGAAATCCGCACCTTTTTGAGAAAGGCTGTAACTGTAAGAAAACGACACCCTTTGCCCCTGGACTTTATCCAGAAGCGGAATTCCCTGTGCCCATGATACGAGTGCCGTAAACAGTAGGGTTATTGCCAAAAGCAGCTTTTTCATTACTGGTTCATAAAGTGCTGAAGTATTTCTTCCAGCTGGGCTATGTCCTGAACCAGGACTTCGCGCGGCTTGGCCCCGTTCTGCGGGCCAACGATACCGGCGGCTTCCAACTGGTCCATCACCCTGCCTGCTTTTGCATATCCCATGCCAAGCTTGCGCTGGAGATCCGAGGTGGAACCTCTCTGATTCATCACCACAGTGCGTGCGGCTTCTTCGAAACGATCGTCCAGGGCTTTCATATCCACCATGCCGCCCGAACCGCCGTCTTCCTCGGTGGGAGCAGGTTCAGGCAGATAATAAGGTGTATTGTAGCTGCGCTGGTATCCCACCTGCTCCCCTACTGCCTTGGTAAGGGACACGATTTCGTCGTTGCCTATAAAAGCGCACTGCACGCGCTCCATCTCCACGCCGCTGTAAAGGAGCATGTCACCGCGGCCGATGAGTTTGTCGGCGCCCGGCTGGTCCAGAATAGTGGACGAGTCGATGCGGGAAGTGACGCGGAAAGCGATACGCATGGGGAAGTTGGCCTTGATCAGGCCGGTGAT
>CAMOIT010000003.1 GCA_946616285.1 uncultured Bacteroidales bacterium | reverse complement strand
ACCCACAGCTTAGAAGGCTGTTGCTCTATCCAGCTGAGCTACGGAACCATCCTCATTGGGACTGCAAAGTTAGCTATTTTTCGGGAATATACAAGGCTCTAACGGGGGCTCACTGAAAGGAGGAGCTGGAGCTGCTGGGAGATGGCTGCGGAAAAGCCGTTTTCGGCCGAAGGGAAAGTGTCTTCCATGATTCCGCCGTCGTAAGTAATTGAAATGGCGGTGATTCCGACCGACGCCATGCGTCGGAGTTCTTCAATGGAAGGATACAGGTACACGAAGTTGTCGTCTTCGCGGGCTTGGGAGAGTTCGATGGCCGAGCCGTCGGCAAGGGTGAAGCGGACCGGGGAGTCCAGGGGGATTCTGTATTTGCCATTGGTGCCTATTACAAAAGCCAGGTCCAGGTCTTCCTCGTTGGTGTTTTTATAATATAGATGGGAGAGAATAACGTTGTAGGCCATGGAACTGCCACGCGCGACTACTGGATTGGACATTGAAAGGACGCTGTTCTGGTTTTCGGTATAGTTCCCCAGGCTGGCTTGCAGTTCGATGGTATACTCTGATGCTTCAAGTATGGATTTGCAGTGCCGATTGAGCAACTGGGCCAGCTCGTCGGAGGAAAAGTCGGCCTGAATGTAATCGTCAGGGTTCCAGCCGGTTATTATGTCCAGCGACTTAATCCCTTGAACCATCTTTTCCATGTCGGATGCTTCCACAGCATACTTTAACCTGTTCAGGAAAAGGCCATTTTCAAGACGCGCCTTGGTGGGGGAGTCTTCGCCAATCTGTTCCAGTCTGAGGACTTTACCGCTATTAAGCGTTACTCCCATTTTCACGCTTTTGGGAGCGCAGAAGGCCGATTTTTGCAGGAGGTTCAGGTAAAGAAGATACATTACCGATCCGTCCGGAAAACCTACAGCCTCCACCCTGCATATGGCGTCATCGGCCCCTATGCGGATGCTTTCATACTCGGTGGAAATGTGCGTAATGTTGTTTGAGCGATAGTTCGTGCGTATTACCTGGGCGTTAAGGCTCAAAGAAATACATGCAGCGAACAGTGCTGCAAGGAGTTTTTTCATGTCAACTAAATTTCGTCATGGCAAAGATACACTTTCTGTGCCAAAAAAGCATTATATTTACCAATGCTAAGACTATATACTATGAAGAGAATTATTCCTGTCATATTATCGACGCTAATAGTACTGGCCTGCGTGAAAGACCCACAAGCATTGGCTCCGGTTGACTATGTGAACACCCTTACCGGAACGCTGTCTACGTATAATCTTTCGACCGGAAACACATATCCGGCGGTGGCGGTGCCTTGGGGCGCGAATGTCTGGACCCCTCAGACCGGGGCCGACGGCGACGGCTGGACATATCGATACGATGCAACGCATATCCGCGGCTTCAAGCAGACTCATCAGCCAAGCCCCTGGATCAACGATTACGGCGCCTGGAGCATTATGCCGGTGACCGGCGGACCGATAACGGACGAAGCAGCGCGCGCCAGTTGGTTCTCCCATAAGGCGGAGGTCGCAACGCCTTATTGTTACAGCGTTTACCTGGCTTCGCATGACGTTACGGTAGAACTTGCACCCACCTCCCATGCGGCGGCGTTCAGGATTAAATACCCTCAGGACCAGCCTGCGTACCTGGTAATTGACGCCTACCAAGGCGGGGTGACAACGCTGAAAGACCCCTACACCATAACAGGCTTCAGCGTCCAGAACCACGGCGGCGTGGTCGAAGGCTTCCGCAACTGGTTCATTATCAAGTCCGACACGCCCCTGACTGAAGCTAAAAATGACGGCCAAAACATAGCCTTCGCCTTAGCTGAAAGCGGTAAAACCGTGAACCTGCAGGTGGCGTCGTCCTTTGTTTCTCAGGAGCAGGCGGAGCAAAACCTGAAGGAGCTGCCGGAAGGCTTCGACAATGCCAAAAACGCCGCCAGAGACGCCTGGAACAACGCTCTTGGCCGGATAGAAGTGTCGACCGAAGACATCGACAACGTGCGCACCTTCTACAGCTGCCTTTATCGCTGCCTGCTGTTCCCGAGGGACATTTCGGAAGTGTCGGCCGATGGCACCCGCGTGCATTACAGCCCGCATGACGGCAAGGTGCACGACGGCCCTTTCTACACTGACACCGGCTTCTGGGACACTTTCCGCAGCCTTTTCCCGCTGCTGAATCTGGTTTATCCCGAAGTTTCGGCCGAAGTTCAAAAGGGACTGGTGAATGATTATCTGGAAAGCGGTTTTCTGCCTGAATGGGCCTCTCCAGGACACAGGGACTGCATGGTGGGAAACAATAGCGCTTCGGTAGTGGCCGACGCTTACCTTTCCGGCATCCGCGGCCAGGATATTGACGTGCTTTGGGAGGCCGTGACGCATGGCGCGCATGCGGAGCATCCCACCGTCGGCTCTTCTGGAAGGATGGGTTGGCAACTTTACGACTCCCTGGGTTATGTTCCCTGCGACGCCGGCATCTACGAAAGCGCTGCACGCACGCTGGAATATGCCTACGATGACTGGTGCATCGCCCAGTTGGGGAAGGCGCTTGGAAAGGATGTAAGCGCCTATGAATCATCGGCTTGCAATTATAGGAACCTTTTTGACAAGGAGGTGAGGCTAATGAATGGACGATTGACGGACGGAAGCTTCCGCAGGCCTTTCAACCCTCTCAAATGGGGCGGCGATTTCACCGAAGGGAACCCCTTGCACTACAGCTGGAGTGTCTTCCATGACATCCAGGGCCTTATCGACCTTATGGGCGGCGAAGATGCCTTTGCCGATGCCCTGGACCGCGTTTTTACCATGCCTCCGCACTACGATGACAGCTATTACGGCTTCCCCATCCACGAAATTATCGAGATGACGGTGATGGGCATGGGCAACTACGCTCACGGCAACCAGCCAATCCAGCACATGCTTTACCTTTACGACTGGTGCGGCCAGCCGTGGAAAGCCCAGAAGCGTATCCGCGAGGTTATGAACAAGTTCTACACCCCCTGGGCCGACGGCTATTGCGGCGACGAAGACAACGGCCAGACATCTGCCTGGTACGTTTTTTCGGCGCTGGGATTCTATCCTGTTTGCCCCGGAAGCGGGCAGTATGCCCTTGGAACGCCGCTTTTCCGGAAGGCCGTGTTGCATCTTCCTGGCGGAGACGTGGTGCTTGAGGCGCCATCTAATTCGGCTGAAAACTGCTATGTGAAGGCGCTGAAGCTTAACGGAAAGCCGTGGAACCATAACTTCCTCCGCATGTCGGATCTGCAAGCTGGCGCAAGGCTTCGGTTTACAATGGCGTCAGATCCGGCCTGCGAGCGGGGCGTTGAGCAGGAGGACAAACCATATTCCATGAGCGAATAATTCGGGCCCTGGCGGGCTTCGGAATGACATCTAACGTGCATACTATGAATAGACTTCTTACTATATGGGCCCTGTTCATTTCCATCACGGCCTGCGCCCAGAAATACCCGGATCAGAGGCCTTCCGAACGGCTTTTTACATCGCCGGCCGTTGAGGCGAAAATTGCCGAAATCGCGCCCCAGCTTAAGAATCCCAAACTGCGCTGGATGTTCTCCAACTGCTACCCCAACACGCTGGATACTACGGTTCATTTCGACAAGGAGACGGGCCTTACCTTCGTGTATACCGGCGACATTCCCGCCATGTGGCTCCGAGATTCCGGCGCTCAGGTGTGGCCGTTCGTGGAGCTGTGCCCGTACGATCCTGAGCTTCAGGCCATGATAG
This sequence comes from uncultured Bacteroidales bacterium, assembly GCA_946616285.1. Taxonomy (GTDB): domain Bacteria; phylum Bacteroidota; class Bacteroidia; order Bacteroidales; family UBA932; genus Cryptobacteroides. The sequence continues at coordinate 51,269 of CAMOIT010000003.1, read as the reverse complement.
CGGGGGTTATTCGTCAGCAGTTTCAGCTTATTAACATCGACCCATACGCCAATGCCTTCAATCAGGGGCCTACCGGCGCTGGTGCGAAGGACGATACTGGAGTGGCCCAGAGCCCCTGGGTGTTCGAGCGGAAGTGGGAAATCGACTCCCACTGCTATCCTGTGCGCCTGGCGTACCATTATTGGAAGACGACTGGGGATGCTTCCGTGTTTGACTCCAGCTGGATTTCGGCCATTGCGAAAATCTTGGACACTTTCACTGAGCAGCAGCGTAAGGACGGCGACGGGCCATATTATTTTTTGCGCGTCACCGACAGGCAGCTGGACACCAAGGACCGTGTTGGCTGGGGCAATCCTGTAAAGCCTGTGGGCCTGATTGCCAGCGCTTTCCGTCCCTCGGACGATGCCACCCAGTTCGAATTTCTGGTGCCTTCCAACTTCTTTGCGGTGGATATATTGAGGAAGGCCGCAGAAATCCTTTCTGAGGTGAATTCCGCGCCTGAGCTTGCCTCGCGCTGCACCCTTCTGGCCGACGAAGTGTCTTCGGCTTTGGCTGAGTACGCTGTTGTCCAGCATCCTGTTTTCGGCCCGATTTACGCTTACGAAGTGGACGGCTTCGGCAACGCCTATCTTATGGACGATGCCAATGTGCCGTCGCTGCTGTCGCTGGCGTATTTGATTCCGTCGATGGCTTCGGACCCTGTCTATCAGAACACCCGCCGCTTCGTCTGGAGCGAATACAACCCCTATTTCTGGAAGGGCCAAGCTGGGGAAGGCATCGGCGGACCGCATATCGGCTATCAGGCAATCTGGCCAATGAGCATAATGATGAAAGCCTTCACCGCCACCGACGATGCCGAAATCAGGGCCTGCATTGAGCAGCTTCTTGCCACCGACGCCGGCACCGGTTTCATCCACGAAAGCTTCGAAAAAGACGATGCCACCCACTTCACCCGCCCCTGGTTCGCCTGGCAGAACACCCTCTTCGGCGAACTCGTGCTGCATCTTGTCGCTGCTGGTAAGCTTGGGGTTTTGAACTCAATTCGATGATTCTGAGGCAGTTGCTGGTTTCATGTCTGCGCTGTTGGAGCAGACATGATTCTGGGATATTACTGATAGTCAGCTACTTAGCGCGCCGACGGAGTTAGCGCCAGGAAATCTGTGAGGCCGAAATAAGCTCCTGATGGTCAATGCGGTAGCCTTTGATGCGACCGTCGATGCGGGCTTTTGAAGCATTGGCGCCGGAGCGGGTGATGGTGAGCTGATGACCGTCGGGTAATGTGACTACTGCTTTGGGGAAAGTCGGGCGGGTGAGGGTGAAGGAAGGGTCGCCGGGGCAGTCGGGGTAGATGCCGAGCATGGAGAACACTGCCCAGGCGCTCATGGTTCCGGTGTCGTCATTTCCGGGAATGCCGTCCGGAGCATTTTTATAATTGACTGCCAATATCTTATCGATTTCTTTCCAAGTGCGCCATTCCTGTCCTTTAAAGTGAGAAAAGAGGTAGGGATAGACGATGTCCGGCTCGTTGGCCGGATCATAAAGGCCTTGGTCGAAGACATGCTGGAGGTTTTTGACGAATGCTTTAGCTCCGCCCTGAAGCCTGGCATAGCCCAGGACGTCGTGCGGAACGGCGAAGCTGTAGTTCCAGGCGCTGCCTTCGTGGAAGCCCGGGGCGTTGGAGAAATCGGCCCCGTCTTCGGGATTGAACGGAGTCAGGAAACTGCCGTCTTTCTCCCTGGGCCTCAGACATTTATCTTCTGCGCTATAATAATGCCGATAACCAAGCGAACGCTGGTATAAGCGGGCGGCATCATCGGCATGCCCAAGGGCCGAAGCCAGCCGGGACAGTGCAAAATCGGCCACGTAATACTCCAGGGCATGGGAGACGGAATTGTCGCCGGAGAAATCGGCGGCGAACCAGTTCAGGGGTATGTAGCCGCGGTCCAGGTAAGGATCGTTATCCGGGCGCATAAGGTTCTGGGCGCCAGGCAGTTCTGCGCTTTTCAGAAATGCACCGTAGGCAGTTTCTATGTCGAAGTCCCTCACGCCGCGGAGCCAGGTATCGGCAATAACGCAAATGGCAGGATCGCCCTCCATTGTCCATGTCTCCCGGCCGAAAAGCTCCCATTTGGGCATCCATCCCCATTCGCGGTACTGATCAACCATTGAGCGCACCATGTCCGTCTGCTTTTCGGGCCATAGGAGCGTAATCAGCTGATGCAGATTGCGATAGGTGTCCCAGAGTGAAAACACGGTATAGCGGTTGTGGCCTTCTTCCACCTTGCCGACGCCGGTTCCCTGCCCGTTCCACTCCATCAGCGGATATTCCCCGTTCACGTCATTCAGTATGTTGGGGTGAATAAGGGCATGGTAAAGAGCTGTGTAGAAGATGGTTTTCTGTTCATCAGTGCCGCCGTCCACCTTTATTCGGCCAAGATGATTGGCCCAAAGGTCTGAAGCGGCCTTAGATGTCGCCTCGAAATCGAAGCTCTGCTGCTCTGCATCGAGGTTTTCGCGGGCGTTTTCGACGCTAACGAACGACACGCCCATCTGAACGAGCACTTCCTCTCCTTCGGCCAAACCGGAGTAGTGAAACCAGAAACCGATGTCGTCGCCGCTTAGCTCGCGGTAGTAGTTCTGATAGATTTTGTACTTGCCGGCATCGGCGTCCCAGGCTGCTTCGGCGGTCATCGGACGCTGTTTTTTCCAGTAGCCGGAACTCTCGGGGGCCTTGCTTACCCTTAGGACGAAGTATATGGGGAACACAGCCTCGCGGTTGTAGCAGAAGGTGCCCATCAGCTTGCTGCCTTCGATTTCAGTGTCGGAAACTCGCCGGAGATTGGCGCCTGTCTCGTTTGTCAGGCCTTCGCCCAGATTGAGGAGGATATTGCCATCGCCGCCGGGAAAGGTGAAGCGCTCAAGCGAAGTCCTTACCGTGGCAGTGGCTTCGGCCTTTATGCCGCTCATGAGTTCTACGCCGTAGTAGCCAGGGTAGGCAGTTTCGTTCTGATACTCACTGCCGTATGCGTGATAATCCACATCCAGCGGGCCTGTAGTGGGCATAGTGAGCAGACTTCCCAACTCCGGGCAGCCGACTCCGGACAGGTTCACATGGCTGAAACCGGTGAAATAGCTGTTTTCGGCCACATAAGGCGTGCTCCACCATCGGCTGTCCTTGTCCCAGACATTCATCTGCGATCCCATCACATTGAACGGCGAAACACTCATCAGCCCGTTCGGCGTCACCGCCCCAGGGTTGCAAGTTCCAAAGTTTGAAGTGCCGATAAAAGGGTTAACCCACTCAGTCTGTGCACTTAACGATATCGTAGCAAGCGCGGCCACCGCTGCAAGGAAAGTCTTTCTCATATTTCGACCTGTTTCTCTTACAAAATTACAAATTATTGCCGTCACCTGCAACGTCGGCGTAGAAGCTTTCGGCAAGTACTTGATAACCAGCGATATCCCAGAATCATGTCTGCGCAAAAAGAGCAGACATGAAACCGGTAACCACCTCAGAATCAGCAACATAAAAAATGCCTGCACCGGAGAGGCGCAGGCGTGAAACAGTTTCAGGCGCTAGAGGATATTGGTGCGCTTGGTGAAGTCGATGATTTCGGGGATGTAGCCGAAGGCTAGGCCGGTGACGGTGTCGGCGCAGCCGTAGTAGACGGCGACGCGGCCGGTGGCGGGATCGTGCAGGGCAGCGCAGGGGAAGGCTACGTTGGGGACATCGCCCATGCACTCGTAAGGGGTCTGGGGCGAAATCAGGTAGGGACCGCTGCGGGCAAGGACTTTCCAGGGCTGGTCAAGGTCCAGGAGGGCGCTGCCGAAGCTGTACACATAGCCGTTGCAGCTGCGCAGGACGCCGTGGTAAAAAAGCAGCCAGCCTTCGCTGGTTTCGATGGGAATGGGACCGGCGCCGATTTTCATGCACTGCCAGGCGCTGACTTCGAATGGAGCGGGGGCCATTACGTGCCTGTGGTGTCCCCAGAACTCCATGTCGGGGCTTTCGCTGTAGAAAATGTCGCCGAAAGCTGTGTGGCCGGTATCGGAAGGACGGGATAGCATGGCGAAGCGGCCGTTTATCTTGCGGGGGAACAGAACGCCGTTACGGTTGTAGGGGAGGAAGGCATTCTCTACCTGATGGAAGGTTTCGAAGTCCTTGGTCCATGCTGCGCCGATAGTGGGGCCGTGATAGCCATTGCACCATGTGACCCAGTATCTGTCTTCGATGAAGGCTACACGGGGGTCATATCCGTAAACCCACTGGCCCACCTCGGGATTGTCGCATTGGAAGCGAAGTACTTCGGGCTTAATATTCCACTTGAAGCCGTCTTTGGAAAAGCCCACGTGAAGGGCCATGCGGCGGTTGGTGTCGTCACAGCGGAAGACACCTGCAAACCCGTCACGGAAGGGAACAACTGCACTGTTGAATATGCTGTTTGAATCCGGCAGAAGGTCGCGCGGAATCACCGGGTTGGCGCTGTATCGCCACAGAGGGGCGTTGCAACCTGCGGGCCTTTCTTCCCAGGGCATGCCGGGGAGCGGCTGGCCTACAATTTTAATCATTTCTCAAGCTTGCTTTTAGTATGATTTTATCTTTTATTCCGCTGATGTCTTCCCCTTTCTGTTTCTTTTCTATGAGGTAGAAGAGGAATTCAGCGCTTTCGCTTGCGATTTGCGAAAGAGGCTGGAGCACATAGCGGATGGGCGGATTGAAGATGCCGTAAACGTTGGAAAAGTCGAAACTGACGATTTTCACGTCTTCCTGCACCTTGACACCCTTTCGCATCAAAGACTTCAGGAGTGCTACCGTAAGGATGTTAGATGCTCCGATAACTCCGTCATAGCCGCCGGCGATAATCTCGTCTGCGACTCTGTCAGCATCGGCATCAACGGTCGAGAATCCCATGTTGAAGATGGGGGCGTCGTCTCCCAGGAGGTCTCTGAAGCGGTTTTCGCGGTCGGTCATTGACGAAATGCGCATGGCATACGACGCCATGCAAATCTTCTTCGCGCCCTGCTTCTGAAGGTCCTGAACGGCCAGTCGCGTTGCGTCCGAGTTGTCAGTGACAACAGTGGGGACGTTATAGTCGGGGTGATACCTGTCGATAACCACAAAAGGAACACCCGAGTCCATAAGCTTTTGCATGCAGGGACCGCTGCCTACAGTAGGCACCACGATGAAGCCCTCCACGTCTTTCTCCATGAAAGATTTCACAAGACGGCAGAAACGCTCAGGGTCTTCCTCGGAGCTGCCGAAAAGCAGAGTGTAGTTGTTCAGGGTTGCGATCTTTTCCAGTTCCTTGGCGATGGTCCCGTAAAAGATGTTCCCCATGTCCGACAGAATGACGCCTATTACATGGGTACGGCCCTTGCGCAGCATTCGGGCAGCCGAACTGGGCTGATAGTTCATGCGCGCGGCAACCTCCAGGATACGGTCCCTGGTTGAGGGGCTGACGCGGTATTTCTGCTTTCCGTCGGCCTCGATACGGTTGTTCATGACGAACGAGACCAATGCTATAGACACTCCAGCTTCGCGGGCTATGTCCTTGATTGTGATGTTTTTTGCCATAACAGCGCAAATATACAAAATATCGGCGGGAATAGCTAAAATAATTTAGCTTTTTTCATACCTGTCAAGTGCTTCTTTCATCAGGGCGCGGCCCCGTTCCACGATTTCGGGCGCGTGAGAGTAACCGTATACGCCGTGATACGAGTCGAAGGGGAGGTCTACCAGGATGTCCGGCGGGCAGATATCTATGCCCATGCGGGCGATGGTGCAGTTCATTATGCCGAAGCTGCGCTGAAGGATGGAGAAATAGTTGCCGTCGGCCCCGACGGGGAGGCGGTTCTCGCGTCCGTCCAGCATCAGGCGCAATTCTTTGAGGTCGGTGGCGATGCGGCCCCGCAGCGGCAGGCTGTCGCGGCCTTCCACAAGTGCGGCGCAGCTGTCCAGGAAGCCCTGGATTTCGGCAGCGTCAATCTGGTTCACGTTGAAGCCCACCAGAATGTCCCCGGACGTGCGCTGTACCCTGTTCAGGGGGAAGGTGTTGACCATGCCTCCGTCCACCAGGGTGCGGCCTTTCCACTTTACGGGCCGAAACATGGACGGTATGGAAATGGACGCCCGTATGGCTTCGAAAAGGGGGCCTTCCCGGAAAATGACCTCTTCGCCGGTGTAAAGGTCCGTGGCGATGGCGGTGAAGGGGATTGGCAAGTCCTCGATATTTACGTCCGGAACTCTCTCCTTTATTGCGTTAATCACTTTTTCGCCCTTTACAAGATAGTTCCTGCTGAGGGAGAAATCCATCAGCGACACTATCTTCACGGGATCCAGGCCGAAAAGCCACTCCTTGAAAGGCTCCAGTCCACCGGCAGCGTAAATACCGCCCACAAGAGATCCGGCCGAAACACCGGCAATGGAAGTTATTTCATATCCCCGGGACAGCAATTCTTCGATTGCCCCGATGTACGCGAACCCCCTGGGCCCGCCGCTGGCAAGCGCCAGAGCAACTTTTTTCATAGAAGAACAAATTTCACTATTCAAAGATAGTGATTAATCCTTTTATTCCCAAGCCTTGATCCAAGGCAGATTGAAACGATAGTGGATAGCGCTGGAAAGCAGGTGGATTGTTCCGTCCGGTGTCTGGGTGCCGCAGAAGTAGCCGGCAGGTTCGGCCTGGGTGGAGCTCATGGTGAAAGTCCCGGTGTGGGCGCCTCCGTCAATGGTGCGGGTTTTGCCGTCTGTCAGAAGCTTGGGCGTGCTCCAGGTCTTTCCTTCGTCTTCGGAGATGGAGACAAATAATCCGGCGTTGTTTTTCTTGTCGTTTCCGCTGAAGGAGGCAAGCATTATGGGGCCTTCGTTCAGGCGCAGGAGAACGTGCCTCTGGCCGCTGCCGATGCCGGGGAAGGGACTGGCGCTGCATGTCCAAGTCTTTCCCTTGTCTTTGGAGATACTGCAGGGCATTTTGCCGTCGATGTTATCCCCGCGGCCGAAAGCCATGAGCGAACCATCCTTGAGCTCCACTATCTGGGCGTGAATGCCGGCGATGGAAGTGCTGCCATCCCACTGGTCGGCCCAGGTGAAGCCCTTGTCTTCGGAGATATGGATGGAAGTACCGCCGCTGCCGCCTGCTTCGGCGTCGCAGAGCTGGACAAGGGTGCCGTCGGACAGGATTATGGGGTCTGCAATAACCTGATGCCGCTTTACGTGGCGGGGTTCTACAAGCACGGGATTGCTCCAGGTGGCGCCGTTGTCGGTGCTTCGGCGAGCGCAGAGGGCAAGGTTCTGCCATTCACCGGCTCGTCCCACGCCGTTCATGTGAATCAGTGTGCCGTCCGGAAGTCGGAGCAGGGAACTGCCTGTCATGTTGCGGTCCGGAACCTTGAAGAAGAAGGACGCGGGTTCCCATTCGGAGGCTCCGGCGCGAAGGCGTGAAGCCACCACTTCCATTTCGCGCCCGGCTTCGGCCTCGCAGGTGTACCAGATGGCAAGGAGGTCGCCGTTGTCGCACCAGGTAACTGCCGGCTGGTGGTTATGGGAATAATAAACCGTGCCGTCTGTGGGCTTGATGGCAAAGTAAATGGGCTCTTCGAATACGGGAGAAGAAGAAACGCTTCCCCAGCTTGCCTTGCCCTGTTTCACATCCTTTGCATAGCGTGGCGTGTAGTCAGCGGCCGGGTAAGTTTCAAGGTCAGCGGCTTTGGTATCGCTCTTAACTACTCGGAAACCAAGCATATTGTGCGCTGCGTCGGGCGTTGCCGCGCTGCGGTTTGCACTGCGGAGGAACTCCACCGGAGTGTTGTGGCTGCCGCCGCGGGTTACGCGGTAAAGGCCGATGGAAGGGCCTGCAGGGTCAGTCTGGGCTTCGTTCTTATAGGGACCGTACCAGTCCAGGCACCATTCCTCTACGTTTCCGTGCATATCGTAAAGGCCCCATGCGTTCGGCGTGGTTTTTCCGACTTCGAGGGACACCCAGACGATGTCACGGTTATTTTTCTGCTGTTTCTGCAAGTCCTCAGGAAGGCTTGCGCCTGTATAGTAGGCCGATGTGGTGCCCGCACGGCATGCATATTCCCATTCGGCCTCGGTGGGGAGGCGGTAATTCTCACCGGTGCCCTGGGACAGCCATTTGCAGTAGGCCACGGCATCTTCCCAGGTGACATTGATGACAGCATCGTCGTCTTTGCTGGAAAAGCCTTCGTCCTTACGCATATCCACGTGTTCGGGGCGGAATTCCTCGAACTGTTTGTTGGTGATCTCGTACTTGGACATGCTGAATGCGCTCACTGTTACGCTGTGAGCGGGGGCTTCGTCGTAGTTGAATCCGGAGGATCCTGCAGTTCCCATGGTGAATGTCCCCTCGGGGATTTCCACCATTTCGGGAAGGTTCTCGATTTCGAAGGTCTCCGGTTCGGGTTCTTTATTATCCTCCGTACGCTGGCAGGAGCATGCCGGGGCGATGGTGAAAGCTGCGATTGCCGCAAACAGGAATATGCGTTTCATAGAAAGATGTTTTGTTTTCAAAAAAGGCCCGCCGTTGCCTGGCGGGCCTTAATTATTGCAAGGAGAGAATTACTCGGCGCAAACAGGTGCAAGACCTTCTACTTCGGTAACGTCAGTCCAAGCACCGGCGATGTCTTCGGCCTTTACGTAAGAAGCCTGGCCGCCTGCGAGAGCCTTGGTGAAGTCGAGGTCGTAATCAGCACCGGCCTTACCAGCGTTTGCTACGACGGTGCCTTCGGAGAGATCCCAGTTCCAGCAGATCAGGAGGTCGTCGTTAGCTTCTGCGTTGCACAGGGAAGCTGCAACTTCACCGGCGGTGAGAGCCTTGCCCCAGAGACGGGTGTAGGCGATGTAGCCAAGGAATGCCTGGCCCTTGTCGTAACCGGTACCGTCGTCCCAGGTCATGGAGATGTCGAAGCGCTCGATGGGCCACTGGGCAAATACTTCGGGAGTATTCTGCTCGTAGGACATGATGAGGTCGGCGTTGTCGTAGATGGAAACGGTGGTGCCGTCGGCGGTAACGGTGAGGGTGTGCCAGGTGTTGAGGCTCCAGATGTAATCCTTGCCTTCTACCTGAACGTAATCCTTGCCGTCGTTGCCAAGAACTGCAGCATTGAAACGGAGGGAACCTTTCTCGTGACCGTCGTTGAAGCGGAAGAGCATGCCCTTTTCACCGCTGTTGGAGATCTGGCCGAGGCGGTTTGCCCATACCTTGTAACCCCTTTCTTCATCTACCTTGTCATAGTCGTTCCACTTGGTGGAGTAGAACTTCCACTGGAAGGTCATGTTGTTGGGGTTAACCTGGATGGCTTTGCCGAAGTGGAATTCGGAGTTGGTCTTGTAGTCGGAGATGTTCATCACATAGTCCCAAGTGGGTGCGGGAGCAACCTTCTCTTCCACGGTCACGGTGATGGTGACAGTGTTGGGAGTGCCGATGGTGGCGTTGTTGTCGGCCTCGGTGGCCTTTACAACTGCGGTGTAGGTACCTGCGGCAAGTTCGCCTTCGTTGAAGAGGACGATGCCGGACTTGGTGGTTTCGCCTGCCTTAACGGTGAGGGCTTTGGGAATCGTCACGTTGGCGGAGGTGAGGGTGGAAGCGGCATCAAGAGCCAGGGTTACCTTGGTGTCGGCATTGGGGTTGGCCTTGTCAAGGGTAACGGTGATGTTGGCTTTGCCGTCGGTGAATGCGGCGTCACCGGTGAGGGTAGCAACGGGTTTTACCACCTCGGGAGTCTTGTTGCAGGAAACAGCAGCAACTGCAAGTGCAACGAGTGCGAAATTGAAGATTTTTTTCATTTTGTTGATAAATAAAAAATTGGTTAATGGTTATTTACAGTTTAGGTCTATCGTACAAATTTAGCAACTTTTTGGGATTAATCACCTTACTCGGAGCAAACATTTGCAGCGTCTTTTACCCACTTGATAGCATCGGCACAGCCTGGCGTGGGAGTAAGGTCTTCTCCGCTGACGGCCCTGCGGGATTTGGTCCAGTCCATGTCGTAGCCATGGCCGGTCTCGTCCTTGAAGGTGGTGCCGCTTTCCTGGTTGAACTTCCAGTATGCGCGGAGGCCTTCGGAATCGGCGGAGGTGCCGCAGAGGCTGGCCTTGATCTGGGCGGGAGTGCGGGCGTAGTCCCAAATCCTTACTTCGCTGATACGTCCTGCAAACAGCTGGCTGGTGTTGTAGCCTTGATAGGACATACCAATCTCGAAGCGCTGGAATGCGGTGTGCTCGTCCGTGGTGAGGGTGGTGGCATCGGGCTCGCCGTTGATGTACAGCTGATAGGTGCTGCCGTCATAGACCATGGAAAGCATGTACCACTGCTTCTCTTCGAAGAGGGTGGTGGTGGTGTAGTCGCCGCCGGAAGGAGTTACGATCTGGAGGCTCCTCCAAGGACGGCCGTTCTCGTTGAAGCGGAGCATGTTCTGGCGTTCTTCCTTGGCACCGGTGAAGTTGCAGAGGCGGCAGAGCTGCTCGGCTCCTTCATGCTTGAGATTGGTGGGATAGCACTTGATCTCGTAGGTGTAGTTCTGGAGCTCGATCTTCTGGTCGTCGGCAAACACGAAGTTGCTGGAGAGGGCCGAACTGGAAACATCCAGGGTGTAGAAGCTGATGGTACGGGCAAGACGGATGAATACGGTCCTGGAAGTTTCCAGAACTTCCATCGAAGTGCCTGTAACGCTTTCAATGGAGACGGGGATCATGTACTTTACGCCGTTCTTTATGAACGAGAAGTCGTTGAGGGTAACGGTAAGGGCTTCGGAGACTGCTGTTTCCTTGGCGATCTTAACCGTATTGCCGCTTGTGGTGTAAGCGTTTTCAGGGACAATGACATAGTCGCTGCCGTGGCTTTTGTTGTAGGCCTCAAGGGCGTCTTCATCTCCCACTTTCAGGGATACGGTTACGTCATTGGGCACGACTCCGGTAGCGCTTACGGTGACACTGTAGCTTGCGGGAGGGTTGTCACCCACCGCCAGTTTGGTAAGGACTGTTTCACTTGTGCCGGTCATCATTATGACTTCCTTGCCATAGGGGAACTTGTCGGCGCTGTTGCAGGAAACGCCCAGGATGCCCAGAGCTGCAAATGCTGCAAAAATGCTGAGTTTTTTCATGATTGTTTCCTCCTTTTATTCGTCAATGGGGTTGGCAGCGCGGATTGCATTGCGCAGGTATCCGTAAGTGGGGAAGGTGCCCCTCTTGGTGCTGACGGAGTATTTGTAGTCGTTGTCAATATAGTAGGCGCCGAAGCCCTTGCCTCCGCCGTTCTTGCAGAAGAGGGCATATGCCTCCATGGAATATAGGTCTTCGCCGAGTTCGTTCACGCTGGGTTCAGTCCAGCGCTTGCCACCCTGGGTGAAGTTGAGGGGAGAACCCTGTTCCCACTGCTCGCAGATGATGTACTTGTTCTTGTCTCCGGGAGCGGTGAGTGCGCTGTTGGAGCTGTAGACGCCCTGTACGGAATAGGCCTGACGGACAATGTAGTTGCAGTTTCTCCAGCAGTCGGAGGGAGGTACGTTGGACCAGTAGTCCACGATCAGCAGAAGGTGAGCGCCTTCGGAATCTTCGTCGGCGTTGGGACCCATCTTCTGGGCCAGGTAGTTTACAACCCAGTTGATCTGCTTTTCGCCCCAGCCTTCGTAGTCGAAGTCAAGACCGTCGATATCGTAGTCCAGGCACTTGCGGTACAAGAATTCCGCATAAGCTTCGTGGGAAGCCTGATTGTTCTTGTTCAGCGTCCAGTGGGTGCGCACGGGTTCGCCTTCGTCGTCGAGTTCGATTTCTCCGTCATCGTCAATATTGAGGAGGTCGAACTCCTGGCCCCAGTGGGAAGCGTCGGCGTGAAGGACGAACTTGGTTCCCTTGACTTTGCGGCAGTACTGCATGTCGGCGTAGCACTGGGGGGAATAGTCGAACTGGTAGTCGGGCTCTCCGTTGGAGTACCAGCAGTACTCGGAGTGTTCCTTGTCGGTGGGGGCGCCCATCCACAGGTTCACGATGTCCAGGGAATCGGGCAGGGACAGGAAGCGGTGCTCCATAGTGGTGTAGCTGATGTTCAGGTTGGATGCACCTTCAAGGGTTGCATAACGGCCCATGAACACGTAGCTGAGGATATGGTCGCTCTCCTTGTATGCACGGAGCTTGGCATAGTAATCGGCCTTTGCTGCGGTCTCTTCCTCACTGGCGGGAAGGACGGTGTGCTGGATGACCATCTTCTCCTCCTTGACGCAGCCGGCGGCGACTGCGAGAATGGAAAGTATAGTGATTATCTTTTTCATATTGCTTTTCCAGTTTTAAGATCAGAAAGGCTTCTTGTCCCACCACAGACGGGTGCCGGCATTGTCGGCGCCGCCCAGTTTGGAAACACCGGAGGCATAGCCGTCGGGGTTGTCAGACTGTTCGGAGACGGGATAGGGGACGCGGCGGATCTGCTGGTCGGTGTTCACGTCGTCGTTGAAGTTGGTCACGGGAACCAGGAGCTTCGGATAGTGCAGGCGGCGGTATTCGGCCCAGCCTTCGCAGCCGTTGGGGAAGAGGGCGATCCACTTCTGGGTGCCGATCTTTTCGAGCTTGGCCTCAAAGCCGTCGGCGTTGCTCCAGGCGATGGTGACGGTGGAGGGAGCCGATGCGTTGTTGGTGGAGACGTTGTCTACGAAAGCGGCGGGAGTGGAGGTGTTGTCGGCGATGTAGCCTTCAGCGCCGGTAGCGCCCCATTCTTCGAAGGAAAGGGTGATGCCCTGCTCGTAGAAATCCTTGGCGTCGCCGCCCATGGCCCAGCCACGGAGAGCACCCTCGGCACGGAGGAATGCAACTTCGGCGGCGTTCAGCCAGCAAAGTTTGTAGATGCCGGCGTTGGGAGCGGAAATGTTTCCTGCACCGTTCTTGTAAGGTGTCCATGCTGCAGGGTTGATGCCGTTGCGAACGCCGTGGAGCTTACCGTCGGCAGCGGCTTTGGCAATCTTGAACATGCGGGGGTCGTTGTAACCGTTGAGGTAGCAGTCCATGGAGGCGTTCATCTGGGTGTCGGCGTCATTGAAGTTCACGTTGATTTCCCAGAGGGGATGGTGGCCGATTCCGCTCACGACGGCATTGTCGGAGTTGGAGGTGATGACACCCACGGCGCTGGCGATGGATTTTTCGGCTTCGGCCTGTGCGAGGGCTGCATCGGCGTAAACTACGCGCATTGCAAGGCGCAGACGCAGGGAATTGGCGAAGCGTACCCACTTTGCTACGTCGCCGCCATATACGATGTCGTAATCCTCAAGGATGGTGGTGCCGGCTACTGCATAGGGCTCGAGGGCTTCAATGGCTTCGTCCAGCTCCTTGAAGAAGGCTTTGTATACTTCTTCCTGTGAGTCGTAGAGGTTGCCGGAAACCGAACCGGTCTGGGAGTAGGCGATGGGGCCGTAGTAGTCCGTCACCTGATGCATGGTCGCAACTTTCAGGATTTTTGCCATGGCAAACTGAATTGCCATTTCGGCTTTTCCTTCGGCGTATTCTGCCAGGTTGGTATAGGCGGCCATACCGTATTCATACTTTACGGTGAACATGCGGCGGTGCCAGCCGTCGGTGGGCAGGAAACCGGTGTTCTTACCGTCACCCAGGGTGGCGGCCATGTAACCACCCCAGGCCTCTGCACAGAGGTTGTACATGATCTGGTAGTCGGAATCCAGATAGGTACCGTCGGCATATACTATTACGGAGCGTTCCAGCTGCTGGAACATGGAACCCAGCTTGAGGTTGTCCTGTGCCAGGTCTTCCTCATGGGCGTTATAGTGGTCCTTGCTTATTTCTGTAAAGTTCTTGGTGCAGGATACTGCTACAGCAAGAAGACCGAGGGCAGCCAGTGAATTAAACAATATCTTTTTCATAGTTGAGCTGCTCATTAGAATTTAACTTTTACACTGAAGCCTGCACTGCGGGTGGAAGGCTGCATGAAATAGTCCACGCCCTGGTTGTAGGTGCCAACGTTGGAGGTCATTTCGGGATCGAAAGGAGCCTTCATGTAAAGCATCAGCAGGTTGTTTCCTACTACTGAGAGATTCAGTCCCTTCAGGACTTTCAGACCCCATTTCTGGACGGGGAAGTCGTAGCCGAGGGAAATTTCAGCAAGGCGGATGTTGTCGGCGCTGTATACATACTGGCTCATGACGCCGTTGGAAGCGGCGATGGTCTGGTAATAGCCCTGGACATCCACGATCCTCATTCCGTTAACGTCGATGTATCCGCGGTCGCGGGCGTTGGCGGTGTCCTGGGAGATACCGTAGTAGTCCAGGATCTGCTGGGTCTTGGAGATTACGATGCCTCCGAAGCGGGCGGTGAACAGGAAGCCCAGGCTGAAGCCTGCGTAACCGAGGTTGCCGCCAAGGCTGAGCCTGTGGGGAGCGTCGGTGGTGCCGGCGTATACCATGTTGTCTTCGGAGAGGTCGGCGATTACCATGCCCTTGTCGGTCTGAGCCAGATAGTTGTTTTCGTCGGTCTTCAGGGTGGTTACGTAAACGTCGCCGAGGGAGCCTCCTTCATAAAGGAAGGTGTTCAGGCCGCCGAAGCCGCCCATGGGGATGCGTTCCCTCTTGATGACGTTGCCGTTCTCGTCCGGGAATTCCAGGCTCACGATCTTGTTCTTGTTCCAGGTGTAGGTGCCGTAGACGCCGTAGCTGAATTTGCCGATGGTGTCGTTGAAGCGGATGGATGCCTCAACGCCCATGTTGTCCACCTGACCGCCGTTCACCCAGTAGTTGCTGGACTCCGAGGTGGAGCTGATGCGGGGGTTGTAGAACTGGTTGAAGGTGCTTGACTTATAGAAGGTGGCATCCAGCTGGAGCTTGCTGTCGAAGAAATGGACGTTGGTACCGGCTTCGAAGGACTTGGTCCTTTCGGGAACGAGGTTCTTGTTCAGGATGGAAGAAGAGGTCCCGGGCTTGCCGTCGGTTACCGTGTATACTTCGTCGGTGAGGAAGAGGCTGGCGTCGGGGGAGTTACCTACTTCGGAGTAGGAGAGGCGTACCTTCCAGTAAGGGAAGACCTTGCTCTTGAGTCCGGGGATGATTTCGGTCATTATACCGGAAAGGCCGATGGTCGGGTAGAATATACCGGTGTTCACCAGGGTGGACGACCAGTCCACGCGGGCGGTCATGTCCAGATAAACCATGCTGCGGTAGCCCACCTGGGCGTTTGCGAACACGGACTGGTTCTGTGAGTGCCAGCCGCTTTCCTCCAGTCTGGTCTTGGAGTTGGTGCGGTCGATGTTGTTCAGGGTGAACAGGTTGTTGATGGAGGCCAGGCCGCCGTAGTTGTAGGTGCGCTGATAGCGTACGTCGTCGATGTTGGCACCGACAACGCCGGTGAGGCTTACCGTGTTGTTCGCGCCGAAGTATTTGTTCACGGTTGCGAGGACCTCGGCGAAGCGCTGCTCGTTGAAATCCTGATTAAGGGAGTACAGACCGTGCTTGGAGCCTTCGGTGAAGAGGGTGTTGGTACCCGCATCGTACTTGCGCTCGGAAGTGCCGTCGGTGCGGTCGAACTTTGCGCGTGCGCTGATGGTGAGCCACTTGAGGGGCTTGTAGCTTAACTGGGCCGATGCCATGAGGCGGTTCTTGTTGTTCTGCCATTTCTGGTGCTCGGTGATCCAGTAAGGGTTCTGCATGGAATGGTCTGTCCAGCCTGAAGGCCACCACTGGGTCTTGATGTTACGGCCAGTGTTGAAGCGCTCGTAAATCTGGACCTGGGAGAAGTCTCCGCCTGCAGGGAAGAGGTACACGGGAACCACGGGGTTGCCGTATTCGCCCTGGGCGGTCATGTTCTGCTCGAACACGCGGCCGTACTGGGCGGTGATATCCATGGTCAGGATGTCCTTGATGAGGTCGGTGGTGTTGCGGGCCGAGATGTTGTAACGGCGTACGTCGTTGTTGTGCACGATGCCGTTAGCAAGGGCGACTGAAGCCGAAACGTAGGTCTGGCTGCGCTCAGTACCGGTGGAAACGCTCAGGGAGTTGACTTCGTTGAGTCCGGTGCGGAAGAAATTGCGGGGGCTGTAGGACGAAGCGTTCGCGAGCTTGCTTCCCCAGCTGTAGTATGAACCTTCCTCCGAGGTGCCGTAGGTGTTCTGGAAGGAAGGCATGATGTATGCCCTGGAGAAGGTGGTATTGTTGGAGTAGTTTACCTCGAAAGTGTCTTTCTGGCCTTTCTTGGTGGTGATGATAATCACGCCGTTTGCAGCGGAAGCACCGTAAAGTGCAGCTGCGGAAGGACCGGAAAGGACGGAGATGGACTCGATGTCGTCCTGGTTCAAGGTGCCCAGGATGTCACCGGTCTGGCCAGCGCCTTCGTAACCGCCGGTGGGCTGGCTTCCAAGCTGGCTTTGCATGGGAATACCGTCGATCACGTAGAGGGCGTTGTTGTTGTTGGAGATGGACTTGGAACCACGCATGACGATACGTGATGCACCTCCGACACCGGTCGAAGACTGGGTGATGGAAACGCCGGCTACTTTACCGTTGAGGCCGTTGACGAAGGAGCCCACGGGGGAGACAGACTCGAGTTTGGCCTGCTGGACATTGTAGGAGAGGGATTTTTCCTCTTTCTTGATGCCCATGGCGGTAACTACGGTAGCGTTGAGCGCGTATGAGCCAGTGGCAAGTACGACATTGATGACATTGCTTGAACCAAGGGTTTCAACCACGTCTTCCATGCCGATGTAGGAGAAACGCAGTGCCTCGGTGCCTGCGGGAACTGTGAGCGTATAATTGCCGTCCAGATCCGTGATGGCACCAACGGTTGCATTTCCCTCTACGGTTACGCTGGCGCCGATAAGAGGCTCGCCCTGATCATCTTTTACATTACCGCTCACCGTCCTGGACTGGGCGAGGGCCGTACCTGCAAAGATGAAGAGTCCGGCAGCGGCTGCAAGAGCTCCTGCGAGGACTTTCTTAAGGAGGTAACTCATAAGGTTTTTAAGTTGGTTAATGGTTAAATAGTTAAATTGTTTTAGCTTATTTCGTTACAATTAGCGCACGAATATAAACATTTTTCTGCAAAAACGTTTTATTTTCTTAAAAAAGCTTTGATTTTTATGCTTTCGTCTGTCGGTTTACCGTTAACTATGGGCTGAATGGCGAAGCGGATAGTGTCCACGCCTGCTGGCATTGTGAACTTCACGTGGACGGTATCCCTCTGGTCGGCTTTCATCTTTCCGGGCTGGCGCAAGCTGATAACGCCTTTCCATTCGTCAGGGACTTCAAAACTCACGTTCATCTTCTTTTTACCGCCGTTTCCATAGTGGAAGAACATGTCCTTGGTCTGACCGGGATCGAAATTTCCAAACGCCAGGACCTTGTGGCTGGAGTAGAAGTCCAGTCCCATGGCGTAGCGGCATGTCTCCTCGATGGGATGCTTGCAGCCTATGACTTCCGTCATGAAGATAACGCTTCTCATCGGAGTGGGGGAGTCTTTGTAACGAATCTGGATTTCTTCCATGTGTTTGCCTTCCCTGTAAGCAGGATTGTAGGTGACGTCTATCACCTCGTCTTCTCCCGGAGGAACTGGTCTGTTGCCGTTGCTGGCCGCTGTGCAGCCGCAGGGCGTATATATAAAAAGGGGTTTAAGGGTATCCTGGAAGTCGTTCTTTAAAAGTAGCTTGAAGCTCACAGGGCCATCGGCTTCCTTGATCCGGCCGAGCCGGACCTCTGTGTCTTCGCTTGCGCGGAATACTTTTTCCGCGTTTTTGGGGCCGCAGGCGGCAAGGAGGAGGAGGACTGGAAGGAGATACACTCGCTTCGCTCGGTATGACATTAAGGAACGGTATGACAGAAAGTTTTTCATAGGCCTGTAACTGTGTCGTTGTAGATTCCGATTTCGCTCAGGACGGGGCAGGCGAGAGAGGTCTTGATCTGGATGCGGACGGCGTCGGTGGTGACGCTGTTGCCAAGGAGGATGCGCTTGTAGCCGATGGTGGTGCCGCTCTTCCAGTTGCTCCAACTGCCGTTTTTCTTAACCTGAACGGTGAAGGATTTTACCCTCTGGCCAAGGGGAATATACTCCTGGAGCATAAAGCGGTTGAAGGTCTTTTCGCCCTCAAACTGAAGCTCGATGTCGACGGTCGTGACATTGTCGTCTGTGGCGAAGTAGGTGTCGAAATCGTCGTCCAAAAGGTTCTGGGGGCCATATCCTTTCACATAATCGCCGCGGACAGAAGTAGCAGTTGCAGTGGCTCCTTCGGCGAGATCAGTGTCGAAAATCTCCTTGCGCATGCGGGTGAATTCCTCGATGACGGCCAATTCCTTGGCGTCGATTACGCCTTTGTCGGACGGGGGAACGTTCATCAGGAACACACCGTTTCGGCCCACACTCTTATAATAAAGGTCCATGAGCTCCCTTGCGTTCTTCCTGGAATCGTTGGCTCCGTAGAACCATCCGTTGTGGTCGCCGATCTGCTGGATGGAGAAGTCGCATTCTGCCGCGCACCAGGAGTCGCCGCCTTCGTCACCGGAACCGAGGTAACTCTCATAGTTGCCGGGAAGGTTGGAAGGGGACAGGCCGCGTCCCTTGATGTTGATGGTGGCCCAGTTGGTTTCGGCTGCGTCACCGTTCTCGTTGCCTACCCAGCGGCAGCCGGGGCCGCCGTTGGAGAATATCACGCATTGGGGATTCACTTCGAAGATGGTATTGTTCACGCTTGTCCAGTTGAAGTTTCCGGCGTGGTTGCCGTCCAGCCAGAATTCAACGACGGGAGCATAGCGTGTCATCAGGTCTTTCGCAGCATTCTTGAAACGGGTTTCGTAAACTTCGGTGCTCACTCCCGCCACTTCGATCATCCTGTCCCAGGGGGAAAGATAAATGCCCATGTCCACGCCGTACATGGTACATGCAGCGCGGAGCTCCATAAGAACGTCCGTATGGTTCTTGCAATTCTCGTTTGCAACATCCGTGGTGCTCTCCGGATTGTCCCAGAGGCAGAATCCGTCGTGGTGCTTGGCGGTGATGATTATCTCCTTGAAACCGTTCTGGGCGGCTGTCCTTACCCACTGGCCGGCGTCTATTGTAGTGGGTGCGTAGTTTTTCAGAAGAAGGTCTTCGGACCAGGCCTTTCCATTGCAGGTGGGATTCTCACCATCCCAGCCGCTGAAAGTAGCCTGGCCGTAGTGGTAGAACATAAGCATCTCCCTCTGTTGCCATGCAACCTGTCCCTCGGTGGGAACTGCGCCGAAGGCTGCCGGTGCGCCGGGGTCGGCGGGCTCCGGTTCCCCGGGCTCTTCCGGCTCTCCGGGCTCACCAGGAACATCCGGGATTACGGTATCCTCGGTATTTTCATTGTTCTGCGGGGTGCAGGTGCATCCGAAGGCTATTGCAGCCGAAACGGCTGCGAATAATGCCAACTTTCTCATATTTCGTATTTGATCAGTTTCTTCGCGTTCTTTCCGGGGCAAAGGACAAAGCTGTAGGAGTAGCTTTCGTCGGCCCAGAGGGCACGGTCGTCTTCGGGCTTCGAACCCCAGCTGTCGTAGCCGCCCACGCCCGTCATGTGGTAGTCTATGCACACTTCGGTGAAATCGCGCACGGGAATGTCGTTCAGATGGGTCTGGCGGCGGATTCTGTTCCGGCCTGCTGCGTCGGAGTGGTCTTCGTCGGCGCTGAAATAGTTCCACTGGTAGGGACGGTCCACGTTGTTTTCGCAGTCAAGGTCCTCCACGCTCATCCTTAGGACGCTGAACTCGAAGGGTTCGGCCCCTTCAAGAACGCTCAGTCCGCCAATTTGCAGCCAGGAAGTCTCGGTATGGTGGCCGGTCTCCTGAGGCCTGACGTAAGGGTAGAATTCGTCTTCGGCCGAAGATGACCAGATGCTCTTGAAAGTGCCGCTGCTGCGGTCCCAGTAGTTTTCCACGGGGCCTCTGCCGAAGTAGGTGAAGGCTTCGTCCGGGACCCTGAAGCGGAAGCCCAGGCGGGGGATTTCGACCCTGTACCAACGGTATTGTGGAATGGTGCCTACGCCGGCGGTCTCAACTTCTACCTTGATGGTTCCGTCCGGGAAAACGGTGTAGGTTTCGCTTGCGCGTACTCCGTTGCCGGTGAGCTTGATTACAGCCTTACCGTCTATTACTGAAGCGTTTACGCTTGAAGGAAGGAAGGGCTGCTTGTATCTCTGCGCGCGTAAAGGCTCCGAGTTACCGTAATCGTTGTCGTTGGGTGCCCTCCAGAAGTTGGGCTTAAGGCCGAAAGTGGGGTCGATGAGGTCTTTTCCGCCAACTTTCCAGCTCTTGACGATGCCTTCGGTCTTGTCGAAGCAGAGCTCTACTTTATTACTCCTGACAGTTACGAACGAGCCTCCGTCATTTACTTCAATGCTACCCTTTACCTTTCTGTCCTTCTTTTCAAGGCGATCCTGGAGGAGGATTTCGTCAAAGGCCAGTACTGTGCCCTTTGCCACAAGAGGGAGATCTCTCTTTGCGCTCACTTCGAAGAAAATACGGTATTCGCTGCCTTTTTTCATGTTGGGGAGCCTGAGGCTGAAGCTCTCTCCGGTCTGGGGAGCGGCGTTCAGCTCCAGCTTATGCTTCCTCCAGTACCAGGGGCGCTTGCCGTCGCGCTCCACCCACCAGGTGATGGCGTAGTCGCTCAAATCCTTGAAATAGTAGCGGTTGAACAGCTCGAACAGGCCGTTCTGAACATCGGTGCCAGTGATGGTAACGTCCTGGTATACGTGTTTGACTTCGTAGTAGCCGGGATGCGGTTCGCGGTCCGGGTTCACTATGCCGTTGCAGCAGAAGTTTGCGTCCGAGGGCTGGTTTTCACCGTAGTCGCCGCCGTAAGTCCAGCCGCGTTCCTCGTCGTACAGGCCCTGGTCCACCCAGTCCCAGATATAACCGCCCTGAAGGTGAGTGTGGGCGTATATGGCATCCCACTGATAGTCCAGAGAGCCGGTGGAGTTACCCATCGCGTGTGCGTATTCGGAAGGGCACACTGGGCGCTCGGCGTATTTTTCGCCCATCCTGCGGAACCATTCGGCGCCGGGGTACTGGGGAACTATCATGTCGGTGTTCCACTCGTATTCGGCCCTTTCGTAAACCACGGGACGGTTCATGCCGTCTTTCTCAAGTTCCTTGAGGACTTTGTAAGTGTTGTAGAAGTTCTGGCCGTTGCCTGCCTCGTTTCCAAGGGAGAGAATGGTTACGCAGGGGTAATTGGCGGTACGGCGGTACAGGTTAAGGGTGCGGTCCAGGTGCTTTTCGTACCAGTCCGGGTTATTGCCCAGGGTCCTGTCCAGTTTGTATCCCATGCCGTGGGATTCGATATTAGTCTCGTCGTATACGTAGAAGCCAAGTGAGTCGCAGAGCTCATAAAACTCGCGGGGCTGAGGGTAGTGGCAGGTGCGTATTGCGTTGATGTTGGCAAGGCGCATCAGCGTAAGGTCTTCCAGGATGTTCTCGCGGTTGACATAGTGGCCGGTGTAAGGGTTGTGCTCGTGCAGGTTTACGCCCTTGAACTTTACGGGTTGTCCGTTAATCAGAAGGGCTTTCACGTCCTTGTCAACGTCCTTCACGGTTTTTATCTCTATGCGGCGAAAACCTACGTGGAAACGTGTGTATTCGCCGTTTACCCTAAGAAGAAGGGTGTACAGTTCGGGGGTTTCGGCGCTCCATCGGCGGACGGAGGGAATGCTTTCCGCGACGCTGTTCATGCGGCCGCTGAACTCGAAGGAGGCGTCGGCAACGGCCTTGCCGTCCTTGTCCAGAAGCTCGTAGGAAACCTCCGTGGGGGCGTCGGCCTTCATCCTGAGGCTGAAAATGCCGGTTTCAAGGTCTTCGGCCAGGGTGGAAACTACGCTGAAGTCGAAACCGGTATCCCTTCCCTCTGAAGAGAGGTAAACGTCCCTTTCGATACCTGACAGCCTCCAGAAGTCCTGGTCTTCAAGGAAGGAGGCGGTGGTATAACGGTAGATCCTGAGAGTCAGTTCGTTGTCCCCAGCCTTGAGGGCATCGGTGATGCGGAAGCGGGCAAGCGACTTTGAGTCTTCGCTGTAGCCGATTTCCTTGCCGTTTACGTATACGTAAGTTCCGCTTTTTGTGCCGCAGAGGTTAAGGAAAACCTCACGTCCGTCCCAGCTTGAAGGAACGGTGAAGCTGCGGTGGTAAAGCGCGGCGGGAACGGCCTCCGGGAGCATTGGCGGCTGAGGGTTCGAGGGCCAGAAGTCATACGGCTGGTTGGTGTAGATAGCCGTGCCCCAGCCTTGGACTTCCCAGTTTCCGGGGACATTGATGCTGTCCCATGCCGAAGGCTTGTTGCTTTCCGGCATCAGCCGGTGGTCATCATAGTATTTGAAGTCCCATACTCCATTCAGGTCCAGATAGTTGGGGCTTTCGCGGAATCCTTTGGAAAGGGCTTCTTCCCGGGTGGGATAGTAGATCACTTCCGTGCGTCTGGTATCGGCATTGACGGAAGTTACGTGCATGTCCTGCCAAAAGGGGAGGAGCAGAAGAAGGAGCGAAGATATCATAGTGTTATAGACTTATGGTTTTCGTTAAACGTATGTCATTGGACGAAGCCCCGGCCTGGAGCTCGAATTCGCCGGGCTCAAGTACGCGCTGCATGTCGCGGTTCACAAGTTCGAAGGCGCTGCGCTCCAGAGGCAGTTCCACTGTTACGGTTTCCCCGGGGGCTATCCGAACGCGTTTGAAGGCGCAGAGCTGCTTGCGGGGGCGTGCGGTGGAGGCCACGAGGTCGCGGACGTAAAGCTGCACAACTTCATCGCCTGCAAGGGTACCGGTGTTGGTGACGTCAAGGGAGACGGTTATGAAGGGAGATACACTCGCTTCGCTCGGTATGACAGAATTGTCGCTCGAGGCAATTTTGTCATTCCGAGGCCGTGAGGCCGAGAGAATCCCATTATTGACGGTAAGGTTCGAATATTCGAAGGTGGTGTAGCTCAGGCCATGGCCGAAGGGGTAGAGGGGTTCGGCCGAAACTTCTACGTAATCGTGGCTTACGGGAAGCTTGCGGTTGTAGTACACGGGGAGCTGGCCTACGCTGCGGGGAATGCTGATGGGGAGCCTTCCGGCGGGGGTGTAGCGGCCAAGGAGGACGTCCGCCAGGGCGGTGCCGCCTTCTTCACCGGGGTACCAGAGGGTGAGGAGGGCATCGGCTTCGGAAGCGGCCCAGTTCTTATTGAGGGGACGGCCTTCGATGTAAACTACCACAAGGGGTTTCCCGGTGGCTTTCAGTTCTTTAAGGAGCTTTTCCTGAAGGCCCAGGAGGTCCAGGGTGCTGCGGTCGTAGCCTTCGCCGGCCTCCATGTCGGAGACGGAATTTTCGTCCACGACGGCGGCCGCTGTTTCCAGATATTTAGTCTTGAAATCGCGGGCCGAAGAGCCTCCCACCACAGCTACAACAACATCGCTCCGGCGTGCAGCCTGAACTGCTTCGGCGATGCTGTCCGTGCGGGTGTCGCGTATTGCGCAGCCCTTTACGTAAGTGACGCTTGCACCTGCCGCCTCAAGGCCTTCCTTCATCGTTACGATGCTTTCCGGGGCCTGGGGGGCGGTATAGTCGCCAAGCTGATTGTATATATTGTCGGCGTTGGGACCAACCAGGGCGATGCGCAGACCGGCCCTCAGGGGCAGCACACCGTTGTTTTTAAGCAGCACGGCGCTTTCGCGTGCGGCCTGTGCGGCAACCTCGCGGTTCCCTGCAGTATTAACGGCCGAAGCACCCTCTTCCGGCAGATAGGGATTGTCGAAGAGACCAGCCTCGAACTTTCTCATCAGTACATTCGTGACGGCGCGGTCGATGTCGGCCATGCTCACGCGGCCGCTTTCCTTAAGGAGAGGATAGCTGTTGGCGCCAAGATCAACATCCACGCCGGCTTCAATGGCCATTTCGGCCGCTTCCTGCCTGGACGAAGCTACGTGATGGCTTTCCCAGATGCCGTCGATGCTCACAAGGTCGCTGACCACGAAGCCCTTGAAGCCCCAGCGCTCCCTGAGAACGCCGGTGAGGAGGTCTTTGTTGCAGGTGGAGGGGATGCCGTCGATGGTGTTGTAGGATGTCATGACGGAAAGTGCGCCAGCGTCGATCGCGGCCTTGAATGTGGGCAGCACGTTTTCTTCAAGGTCGCGGGGGGCGATTATGGAAGGGCTGCCGTTATGTCCGCCTTCCGGCACTCCATAAGCCACGAAGTGCTTCAAAGTGGAGATTACGCCCTTCGAGGAAGTGCCTTCCACCATGGCCGAAGCCATTTTTGAAGTAAGGAACATGTCTTCGCCGTATGTCTCTTCCACGCGGGACCAGCGGGGCTCACGGCTGAGGTCGATGACAGGTCCGTAGCCGATGTTCCCGCCAACTGCCATGAGTTCGGTGCCGATAACCTCCCCGACATGCTTCACCAGATCTGTATCCCAAGTGGAGCTGAGGCCGATGGAAGTGGGAAATACGGTGGTGCCTATTGCCATGTGCCCGTGAGGGGCTTCTTCGGCCAGGATTATGGGAATACCCAGGCGAGTGGAGTCTATTGCATAGTGCTGGAAGGCGTTGTATGCCTTGACCGCGAGTGCTGGGTTGAGGCCGTTCTCAAGGGTTTTCTGCGTCCATGGATCGGCCCTGAAAGCGCCCCAGAGCATGCCACCGTGCTGGTTTTTGATAAAGTCGCGGTATTTGTCAGATATGGTGACTTCGCTGTCCGAAACTCTCTCGTACATGGGCCAGCCGTAAGGGCATATAAGCTGTCCGAGTTTTTCTTCCAGAGTCATCCTGGACAGGAGGTCGGCCGCGCGGACTTCGCTTGAGAGGGATGGGTCTTTGTACTTAGGCGTCTTTTCCGAACAAGCATAGGAAAGGAACGTAAGTGCGCCAGTCACAAGCAGATAGAGGAGTCTACGGGTCATAGTTAGCTTAATCGTTTTATTCAATCTACAAAGTTAATGAAAAAACGGCAGAACTGTCCATTTTTTTATTTGCTAATTTTTATGTACCTTTGTCAGAATATGCGTGAATAATTTTAAGGTATGAATATGAAAAAACGCACACTAACAGCCCTTGCATCGGCAACCGTCCTGGCCCTGGCCATGGTGTCCTGCCAAAGGGTAGAGGAAGCCTCCTTCCGTGAGGAACGCCCTGACGTTTCCGCCCAGGGACGCACCCTGGGACAAATCGTCATTTCGGCGTCGCTGGACCAGGATGAACTGTCAAAGACCGCCCTTGCCTCCGGCGGCAAGGTCGTATGGCAGGAAGGCGACAAGATTAAAGTTTTCAATGCCGATAATCCTTCCGGAGTGGAATACACCCTGCAGACTTCGTCGGCCGGAACGGTAAAAGGCAAGTTCACCGGGAATGCCATTTCCGGCTTCGGGCCTTTTTACGCGGTATATCCTGCATCGTCGGCCGTGAAACTGGATGGAATCACTCTGTCCGTTACCCTTCCCGCGGAACAGGGCCATGCCAGCGGCAGCTTCGGCGCAGGTGCATCCCTTGCTGTTGCAAGTGCACCGTCCATTTCCAGCATCGATTTCAAGAATGTGCTGGGTGCTGTTTCCATCAAGTACAGCGGTGCCAAGAACCTTCGCGGAATCACCCTCCAGTCTGCATCCGGCGAGGCACTTTCCGGAAGTGGCAGCATTACCTTTGCCAGCGGGGAGCCCGTCCTTTCCATGGACCCCTCGGCCGAAAGCTCCGTGAGCCTTGCGTGCGGCGGAAGCCAGGACCGTCAGTTCTACGTGATGGTACCACCGGGAGTGTTCGGCAAAGGTTTTTCCGTGATTCTTGAAGACACTGACGGCAATTTCATGATTAAGAGCGCCAAGGCGTCGGCATCCAATGTGGTTGACCGTTCCACCATCCTTACCATGCCTTCTATTTCCTACTCGGCCCAGTACAAGGGCGTTTTCCTAAAGGCCGAAGCCTTCGGCCCCTATTCCAATACCGGAGCATCACAGGGAAGCATGGATTCGTCCAGGACATTTGATTCCGACAGCGACCAGCTTTCTGTGGCGTCCGTACAGGGAGGCACCCGCACCACGCGTGTGCAGAACTGGGAAGACGGTTTTGCTTTCAGCCTTACAGTGCCCTACAACATTTCAGTAGGCGGCGTATACGATGCCACCCTTGACAGCATGAGGGAAGGCGGTCGCAGCACAGATGCGCAGAAATGGACCGTTGTCAAAAAGGACGCATCGGCCGCATGGCTGGTGTCCGGCAGCGGCCAGGGATTCATCGTTTCTTTGGAGGACTAAGCCATGAAGAAGATATTTACAAGCATTTTCGCCCTTCTGGGCCTTACACTTGCCGTTTCGGCCGGCCCCGTTTCCCGCACTAAAGCACTGGACGTAGCGTATAAGTTCATGGCTCCCGAAAAGCCCATGACCAAAGCCGGAGAGGAAGACCTCAAGGTCATATATGAGAACGACGCTTTCTACATCGTCACACACCCGGACGGCGGTTTCGTGATTGTCGCAGCCGACGATAAAGTCAGGCCTGTCCTGGGCTTCTCCTTCGAGAACAATTTCGTCGTGGAAGACATGCCGGACAACGTTAAATGGTGGCTGGAGCACATCGCCCGCGAGTGCCGCACCATCATGAAGGGAACCCCCACCAAGAGAGAAAAGGCTTATGTCCAGGCCGGATGGGATGCTTTTATGGATACAAAGGTGGGAGGCCTGCCCTCAAGCCAGGTAACCGACAAGCACGAAGAATTTTTCACCGTGAACTGGAATCAGACCGATCCTGCAAACCTTCTTTGCCCTACAGTTTCCGGGCAGGGAAGCCGTTCCATCTGTGGCTGCCTGCCTCTGGCGCTGTCAGAAGTGATGGTGCATCACGGCTATCCGGTAAAGGGATCGGGAACCCTTCCGTCCTATTCGTACACATCCGGCAACAATAAGAACGTCAAGATTGAAGGGTACGAGCTCACTACGGAATATGACTGGGATGGCATGAGAGAGCTCAAAAAACCTACCCAGTTCTACAATGCCAAGGATCCGGTAAAGACCAACCTTGCTCATCTGGTTTATGACGTTGGCGTAATGGTACAGGCCGGCTTCAACAGCTCAAGTTACGGCGGCACCGGTGCATACAGTAATCAGATTCCCAGGCTGATGGCAAAATACATGGGCTATAGCACTGATGCGAAGATTATTTACATGGGTGAAGGGGCATATACCACTCGTGAAAAATGGATAAATGCAATTAAAGACGAAGCCCAAAAGCGCGCCTTCCTGTTCTGCGGCTATTCGGTAGGCAGCTGGGGAAATGACGCCGGCCACGCATACGTCGTGGACGGTTACGGCACCTACAACGACGAAACCGTATTCCATTTCAACATGGGCTGGGGCGGCGACTGCAACGGCTATTACCATGCATACTCCCAGGATGTAGATTCCCAGTACACCTTCGACGACTACCTTGAAGCCCTTATCAACCTGTATCCGGCCGAGCATTACGATTATAATACCGGCACTCTTGGTTTTGAGAACGCCGGCGGAATCAGCCTTGGCAGCGGAGACCGTACCCCGGCCAAAGGAGAATCTGTATCCGTTACGGTTAAGAACATTGCTAATGTTGGAGCCAAGTCATTTAACGGCAAAGCCTGGGTGCAGCATGTGAGCCGCGGCGGCGAAGTTCTGCAGGAGGAGCTCCTCAAGAACTTCTCATCCAGTCCATTGGCCTCCGGGAACTCCATTTCTTCGATTAAGATCGACTTCACTTTTGCGAATGCGCCGGGCTTCGGCGATTGCATGAGGGTGGTGTTTGTGCGTGATGGAGAAACAGAGGTTATACCTGTGGTCTATACACAGAACGGTTCCATAATAGCCGAATGGCCCCTTATGCCCGCGGCCTTCATCGTCGTGAAAGATTCATACAAGGTTAATGATAAGTTCCAGTTCCTGCTCAAAAACTGCAATTACAGCTATACCGATGCCCAATGGGCTATTACAAGCCCCAACGGGAGTGTAAACACGCATCAGCAGTCGGCAGGTTCCCAGGATCTCATTTATTCGGGGCGTTACAAAGTCGAGGTAACGACTTCGAAGGAAAAACTCACCGCATATATCAATGTAAAGTAGGAGGACAAGGATATGAAAAAACTGTTTTATGCAATTATAGGCGCTGCCCTCCTGCTTGTTTCCTGTAACAAGGAAAGCGAGGTTAAAGTGAGTTCGGTGAAAGTTTCGCCTGC
The DNA here is from genome assembly GCA_946616285.1 of uncultured Bacteroidales bacterium. Lineage (GTDB taxonomy): Bacteria > Bacteroidota > Bacteroidia > Bacteroidales > UBA932 > Cryptobacteroides. The sequence goes on along the minus strand of CAMOIT010000003.1, from coordinate 23,103 downwards.
TACACTGGCAATCTATGTGGGCGACAGCAGCCCTCTCTCGGCCGTTGTGACCCCCGACAATGCAGCCGACAAGAATGTAAAGTGGTCATCGTCCATGACCTCCGTCGCAACGGTTTCGTCAAGCGGCGTGGTAACTGGTGTGGCCGAAGGTACTGCTGTTATTTCGGCCCTGGCCGACGGTATTACCGGAACCTGCACCGTTACTGTTTCCACCAAGTTTATCCCTGTCACGTCGGTAACTCTGGATAAAGAGAGTCCTTTCCAGATTGTGAAGGGCGAAACGGAAAAAATCACTGCCACTGTGGGCCCTGACGATGCAAGCGACAAGACCGTCACATGGACAAGCTCCGACAATGCTGTCGCAACGGTGGACAACTCTGGCAATGTCAGCGCCCTGGCCGCCGGTACTGCCGTGATTAGCGCAAAGGCGGGCGATGTCTCGGCCAGCTGTGAGGTTATCGTGGTAATTCCGGCCCAGTCCATCAGTCTGAACAAGACCGCTCTTGTCATTGTGGAGGAGCAGTCTTTTGAGCTTACAGCTACTGTTTATCCCGAGGACAGCACCGATAAAACCCTTACATGGGAGAGTTCCGCTCCAGATGTGGTAAAGGTGGAAGACGGTCTTCTGACTGCTCTGAAGCCCGGTCAGGCCGATATTACGGTTTCGGCGGGCGAGGTTTCAGCAGTATGTAAGGTTACCGTAGAGAAAAAGTTCGTTCAGGTTAGTTCCGTTACGCTTGACAAGACTTCCCTGGACCTTGTGAAAGGCGAAAACGCTACTCTTGTAGCTACCGTTTTGCCCTCCGACGCCTCCGAACCTTCGGTGACTTGGACCTGCTCGGACGAGGCAGTCGCATCCGTGGATGCATCCGGCAAGGTTACCGCAACTGGCGGCGGCTCGGCTGTTATTTCGGCCAAAGCTGGTGACATTACCGCAACCTGCGACGTCACAGTAACAGTTCCCGTTGAGGGCGTGGAGATTGACCCTTCAAGCATTACCCTGGAAGTCGAAGAAAATGCTGTTCTTGTTGCGAAAGTGCTTCCTGAGGATGCCACTGACAAGAGCGTAAGCTGGTCAAGCTCCAGTAGTTCGGTCGTTAAGGTAGACAAAGACGGTAATCTTTCGGCCCTGAAGATTGGCACGGCTACCATTACCGTGAAGGCTTCCGGCCACACTGCCACCTGCGCAGTTACCGTAAAGGAAAAGTCCATCCATGTGACCTCCGTGACCCTTAACAAGAGCACTGCAAGCCTGAACAAGGGTGCAAGCTTTGTCCTCGTCGCTACGGTCATGCCTTATAACGCAACGGACAAGACTGTCACCTGGACAAGTTCGGATCCTTCCGTAGCAAGCGTGAACGAATCCGGCAAGGTATCGGCCCTGAAGGGCGGCAAGGCCGTGATTTCGGCCAAGGCCGACAAAATCACCGCCACCTGCGAAGTTACGGTCATAGCCCCGGTTGAGACAATAACTCTTAGCCCGGAGACCTGCGAGATCGCCCGCGGCGAGGAAATCACCCTTACCGCAACGGTAGGCCCCGAGGACGCTACCGACAAATCTGTGTCCTGGAGCACTTCCAACAAGAATGTCGCCACAGTTGACTCCAACGGCACCGTCCGCGGCGTAGGCAAGGGCCAGGCACGAATTACGGTGCGTTCCGGCAATGTGTCGGCACAGTGCACCGTGACTGTAACGATGCCCGTGGAGGGTATTTCCCTTGACAAGACTTCACTGGTGATAGGTCGCGGCAATACAGCCACGCTCAAGGCCACCGTCACTCCTGCCGATGCCTCCGATAAGAGCATCGTATGGTCCAGCTCGGACGCTTCGGTCGCAAGCGTATCTGACAAGGGCGTGGTTACCGCAATCAAGAAGGGTAAGGCCGTAATCACGGCAAACGCTTCCGGCCATACTGCAAGCTGCAACGTTGAGGTCAATGCTCCTGTTACGGAAATCACGCTCAGCGAGTCCTCACTTAAGCTTAAGAGAGGTGAGACTTACACTCTTGTCGCCACCGTCAATCCTGCTGATGCCGACGATCCCACCGTTGTATGGAGTACTTCCAATTCCTCCGTAGCCAAGGTGGATGCAAACGGAAAGATTACTGCCGTGAGTTCGGGTAATGCCGTTATAAAGGCATCCTCCGGATCGATTACCGCCCAGTGCAAAGTGGAAGTGTATGTCCCCGTGGAGTCACTGACTCTTGACCAGCATTCGGCAACCATTGAGGAAGGCAAGAGCGTTACGCTTCACGCCACCATCGGCCCCGAGGACGCAACCACCAAATCGGCCAAGTGGACGGTCTCCGACAGTTCTGTAATCAGCGTGAGTTACTCGGGCGAAGTCACTGGCCTTAAGCCCGGAACCGCCGTTGTCACTGCCGAAGCGGATGGCATTACCGACACCTGCACCATAACTGTAACTGAAAAGCAGAGCAATACTGAAGGCTTCGGCGATAAGGAAGGGGAGTGGTAGCGTATGTCCCGCAGGAAGAACAGTCCGAACAGGAAGAATCATAAAAAGCCCAGAATCGTTCCCGAATTCGAGGGAAAGGTCCTGATGTCGCGCGAGGGTTTTGTCTTTGTGCGCATCGGCGGAGAGGAGGAAGACGTTTTTGTGAAAGCCACCAAAACCCGCGGTGCCCTTCACGGGGATACCGTACGGGTTGCGGTGACTCAGGAAAAGAACGTCCGCAACAAGCGTCGCAGTGGGGAAATAATAGCCATTCTGAAACGTTCGGACCGTCCTTTCGTCGGGATTCTGCATATCGTTGGCAAACAGGCCTGGGTGCTCATGAGCTCCAAGACCATGCCATACGACATATCCGTTCCAGTGCCTAAAGGCGGCAAGAAGGGTATGAAAGTTGCGGCCGTAGTGGACGGCTGGGACAGGGGAGAGGCCGGTCCCCACGGGCATGTGGTCGACATCCTTGGCATGCCGGGTGAGAACGAGACCGAAATGCATGCAATCCTTGCCGAATTCGGTCTGCCTTACCGCTTCGAAAAGAATGTGGAAAACGCCGCCGACGGTATTCCGGACGTGATTACGGACAAGGACCGCGCTCACAGGCGGGACTTCCGGAAGGTGCTTACCTTTACAATCGACCCGGCCGATGCCAAGGACTACGACGATGCCATAAGCTTCCGCAAACTGGAAAGCGGAAATTACGAGGTTGGCGTTCACATTGCCGATGTCACTTACTATGTGAAGCCGGATTCTCCGGTTGACAAAGAGGCGCAGGCACGCGGAACGTCCGTCTATCTTGTGGACAGGACGGTTCCCATGCTGCCGGAAAAGCTTTCCAATAAGCTTTGTTCGCTCAGACCCAGCGAGGAAAAACTTACTTTTTCGGCCGTATTTGAGATTTCCGCCGACGGGAAGGTGCTTGATACCTGGCTTGGCAGGACGAATATTATTTCGGACTACAGGTTCGACTACGACCTTGCACAGGCCATAATCGATGCCGGGCCTTCTGCTCTTGAGCAGGAGTTTGGCCAGGGCAGCGAGTGTGGTATCGTTCCTCTTGAAGTGAAGGAGGCGGTGCTTGTGCTTAACGGCCTTGCTTTGAAGTTCCGCAAGAAGCGTTTTGCGGCAGGCGCTGTGAATTTCGACCGGCCCGAGATGAAGGTGGATGTGGATGCTGCCGGAAAACCGATAGGGGTTCATCAGAAGTTATCCCGTGAAGCCAACTGGCTCATTGAGGAGTTCATGCTGCTCGCAAATCGTTCAGTGGCCGAATTTGTGGCAACCGGCGGGAAGATGAACGGCAGGGTTTCGGCTAAAGCGAAGACTTTCGTTTACCGCGTTCACGACGAGCCCAATCTTGAGAAGCTTGCCGGGCTCCGGGACTTCGCCGGGCACTTCGGATATAAAGTCGGGCCTGTCGAAGGCGGCAAGGATCTTTCCAAGACCCTGAACAAGCTCATGATCGATGCTTCGGGCCGTCCGGAGCTGGCTGCAATCCAGATCCTGGCCCTCCGTTCCATGGCCAAGGCATGCTACAGCACGGACAATATCGGTCATTATGGTCTTGCCTTCCGTTTTTATACGCACTTCACATCGCCCATACGCCGGTATCCGGATATGATGGTGCACAGGCTCCTGTCCATGTACCTTGACGGAGCGCCTTCCCAGAGTACGGATTACTATTCCGCCCAGTGCAAGCACGCTTCGGAACGGGAAGTGATAGCCGCCGAAGCCGAGCGCGAAAGTATCAAGTACAAGCTGGTGGAATACATGCAGGACAAGATCGGTCAGGAATTCGACGGCCAGGTCTCCGGCGTTACCGAATGGGGTATTTATGTGGAGATAGAGCCCACACGTATCGAGGGCATGGTTCCATACCGCACCATCCGTTCGGACTTCTTCTCCTTCGACGAAGACCACTACCGTGCAGTGGGTCGCCGCACCCATCGCTCCATCCGCCTTGGCGACCGCCTCCGCATCCGCGTTAAATCCACCTCCCTGGAGCAGAAACTCCTGGACTACGAGCTGGTGGAGGAATAGACCGTGCGGCCTCGGTCACGCTGATTACACAAAAACGGCCATTTTTGAGTAAATGCCGTTTCCTCGGTCACGCTGATTACACGAAATGGGGCGTTTTTGTGTAAATAGCGTGTCCTATCTGGTTGAACAGGATTTTTATCATGTCGGGAGATAATGATTATTTCCCCACAAACCGGCAGTAGTCGGCGTAGACATCGCGGACCACGTCGTCCCAATTGAGGTAGAGGTCGCGGCGGGCGGCTTCCGACAACTTGGAGTAGGCTTCAGAATCTGAGAGTATATCCATCACAGCGCGAGCATAGGCATCCTCTGTTGCGGGGGAAACTACCAGGCCATTGACGCCGGGTGTAACTGTGGCGGCAGTCTTTGCGCCTTCCAAAAACACGGCCGGAGTGCCCTGGCAGGCAGCTTCTATCTGAACAAGGGAGTTGGCATCGTAGAGCGAAGGGAACAGGAACAGCTTGGCGCGGGAATAGAGTTTTTCCAGCATTTCCTTGCCGGACACAAGGCCGCACATCACCACTTCATCCTTCAAGCCCATCTGGGAAACCAGTTCCTCAAGCTTATCCTCGTCCTGGCCCTTGCCCACAAACAGCATGCGGAAGTTCTTCAGGCCAAGCTCTTTGGCTCTTGCAAGTGCGCGCACGGTGAAGTCTATGTTCTTGATGAAATTGATCCGGCCAACAAACAGTAGCACGGTTGCATCTGCGGGGATCCCGTATGCTTCATTCACCTCGCGGGCGGCGGCTAAAGGATCTGCAACCGGCTTGTGGTCCGTGGCATTCAGTCGCACCTTGCAGGGAGCGGTGAGGCCGTATTCCTTCTGATACAGTTCCTTGATGCCGGAGTTCACGGCCCAGCATTCGTCGCAGGCGTTGAACACCCTCATTATGCCGTCCATAGCGACATCCACCGCGGGCTTGAACTTGATCGGCTTCTCAAAATCCTGCCGGTACTGGCTGTGCAGCGTTGCAACTACAGGGAGCTTATTCAGCTTTGCATACAGCACACCCGCCATGCTTACGGTGAAGGGAGAGTGGATATGTACTATGTCGATACCGCTCAGCACCACCTTGGCTTCGAAAACCGGATCCAGAACAGGGGTTGGGAAGTCGTAATCGTTGCCTATGATTGGAATGGACGAGCAGCGTATAACCTTATACGGGAGAGCATCGTCGTCTTCCTTTTTGTATCCGCGGGTCTCTGGTGCAAACACTACCACATCACAGTATTTCACCAGGCGACGGGCGTAGTTGTCAACCACCTTAATTACCCCGTCAACCATCGGGTACCAGGTGTCAATGAAAAGTCCGACTTTCATAAGTATCAATAACTTCTGCCAAGCAGGGAATGTGCAAAATCTGCAAGTTGGGAAAGGGCTGCGGCGTCGATTCCGGCTTCGGCGGCCTTCGCGATTGCTTTTTCGCTGAGCCGATGGATTTCGGCGCGGGCTTCATCGACAATGCCGACGGAATCGTAAATGCGCTTGACGGCTGCAATCTTTTCTTCCGGGGCAATATCATGGGCTGAAAACGCCTCCAGAAGCCCTTCGGCGCCCTTTTCGTAAGCCCGGACTGTTAGCCATGACTTTTTGCCATTCACTATGTCTCCGCCAATCGGCTTGCCGAAAACCTTTTCGTCTCCGTAAGCATCAAGATAGTCATCGGCCACCTGGAACGCCAGGCCAAGCAAATAGCCGTAATCGTAGAGGCACTTGCGGGCTTGGGGATCTGCCCCGCCGATAATTGCGCCCAAAGCAGAGGAACAAGCCAGCAGAACGCCGGTCTTCAGACCGATCATCTGCATGTATTCATCCATGGATACCATGTCGCGGTCCTCGAATTCCATATCCATCTGCTGCCCGTCACACACCTCTGATGCAGTTTTGGAAAAAAGATGCAGCACTTCCGGAAGCACGCTTGCGGGTGCCTGCGCTATGCGTTTATACGCATCTATGCACATCACGTCACCGCTAAGGATGGCAGTATCCTCCGACCACTTTTTCCATACTGTGTCGTGGCCTCTGCGGAGGGGGCTGTGGTCCATGATATCGTCGTGAATCAGGGTGAAGGTATGGAACACCTCCAGACCGGCAGCGGGTTCCAGAATCTCCGGGCCCAAACTATTCTTATATATCCCGTACGTTGTAAGGCAGAGCCGCGGCCTGATGCGTTTGCCACCAATGGAAATCATGTAACGCAAGGGGTCGTACAGGCCTTCGGGCTGCGCCTGGAAAGCAATATTGCCGAAAATGTCCCGGATAGTGCTGTCGATAATGCTGTCTGCAATCATGGTATTAGGATTATGCAGCACAAATATACTCCTTTTTGCCGATATCCCCAAAGCCGTATAGCCGTAAGCTTTTACCAGCTTAACTGCAGAGGACACGCTATTTACACAAAAACGCCCCATTTTGTGTAATCAGCGTGACCGGGGAAACGGCATTTACACAAAAACAGCTATTTTTGTGTAAACAGCGTGTCTTCGTCCGCAGACCTGCGACGTCTTAGCTTCAGACCTGGCGCACCCCGACGACGAAGGACAAGAAAAGGCAGCTTAACGTGACCGTCGTCGTAGGTCATGACGGTGAAGGGAAAGAAACCGGCCCGAAACGTGCCCGAGACCGTAAGAGTGGCGGTCTAGCAGTGAGTTTTGGCCGACATGGCCACCCTCGGCTGGAGAGGGAGGGGCCCGCCGGCAAAGCCGGTGGGAGGGGAAGCGAAGCGACGGAGGCCGAAACTCACTGCTAGACCGGAACGTGATCCTATTATACCAGCGACACCAGCAGGAAGGTGAAGTGGGCGATGATGCCGGCGCAGAGACCAGCGATGGCGTGAGCGCCGATGGCTTTGGAGATTACTTTGCGGTAACCCAGGGAGTCCAGCATGGCGGTGTGGGTGGACAGGAAGCCGCTCCAGCACATGCCGATGGCTGTGCATACCGCTATGGCGTTACCATCAAGCAGGCCGGCGGCATTGAAGGTGGGAAGGAGTCCGAGGGATGCACCCACTGCGCCGAGGGCGGTCATAGGGAAGGCAATCAGCTCCATGTGAGTGAAGCCGAACAGCCACTCGAACACCCAGTGAATTTTTCCGGCCAGCCAGGGCAGGATGGGAACGCCCTGTGAAGAGGAACCGTCGTACACCCCGGAAGGGCCTGTGCCGAAAGTGATCATAATCACGGCAGTGGTGATGATAAGCACGCCGGGAATAATCTGAAGACCCAGCTCCACACCGTTTTTGCCACCGTCAAGTATGGCGTTGAGGAAGCGCATGAAAATGCCGTTCTTCTTTTCCTCTTCGTCCTGAACTTCTTCGGTAACACCTTCCTCATTCACGGGCGCATCCAGCTCCGGGTAGGCCCTGAGGCAGTTCCGCTGCATTATCCGCGTGGAAATTATCGACCCGCAGAAAGCGCCGAAAAGTCCTACCAGCGCTCCTGTGAGCTGACCGTAGCCAATCATTGTGATCATGACAACGAAGCCCATGCCGAAAGCCGTTCCGAAATTGGTGAGCGAAATGAGCTGGTATTTCTTGAAGTATGAACTGAAATTCCTGTCTTTAGAGAGGGCGATAATGGCCGGATTGTCCGACAGGAAAGTCATGACCGCACCAAGGGCAGCAACACCAGGAAGGTTGTACAGGGGCTTCATAAGCGGCCTCAGGAACCTCTCCAGCAGATTTACAACGCCGAACTCGGACATCAATTTGGAAAGAGCGCCCGTGAGCACCGTTATACCCATAAGGTAAAACACGGTGTTCAGAAGCAGGTCGTGCGCCGTGTTCATAATAGTTTTGAGCATGTTGCCGCTGCCCATCCGTGAGCCAAGAAGGGTAAACACGACTACAAGCGTTGCGAGCAGGACCAGTGCCTCTATTGTAGAGCGCTGAATGCGTTTGTTTTTCATTTGACGATGTAAAGTCGGAAGGTTATACCTGCAAGGAACTCTACGGTGCGGGTGGAATTATTCGCCAATGCAAGTGCGTGGAAGCGGAGGTCGCGGTTTCCGAGGGGGAAGAATTCCGCGCCGGCCCCAAGGAAGGAATGGCGTTTTCCAGGCGCGACGGTAAGGTCGTATGCAACGCCGTCCGGATCCACATTGGAGGCGTCGTTCATGTCGAAGCCGCCCTTCGTGAAGATATTCCATTTTTCACCGGCTTTCACCGAGAGCCTGACAACGGTGCTCCAGTCCAGCCCTGCAGTCTTCTGTATAAGGCTGCGCCTATACATTAAATCCCAGTCCAGCTGCACCGGGCCGATGTGGAAGCGGTTTCCCATGGCTGCATAGCCCATGCGGTGGTGGTACTCGTCGTCCATATAGTTAACAGCCCAAATAGTGTCCCACCAGGAGGTGAAGTGTCCGTACCAGCCAAGTGAAACGTGCCATATGTCCGGTTTTCCTTTGGCAAGCAGCGACTGGGTCACCTGCAGCTGAATCATCTGGCCTTCGGCTGGCCGGTACATTGCCGCGCCGCCAAGCGCATAGACCTGATAAATGCTGTTGGCAAAATCGTTCCAGTAATAAAGGTCGATGGGCGTTTCGTCCCATTCGAAACCGCCTACGGTTACTGGAAGCTTGCCTCCCTGGATGCTCCACTTGGGGGTTATGTCCCAGGTAAGGGAGAGGATATCCGTCGCGTTCAGCGGATTGTCGGGGCTGTATAAGGGCTTTGTGAAGCGCTGCCTGAGGCAGTACGTAAGGCTGGGCGTGAGCTTACCCTTTATGTTAAGGTTGAGGTGTTCCCCAAGGAGATTGCTGTTGAAGACGGTTTTCCCGTCCGTCTTTTCCATGGTTTCGCTGAAGCTTCCCCTCATGTCCACGAACACATACTCCACCTGGGCCGATGCCAGGCAGCAGGCGGCGAATACCCCCAGAGCGCAAAGAATGGCTTTTTTCATTGGTCAGTGCATGGTTAGCGCTGCAAAGATACGAAAAAAAGCGCTACTTATACAGCTCTCGAAGGACAGAAAGCGATTTTATCTGAACAGGGTATTCCGTGTGATATGAAAGGTACTGCAGAAGTTCCTCGCAGAGGGCATTACGGGTGGCTCCGTTAAGGGGAATGAGCATGCTTTCGCTGAAATCTGCGTTAAGCAGAAGCTTCATTTCCTTAAGGTTCTCCTTTGCAAAGGGGGCTATGTCGTCGAAACTTGGCCGAAAGCCCATCGCACCCGCAAGTTCCATGAGCCACCTTACGGGAAAGTTGGAAAAATCGCTTTCCATGGCGTTCAAGGCAAGGAGCGAGCCGATGCACCATTCGTACAGACCGTCTTCGGCCATCCCTTCCCGCAGGGTGCGGAAAAGGACTTCGGCCAGGAATAGGGTCATGGTATTCTTGTACAGGTTTTCCCTTACGGAGGTGAGCCCCTCCTTCAGGCTGATGTTCCTGATAGTCCAGAGGTCGCTTTTTGGGGTTTCCACCACATCGGCCTCAAGCACGTTCATGGGCAGGAATAGCGCCATGCCCGCTTTTTTGCCGGAGCGGACCAGAAAGCCCCGCCTGCCGTATTCGCGTGAAAGCGTGTGTACGACAATGCCGCTTTCTCCCACCTTCGTGGTACCAAGTACTATCAGCTCTGTGGAATCTCCTGTCATTTCTTCAGGAACTCCGCCATTGCTCTCAGGGCTTTGCCCCTGTGAGAAATGGCGTTCTTCTCTTCTTCGGAAAGCTGCGCCGCCGTTACGTCGTACCCTTCGGGGATGAACACTGGATCATAGCCGAAGCCGCCGTTCCCGTAGGGTGAAAGGGCGATTCGGCCTTCCATCAACCCGTCGAAGAAGTGGTACTCTCCATCCAGGATCAGAGTTACAGAAGTACGGAACCGAGCGTTGCGGGTTGCCTTGGATGTGGTAACGCCGTTAGTGCGGGCCATTGCGGCTTCTTTTTCGCGCCTGGCCATCTCCGAGAGGAGTTTTTTGATGTTGGCCGAAGGGTTTTTGTCCTCTCCGGCATAGCGAGCGGTTTCCACGCCGGGAGCGCCGCCAAGGATGTCCACTTCCAGGCCCGTATCGTCGGCGAAGCAGTTGAGATGCGTGCGTTCCCATATATATTTGGCCTTCTGAAGCGAATTGGCCCTTAATGTCGTTCCGTTTTCGGGGATTTCTTCCGTGATGCCCACTTGGGCGGGAGTAACGAGCTCAAAACCTTCGCCCAGGATTTCGGCTGCCTCACGCAGTTTCCCGGGATTGCCCGTTGCAAAAACTATTTTCATAATATACTACTAATAACCGGCTGCAAAGATAGTCAAAAAATTTCGTATATTTGCCTTTTGATGTCAAGGAGGTTTTTAATATCGGCCCTGGCGGCGCTTGTCTGTCTCCATCTTTTCGGCCAGGAAAAGGAGAAGCTTGTCTTTACTCCGCAGTGGATGGCCCAGGCGCAGTTCGCCGGTTATTACGTTGCTCAGGAAAAGGGCTTTTATGCCGATGAAGGGCTCGACGTGAAAATCGTCCATCATAACGGGACACGCGCACCAGAAGACAGAATCACCGCAAATCCGGATGTCATAACCACCCTTACGCTTCCCCAGGCTATGGAACTGGCGGACAAAGGCATTCAGCTTGTGAACATCCTTCAGACGTCTATGAACAGCGGCCTTCTGATTGTTTCCCGCTTCGGGGGCGATCCTCTTCAGATGAAAGGGGCAACCCTTGCCGTTTGGCGCTCTGGCTACAACCAGCTGGCGTTCTGCGTCGCAAAGGACTTGGGCCTGGATTACAAGTTCGTCGAAGCGGCGGACGTTGTGAACATCTTTGTGGCTGGTGCAGTAGATGCAGCCCTTGCAATGTACTACAACGAGCTTCTTCATATACGTGAATCCGGCATTGAACCTGACGAAAAGTCTGTTTTCCGTTTCTCTGAACACGGTTACAACGTCCAGGAAGACGGCCTTTACGTGACGCGGGAGTTTTATGAAAAGCATTCCGACTCAGCAGAACGATTTGCCCGTGCAAGCCGCAGGGGATGGGAATATGCGGCGGAACATCAGGACGAAGCCCTGGACATGGTAATGGATTACGTTAAGAAGAACAACATAGCTACGAACCGCATAATTCAGGGCTTGATGCTCCAGGAAGTGCTGCGGCTCCAGCTGGATCCGGACTCGGGGGAACGTGAGTTCAAGCTTCGCGAAGATATGTTCAATCTGGCATGCGAGGTCATGCTCCGCGTCGGTTTGCTTTCGGCTCCGTTAACCATTAATCAGCTGAGCCGATGAAAAAGCCTGTCGGAATATTCAGGCGCTCCTTGTCGGCCAGGCTCAGTATGTGGACTGTAGCCTTTGCTGCTTCCGTGTTCCTGGCCGCGCTCGGCTATATTTTCGTGGTGGCCCGCGATGCCGTGCGCAGGGAAGCTTTCAAAGGCGCAACCCGTGAACTGGACAACACCGTCCTTCGCGTAAACAGCATCCTCGAAGATATTGAAATCATTGCCAATAACCTGGAATGGCAGATTTACGCAGACATCGACAAGCCCGAAAAGATGATGGAATACTCCCGGCAGGTCGTTCTCTCGAACAGCATCCTGAACGGCTGCTCCATATCATTCGAGCCGTATTTTTATCCTTCTGAGGGCCTGTATTACTCCTGCTATTCCAACAGGGTGGATAATACCGTACTCTCACAGCAGGAAGGGAACGACGAATACCAGTATTTCTACCGTGAATGGTATCTGCTCCCCAAACTCCTGAACCAGTCGTGCTGGACCGAGCCATACACGGACCAGGAAGAAGCCGACGACGGCAGCATGGACTCGAAGATGTCGGTTTCGTACTGCAGGCCGCTCACAAGCAAGGACGACAGTTTCATCGGGTCGCTTTCACTGGATATTTCGCTGGAATGGCTGTCCGAAACCATCTCCCATGTAAAGCCATACCCAAATTCATATTCCATACTGATAAGCCGCGGCGGCACTTTCCTGGTACATCCCAATCCGGAGCTGCTGTTCTATCAGACCATTTTTACCGATGGCCTCGTGGACCCGCAGCCGGAACTTTGGCAGCTGGGGCAGGACATGGTGAGCTGGAAGGAAGGCATGGGTGAGTTCACGCGGGACGGCAATACCTACTACGTCTTCTACAAGCCGATGATGACCACGGGCTGGAGCGTAGGCCTGGTATGCACGGAGAAAGACATCTTTGGAAGTTTCATCCATTTCCAGACGATTGTCGTTCTGATTGTGCTTGTAGGCTTGCTGCTGATGTTTGCGCTTTTTGCCCGGATAATCCGCCATCACCTTTCTCCCCTCAGGGATCTTGCCTCGCAGGCCGAAGAAATCGCATCAGGCCATTTCGACAATCTGATTCCACAGACCCGCCGCCAGGACGAGATAGGCGTACTTAACCGCTCGTTCCGCTTCATGCAGTCGTCACTGGTCAATTATATTAAGGAACTGACCGAAACCACCGCCAAGAAGGAGCGCATAGAAGGCGAACTGCAGATAGCCCGCAATATCCAGATGGGCATGGTTCCGCGGGTATTCCCTCCTTTCCCTGACCGCAAGGACATCGACCTTTTCGCTTCCATAACTCCTGCAAAGGAAGTGGGCGGAGACCTTTACGACTATTTCATCCAGAATGAAAAGCTGTACTTCTGCATCGGCGACGTAAGCGGCAAGGGCGTCCCTGCCAGCCTGTTCATGGCCGTTGCCCGTAATCTCTACAGGCTTCTGTCACAGCAGGGCCTTCCTCCCTCCGAGGTTGCCCGCTACATCAATGACACCCTGGCCGATAATAACGAGGAACTGATGTTTGTCACCATGTTCCTTGGCGTGATAGACCTGTCTTCCGGCGTTTTGGAATACTGCAACTGCGGACACAACCCGCCTGTGGTACTTGACGGAGGCCCCCGCTTCCTGGACTGCCTGCCCAATACACCAATCGGCATATCGGCCGGCCTCGAATTCCAAGGCCAGAGAATAGATTCGTTTAAGGACACTCCGCTGCTCCTTTACACCGACGGCCTCAACGAAGCCGAAAACATTTTCCACGAAGAGCTAGGCAACGACCGCATGATGGCCGCCATCGCCTCCGCTCCTTTCACCACCGCCGAAGAGCTCATCTCCCGCCTCCGTATCACCGTCGCCCAGCATGTCGGCACCGCCGAACCCAGCGACGACCTCACCATGCTCTGCATCAAGGTGTCATAGCCTGTTTTTGCCTTTTCTTAACAGCTTGATTATTAGGTTGTTACTGGTTTCATGTCTGCTCCATTTGCGCAGACATGATTCTGGGAAGTGCTTGATTCTGAGCCGATTACGATGCTGGCCTGCTGAGCGGGGATATAACAAAAAAACCAGGCCTTGACGGTCTGGATTTTTTGTGCGGGCGATAAGAGTCGAACTTACACGGGCTAATGCCCACCACCCCCTCAAAGTGGCGTGTCTACCATTTCACCACGCCCGCATTTGTTTTGGGACTGCAAAGATAGCAAGCTTTTTTGAAATCCCAAAAACTTTTTGTCTAAAATTTATTCCGCGCTGTTAAAAATCGGGGAATTCGGCTTTGGAGACATCGTCGGCCAGGTAGTCGCGCTTATTGAAACCAAGCATTCCGGCAATCACGGAAGCGGGGAATACGCGGACCTGCTGGTTGAAGCGGGTGACGGTGTCGTTGAAGGTCATGCGGGACAGGCGTACGTTTTCTTCATAGGCCTTAACGTCCGTCATGGTCTGCTGGTATGTGGTGTTGGCCTTGAGTTCGGGATAGGCTTCCGCTACGGCGATAAGTTTTGCCGACATGGCCTGCAGAGCCTGTTCGTTGGCATTGATTTCTGCGGCGGTGGGAGCAGGGGAAGATGTAATCTTACGACCTTCCACGACTTTCTGGAAAGCGTCTGCTTCGTGTGCGGCATACTCGCGGGTGAGCTTTACAAGGGCCTTGAGGGCATCGTAGCGGCTCATCTGCTGTACGTTGATCTGCTTAAGGGCATTGTTGCAGATTTCGTCGCTCTTGACAAGCTTGTTCTGGATGGAGACACCCCACAATACAAGCACGGCGACAATGGCGATTACAATAATTAAAGTCATAATTCTGTGCGTTAATTTTTACAAATATCTGAAAAATGCGTAAATTTGTCAATAGTTTATATACGAAAAAGCGATGAAAACCAATCAAGACTTCAAGAATGCCGCCCTTGCCGCCCTTAACGGAAACTGGGGCGCCGCCGTTCTGGCAACCGTAGTATTCATTCTGATAGTGCTGGTAGTATCTGGTCCTATGTCCGTTTATTCGGCCCTTCATGAGGTATCGCCCAGCGCAACCCCTGCCGAAATGGCAAGCCTGCTTAAAAACATGGGAAGCGTATCAACCCTGACCGTGCTCCTTGAATTCTTCATACTGATCCCCCTGGAGATCGGCTTTGTGAACGCATTCCGCAAGCTCCTGGCTTTCGGCGACGATAACCTCCTTGGCAACACCTTTAATTTCTCTAACTACTGGCGTAAGGTCGGAGGTATGATACTCGTCGGCATCTTCACCTTCCTTTGGACCCTCCTACTGGTCATCCCCGGCATCATCAAAGCCTTCTCCTATTCCATGACCAAGTACATCCTGGACGATAATCCCGAACTCAGCTCTTCCGAAGCCATCCACCGCAGCCGCATGATGATGAAAGGTCACAAGTTCGACCTCTTCTGGCTGTATCTGAGCTTCATCGGCTGGATAATCCTTTGCCTCCTCACCTGCTGCATCGGCTTTATCTGGCTGGTCCCCTACATGCAAACCGCCGAAGCCGCCTTCTACGAAGAAGTCAAGGCCGATTACGCTCTCCACGGCGGCCTGGACTAAGGCTTCGTCACATACAGACTCGTCGCCCGGCCCTTCGGTAGCCGGGTTTTTTGTTGCCGTCGGCAGCGCAGCCGCTTAACGCAATCGGCTGATAATCAAGCACTTCCCAGAATCATGTCTGCGCAAATGGAGCAGACATGATTCTAGCAATAGCCTGTTAATCAGGCGGTTACGTGACAAGGGCGTTATATCAACCCTTCTGGAATGGTGAGGGTGATTGTTCGGGCCGAAGGGTCCGTGGCGTGGATCAGGTCCTCGTGGAGAGGGAGGAGGACTTCGTCGCCGGGGGCTGAAGAAGCGGCCGCGGCAGCGCCGGAGGCGGGTTGCGGGGGAGTGCGCCGGACCCAGATGCAGAGGTTGCCTGGGATATCTTCGTAGTCGGAGACGGTGCCGACAACAGCGCCTGAGGCAGCGTCAATGACCGTACAGCCTACGAGGTCTTCATCGGACTCTTCTTCGAAGTAGTCGGCGAAGACTTCGCGGCCGGCAAGTTCGTCGGCGTCTTTAAGGGAACGTACGCCGGTCAGGCGCACCAGGGCGCGGGAAGTGCCGCGCGGAGTGAATGACTCAAAATAATAAGGAACCGGCAGTCCATCGAAATAGATGAATACCGGTTCCTGGAGGTCGATATCTTCCGGGGCTATTTCCAGAAAACTGATCAGAAGTTCGCCTTCTGTCCCGTTGGATTTCAGTACCTTGGCTACTTGCAGCATGCTTATTCTGCGGGAGTCTCCACAGTTTCGGCGGCGGCTGCAGCAGCAGCTTCTTCGGCGGCCTTGCGGGCTGCTTCTTCTGCCTCGGCCTTCTTGGCGGCGATGGCCTTTGCACGGGCTTCGTTAACCTCGGCTTCGGCCTTCTTGGCGGCCTGGGCCTTGGCGATCGCCTCGTTCTTGAGGCCGGCCTTCTTGGCGGCTACTTTCTCGTCCTTCTGGGCTTTCCAGGCGGCGAACTTGGCGTCGGCCTGGGCCTGGGTGAGAGCACCCTTGGCTACGCCCTCGGCAAGATGCTTGCGGAGGAGGACACCCTCGTAGGAGAGGATGCGGCGTGCGGTGAGGGTGGGCTGGGCACCAACATTGAGCCATGCAAGAGCTTTATCGCCGTTGAGGACGATGGTTGCAGGGTTGGTGTTGGGGTTGTAGGAACCAAGGAGTTCGATGAACTTACCGTCGCGCGGGGCGCGGGAGTCGGCCACTACAATGTGGAAGAATGCGAAATTCTTCTTTCCGTGGCGCTGGAGTCTGATTTTAACAGCCATTGTGAATCTGTTTGTTTAAAAATTAATAATTAGCGTTTTGCTCCCAACTCGTGAAAGCTTGCAAAGATAGCAATAATTTTCTGGACTGGAAAATTTTTCTTTTATCGGCACGTTTACCTAACTTTGCGCATCTATTACAAGAAAACATTTTTTGTATGAAAAGACTTGCAATCCTGTTTTCCGCCGTAGCTCTGGCTTTTGGAGCACAGGGTGCGTCAGCCCAGGAAACGGATGGCCCTGTACGGGAAAAACGGCATGAATTCAACCTCTTCGTCGGCTTCTTCGGCGCCGACCTTACCATGTCGGCCGCTTCTAGCTCTTATGACAGGCCGGAACTGTCAGTCCTTTATGAACCCCATGTGCAGAACAGTGTCACACCGGTTATTACCCTTGGTTATAACTATAAGCTTCTCGGTTTCCTAAAACTGGGCGGCCAGATTTCGTATGCGGGTTATTACCGCACAACAACTTACCTGATAGATGGCCGGGTAACAAGAGGGGAGAGGGTGGACAACCTGTATGCCTTGCCCGAGGTAAAGTTCTGCATCCCCAGCGCGGAGCACTTCCGCCTGTATGCAAAGCTTGCCGCCGGTGCACGGTTCCGCCTTCAGGGCGGCAAGGAGCCGGTAGCATTTGCCTGGGACATAACTCCCATCGGCTTCGAATGGGCGGGTAAAACTGTCTACGGCAATTGCGAATTTTGCTGGGGAAATGTAGTAAAAGGCGCCCGTCTGGGCATTGGTTATAGATTTTAGGAACCATGAAAAAGTATATAGTTATACTCGCAGCCGCGCTTGCCGTATTCTCTTCATGCAGCAAGAGAGAGAGTGACGGTGCGATTGGCGACAAATCCAAAGACAATGTCTACGCCAGGGCCTACATGATGTGCATAGTGGACAATTTGGCAACCGACATTCTTAACCTTTTCGAAGATGCCCTCGAGGTGAATGCGGATTATCACCACCGTACTACCCAGTTCGACTTTTCAGGATGGGACTTCTGTACCCCGGGGACGATATGGACCGTAAAGCCGTATCCCAACCCCCTTCAGGGGCTCATGATGGAATGTATAGGTGAAAACAGGTGGAGCGCAATATATAACGGCGACTACGTATTCGGGGACAGTTCCTGCTTTCCCACTAATATATCCATGACGCTTGAGCGCGGGGCCGAAAGCGGGCAGAAGGGGCATTTCAACTGGAATATCACCCTCGAAGGCAACCGCACTGAGGATAATGGTTACTCGTGCTTGTTCCGTACGGACGCCGTGGTGTCTTACGGAGTATCAGACCGCATCTCTAGCTCCAATGGCGGATGGGATGTCCTTACCGGCATTTATTACCTTGACGTAATGAAAGACGGCAAGGTGGCGGACTACTGGAAGTTTGAAATGAACGGCTCAAGCGCCTACAGCGGCAAGTTCTCGCGAGGCTTATAAAAATCGGCAAAATCAAAAAAAAGGGGAGAATCTATTGGTTTTCCTTTTTTTTTTATAAATTTGCATCCGTTAAGCTAAAACCATTTAACCAATGTATCTCCTTGGCTACGACATAGGCAGTTCTTCCGTGAAGGCGTCACTGGTGGATGCCCAGAGCGGCAAGTGCCTGGCATCGGCTTTTTACCCTAAGCAGGAAGCTCCCATCATTTCGCATCATAGCGGCTGGGCCGAACAGGATCCCGCCATGTGGATGGGCAACCTGAAGCTTGCCACAGCCGACGTGCTGGCCCAGGCATCGGAAAGGGGAGCGGACGCCCGGGACGTCAAAGCCATAGGCATATCGTACCAGATGCATGGCCTGGTTTGCGTGGACAAGGACATGAACGTGCTTCGGCCTGCGATAATATGGTGCGACTCCAGGGCGGTTCCTTACGGAGGGAAAGCCTTCGAGGCTCTCGGGGCCGAATGGTGTCTGAGCCATCTTCTCAACTCGCCCGGCAATTTTACCGCCGCAAAGCTGGCATGGGTAAAGGAAAACGAGCCGAAGCTGTACGAGCGCATCTGGAAGATAATGCTTCCCGGCGACTACATCGCCATGCGCCTGACCGGCAGCGTCTGTACCACCGTCAGCGGCCTCTCGGAAGGCATTTTCTGGGATTTCCAGGCCGATAAACCAAGCGCGGAGCTTCTGGATTACTTCGGCTTCGACGAATCCATACTTCCTCAAAGGAGGCCCACCTTCGGCGTGCAGGGAACGCTTACTGCGGAGGCTGCAAAGGCCCTGGGTCTTCCGGAAGGCATTCCCATTACCTACCGTGCCGGCGACCAGCCCAACAACGCCCTGAGCCTGAACGTGTTCAATCCCGGCGAAATCGCCTCTACCGCAGGCACTTCCGGCGTAGTGTACGGTGTTATCGGCGAGGTGAATTACGACCCTCTCTCACGCGTGAACACCTTCGCTCACGTGAACCATACGGCGGCGGATCCACGTCTGGGCGTGCTGCTGTGCATAAACGGCACCGGCATCCTGAATTCCTGGATACGCCGTAACGTCGCCCCCGAAGGCATCAGCTATGTCGACATGAACCGCCTGGCAGCCCAGGCACCGATAGGCAGTGAGGGTGTAAGCATTCTTCCTTTCGGCAACGGAGCCGAGAGGATGCTGGAGAATCGCGAAACGGGCTGCAGCATACATGGTTTGCAGTTTAACCGTCACAGTACCAGTCATATAATTCGTGCCGCGCAGGAGGGCATTGTGTTCTCCTTCCAATATGGAATAGAGATAATGCAGCAGATGGGCCTGAAGGTGGACAAAATCCACGCGGGGAACGCCAACATGTTCCTGTCGCCCATTTTCCGCGAAACCCTTGCAGGCGTAAGTGGTGCAGTGATAGAACTTTACGATACCGACGGCTCTGTTGGTGCGGCCAAGGGCGCTGGCATCGGAGCCGGAATATACAAGGACAACCGCGATGCCTTTGCTTCGCTGGAACGCTTGGCGCTCGTAACCCCCGACCATGAGGCCGAATACCGCGAGGCATACGAAAGGTGGAAATCGATAATAACTAAATAAAAATGGCAAAAGAGTACTTCCCGAATATCGGGAAAATCGCCTTTGAGGGCGTTGAGAGCAAGAATCCCCTTGCTTTCCACTATTATGATGCAGAACGCATCGTCATGGGCAAACCCATGAAAGACTGGCTCAAATTTGCAATGGCCTGGTGGCACACGCTGGGTCAGGCTTCGGCCGATCCCTTCGGCGGACAGACCCGCTCCTACGAGTGGGACAAGGGCGAATGCCCCTACTGCCGCGCACGCGCCAAGGCCGATGCTGGCTTTGAGATCATGCAGAAGCTTGGAATCGGCTACTTCTGCTTCCACGACGTGGACATTATTGAAGACTGCGAAGACATCGCCGAGTACGAGGCCCGCATGAAAGACATCACCGACTACCTTCTGGAGAAGATGAAGGAGACGGGCATCAAGAACCTCTGGGGCACCGCCAACGTGTTTGGCAACAAGCGCTACATGAACGGCGCAGCAACCAACCCCCAGTTCGATATCGTTGCACGCGCAGCCGTCCAGATTAAGAACGCCATCGACGCTACCATCAAGCTTGGCGGCACCAGCTATGTGTTCTGGGGCGGACGCGAAGGCTATTACACCCTGCTGAACACCCAGATGCAGCGCGAGAAGGACCACCTGGCCAAGATGCTTACCGCAGCCCGTGACTACGCCCGCGCTCATGGCTTCAAGGGTACCTTCCTTATCGAGCCGAAGCCCATGGAACCTACCAAACATCAGTACGACGTTGATACGGAGACCGTGATTGGCTTCCTCCGCGCCAACGGTCTGGACAAGGACTTCAAGGTGAATATTGAGGTTAACCACGCCACCCTGGCTGGCCATACTTTCGAGCACGAACTCACCGTGGCTGTGGACAACGGCTTCCTTGGCAGCATCGACGCCAACCGCGGCGACGCCCAGAACGGCTGGGATACCGACCAGTTCCCCGTAGACCCGTACGACCTCACCCAGGCCATGATGCAGATTATCCGTAACGGCGGCTTCAAGGACGGCGGTACAAACTTCGATGCGAAACTGCGCCGCAGCTCCACCGACCCTGAGGATATCTTCATCGCCCACATCAGCGCCATGGACGCCATGGCCCACGCCCTGCTTAACGCAGCCGCAGTGCTTGAGGAAAGCCCCCTGCCAAAGATGGTCGCCGACCGCTACGCCAGCTTTGACTCCGGCCTCGGCAAGAAGTTCGAAGAAGGTAAGGCTACCCTGGAAGAGTTGTATCAGTATGCCCTTCAGGCCGGCGAGCCCGTAGCCGCTTCCGGCAAGCAGGAACTCTACGAGACCATACTGAACCTGTACGCGAAATAGTTTGTCATACCGAGCGAAGCGAGCGTATCTCCTACTTACAGCGAAGGTCACGAAAACACCCGTTTTCGTGACCTTCGTCGTCAGAGTTTACGGTCTCGGTCACGTTTTGGCACGTTTTCGTGACCTTCGTCGTCTAATCCAGTTTAAGAACCGCCATGAAGGCACTCTGGGGGACCTGGACGGTACCTATCTGGCGCATGCGCTTCTTGCCTTCCTTCTGCTTTTCCAGCAGCTTGCGCTTGCGGGTTACGTCGCCGCCGTAGCACTTGGCGGTCACGTCCTTACGCACCTGGCGAACGGTCTCGCGGGCGATGATTTTTGCGCCGATAGCCGCCTGAACGGCAATGTCGAACTGCTGGCGGGGAATCAGGTCCTTCAGCTTCAGGCAGATTTTCCGGCCGAAATCGTAGGCGTGGTCTTCGTGGATGAGCGTCGAAAGGGCATCGGCAGGGTCGCCGTTTAGCAGTATATCCAGCTTCACAAGACGCGCCGGGCGGAAGTCCGTCACATGGTAATCGAATGAAGCATAGCCCTTTGAGATGGACTTCAATTTATCGTAGAAGTCAAAGACAACCTCTGAAAGCGGCAGGTCGTAATTCAGCTCCACGCGGTCCGTGGTTATGTAATGCTGGCCGATGAGAGTGCCGCGCTTGTCCATGCAAAGCTTCATGATTGGGCCGTAGAAATCGGCCTTGGTGATAATCTGGGCACGGATATATGGCTCTTCGATATGGTCGATTACGCTGGGCGCAGGAAGGCCGGAAGGGTTGTGGACGTCAACTACTTCGCCCTTGGTGGTGTACACCTTGTACGACACGTTGGGGACGGTGGTAATTACGTCCATGTTGAATTCGCGGAACAGGCGCTCCTGCACGATTTCCAGGTGCAGAAGACCCAGGAAACCACAGCGGAAGCCGAAACCGAGGGCCAGGGAACTCTCCGGCTCGTAGGTGAAGGATGCGTCGTTAAGTTGGAATTTTTCCAAAGTAGCACGGAGCTCTTCGAACTTGGATGCGTCCACAGGATACAGGCCGGCGAAGACCATCGGCTTAACTTCCTCGAAACCAGCAATTGCTTCACTGCAAGGCTTTTCCACATGGGTTATGGTGTCCCCCACCTTAACCTCAACGGCAGCTTTGATGCCGGTTATAATGTATCCCACGTCGCCGGCTTTCACTTCGCCGGTAGGGTTCAGCTTGAGCTTGAGGTTGCCGACTTCTTCGGCCTCGTACTCGTTGCCGGTCGAGAAGAATTTCACTTTGTCGCCAGTGCGCAAGCTGCCGTTCACCACCTTGAAATATGCGATGATACCGCGGAACTGGTTGAAAACAGAGTCGAAAATCAGCGCCTGGAGCGGTGCGTCAGGGTTCCCCTTTGGCGCGGGAACCTTATCTACGATTGCATCCAGTACAGCCTGCACGCCTTCGCCGGTACGGGCCGAAACCCTCAGAACGTCTTCCGGGTCGCAGCCCAGAAGGTCGCACACCTGCTCTTCCACCACCTCCGGCTGGGCGCTGTCCATGTCTATCTTGTTCAGCACCGGAATAATCTCCAGGCCGTGGTCGATAGCCTGATACAAATTGGAAATGGTCTGAGCCTGAATACCCTGCGAAGCATCCACAACAAGGAGAGCGCCCTCGCAGGAGGCGATACTGCGGGATACCTCATAGCTGAAGTCCACGTGTCCGGGAGTGTCGATGAGGTTGAGCCTGTACGTTTCCGCGGCCCGGTGGTAATCCATCTGGATTGCGTGGCTCTTGATGGTGATGCCCTTCTCCCTTTCCAGGTCCATGTCGTCCAGCACCTGGTTCTCCATCTCACGGCTGCTCAGCGTCTGCGTGAGTTCCAGGAGACGGTCGGCCAGGGTAGATTTGCCATGGTCTATATGTGCGATAATGCAGAAATTGCGGATATTCTTCATAGTCTGCAAATATACGCCAATTCCGCGAAAAACGAAAATACCTGGTCCCCGGCACTACACACGCTTCGCTCGGTATGACAGACTGGCCGTGCCAGGTCTGTATCTATTCCGTCCATGGCCTGCCACCATTGTGTGCCAGGTCTGAAATTTTTGCTCCTCCTGGCACGCTTTTCTGCCACTCAAGCGCTCTAGTGCTCCAGGTCTGTTGGGAAAAAGAGGGCGCTGAAAAAGTCCCGTATGTACTGGACCTGGTCCAGCGCATGAATGGACGCGGTCTCATGTATTTTTGGACCTGGTCCAATTAT
>CAMOIT010000002.1 GCA_946616285.1 uncultured Bacteroidales bacterium | reverse complement strand
GTCCACACTCTTACGGGTAAGGGTGATGGTCTTATTATTGACGGATGCCGTCACCTTGCCAGTGGCGCTGGACGAAGCAGACAAAGCGCCGTCGCCGTCGTAGGTGATGGTGACCTGCTTGGTAGCATCCACATTGTCTGTGCTGCCAAAGGAGACACTGGTGGGGTTCACGCTCAAGCTGGGGGCCTTCTTGGCGATGGAAGCCACAATCTTGGTGGAAGCCACGCCCTCATAATTGCCGCCCGCCTGGAGGCGCCAGTACACATCGTAGCTACCGGCATTCTTGCCCGTAGGGATGGTGGTGCTCCAGTCCGTCTGGTTCAGGGAATACTGCATCACCGGGCCCTCTGAGGTAACGCTACCGGCATTGAGCAGGGCCAGATTCGTGCCGTTGTACACCAGGCCGGTTTTAGCCGTAGAGGCCGTATAGACAGGGGCAAGTCCGTTGACCGTGAGGGTAAACTGGGCCGATTTTCCGGAGCAGCTGCACTCGATAACCGCCTCGCCACGGGCCTTGGCCGTAATGAGGCCCATCTCATCAACCGTAGCCACACTGGTGTTCAGGGACTTCCAGGTGCAGTTGACATCCGTTGCCCCCTGGGGAGCGAACACGGGCGTGAGCTGGTAGGTTTGGTCAATCTCCACCGCGGCGGAGGTTCCCTCCTTGAAACTGATGCCCGTGACGGGGATCAGGGCCTCGCCGCCTGCGATGGGGGTGTTCTCAATCCAGGGCGCGACGCTCACCGAGCCCAGCTCAATCTTGTCCTTACCCACAAAGAGGTTCAGGGTGGTAATCTTTCCGCTTTCCAGGGCGATGGGCTCTGCTGCGGTGAAGATGAAGGACTGGCCGCCAATAACCACCGTTACGGTTGTAACACCGTCCTGGGGCACCTGCATGCCGCTGAAGCTCTTGTCGTGGCCGCTGGCTGCAGTGGCGAGGGCCTGGACAGGCACCTGGACCGCCGTACCGCTTGCCGTAACCGCCTTGGTGAGGTAGTTCACCGCGAACTGGTTCTTGGCCGTAGCGGCCACGGAGGTCACGGTGGGAAGCTCGGCCCACTGGTTACGGAACTTGAGGTTCACATCCAGCCGGGCCATGGCGTGGGTAAAGGTGAGGGCCACGGGCGCGGCGTTTTCCTGGAAGGGAATGCCATTAAGCTCGGTGGCAATCATGAGGTCTGCACCCAGGGTGTAGGCATCGGCCGTAAAGTTGGTGATGTTCTTGGCGGGATACACGCCCAGGAAGTAGTGGTTTTCCTTGACGGGGCTCCAGAGCATCTGGGTGGCGGGGGTCCAGGCGGTGCCGTTGAAGGTGTTCACAACGCCGTTAACCACTTTCTTGGCGGGGATTTCCGTTGCCGATCCCATCCAGGCGTACAGGGAGACCTGGTCGCCGGCGGCAAAGCTGGCGGCGTCGCCGTTGTAGGTCACCTTGGTGGGCGTGCCGATGGCCGCCTCGATGGTGATGGCACTGCGAGCCGCAGGCTCTGTGCCGCCCTTCTCCTTGGCGCATCCGGCGAGGAGGACGCCTGCTGCCAGCAGGGCTCCCGCAAGGGTATATAGGGATTTACTTTTAAGCATATTCAATGGGCTTGAGATTAATTATCATTGAACAAGTGTAAGTGAAATACTCTTCTCCTTCACTGCCTTGTAGTTGGTTGACTCTTTACAACTAAACACGAGCACGATGTAACTAAACGGCCCGGTAGTACTTACAGAAACCGAGTAGGAAGGAGGCGTAGTGTTATTTGATTTCAGGTTCATATTGTCACCCATGGCATTCGACATAACATAACCCGAAAGTTCCCCGCTGGCATAAACAGTGCCTGTATTACCGCCAAAAACATTCGTGTTATAAGTGGTAAGCGTCGATTCAATAAATCCGTCTGCTTTGGCAATGGTAACCTGAATGGAGCCCTCGGCGGAATCCGCATAGTTCGAGTTGCTGCCGGCAGCCTTGTAATAAACGGTATATGTACCGGCATTGGTTGCAGAAGGAAGGCTCTCACTCCAACTGCCATTACCTACTTTATACCTCATGGTACCGCCACTGGCAGAGCCTGCATTGACGAGGACCTGCGAAGAGCCATTATAATTGCTCCTGCTACCGTTGAAGGTAAGACTCTTTGCCGTGGGGGCAGAGACTATGGAACACGGCACCTTGTTGATGGTGAAGTTCTTTGTACCACTCACTTGGTAGTTACCGCCCGCCTTATCCGAGATGATAACCGTTGCAGTACCGGCATTGGTATTATTGCTGTAGCTTACCGTATATTCGCCTGAGGGAATGGTAGTGCTTCCGTCTTTTACGCTGGTAACAGCAGGTGTCTTAGCCGAACCGTTATAGGTATATTCGTTGGTAGCCAGGGTGATGGTAGGATTGGTCACGGTTTTAACCGCGATGGTGACCTTCAGTGCCGCAGAGGTGACACCACCACCTTGAACCCGGCAATAGACATTGTAGTTGCCGGCGTTGGTGCCCTTGGCAACGGCAGTTGACCAGGTGTTGCCATCGGTGCTGTATTCCAGCACCACGCCGTCCTTGTGGGCTGTACCCGCATTAATCAGGTTTTGGGCCGAGCCGTTGTAAGTAAGATTGGTTGCAAGGGCCGTAGGCGTGGTATAGAACGCCTCCGGGCCACTTTCACCCTGGGTGTACACCGTAGCGCCCCACGGGAGGTTGTCGCCCATCTTCCACTGCTTAGGGTTAGGCGTCACCAGCCCGAAGCCGGCGCCGGCAATGCCGTTCACCCAGTCGGTGAGGCCGTTACTTGCGCTGATATCGGTAGCGTTAACCACCACCCGGCTAAGGCCGGTGCAACCCTTGAACAGGCCCCTGTAGCAGCCCGCGGTGAGCGTTGTGGCCGGCAGGATGAGTCCTTCCTCGGCGCTGTTCTTCAGGTGCGTCTGACCGCTGAACAGATAGGCAAAGGTGTTGTTCCCGGGAAGCGTGGTAGCTGTGGCAAAGTCCGGGCCCAGGAGGCTCATGATGTTGCCATAGACCTCGCAGTCCTTGTTCAGGGCAATGCGGCTGGAAGTGCTCTCCGCACCGGTGCCGAAGGCATTGTTGGTGCCGTCGCCGATGAACCAGACCCGCTGGCCGGCCGCGAGGGAGACCGTGTTGTTAATAAGACTGATGGTGCCCGAGCGGCCGTCGGAGGTAATCCAGGTCACATCGCCGCTGGAGCGGTCGGTGAATGTCACCGTGGTACCGTTTTCCTTGGCCTTGATGGTGAGCGGACGCGTAGCATCGACCAGTAAGCCGGAAGCGGCTCCCATGTCGGGGTTCACTTCGCCAGCCTCCCAGGCCGACACGGTGTTGCTTTCCAGGGCAATCTTGTCCTTGCCCACCAGCAGGGTCAGGGTGGTTACCTTGCCTGCCTCCAGGACGATGTTCTCACTGTGCGTATAAACCAGGGTTTGTCCGGCAATGGTGAAGTTGATCGTGCTGATTCCCTGCGGGATGCACAGGGCACTGTAGGTGGCATCATAGCCCTCTGCAGCCGTTGTCGCAGCCGCCAGGGTTTGCACTGCCACCGTACCGGGCGTAATGGTTTTGGTGAGGTAGTCGATGGTACCTGCGGTTGCTGCGGCGGTTGTTACCACAGCCTCCGGCACGCCGCCCCACTGATTGCGGTATTTTACGTTCACTTTGAGCCAGGCCATTACGTGGCTGAACTCAAGCGCCACCGGCGGGGCCGTTACCGTCTGGGGAGCCACAATGCCGTCTCCCAGGACGGTGGCTACCAGGAGGTCCTCCGAAGAGGAAACGGCATCGGCCGTGAAGTTATTCACCGTGCGGGCCGGGGAGATGCCCAGGAAGTAGTGGGCGTCGGAGACGTTTTTCCAGAGCATGGTGCTTGCCGGAGTCCACTTGGTGCCGTCATAGGTATTGACAACGCCGGCCACCACCTTCTTCTCCGGAACTGCGGCATTGCTGCCGGTCCAGGCGTAAAGGGTGAGCTGGTCGTTGGCCTCAAAGGTAGTCTGCAGGCCATCCGTGACGGCCTTGGTGAGCCCGCTCACGCTGGCTTCCACGCTTATGGGTACCTGCGGCAGAGGAACTGTCTCCTTCTGGCCGCTTTCCTTTGCACAGGAAGCCGCCAGCAGCGCCGCAAGCGCCATAAGGCTTGTTGCTATTCTTGCTTTCATAAGCTTTCCTGTTAAAGGTTAGTTTTCAGGAATCTGGGCTTCGCCGTTGTTAATTACCGCGCCGGCGGCCCAGTCGGTGATGGTAATGCCGTCCTTGTCCAGGGTAATCTGGTCACGGCCCACAATGAGGTTCACGGTGGTGTACTTGCCGCTCTCCAGTGGAATGTCCGCGCTGTGCGTAAATACATAGGTACCGTTGCCGCCCAGCCACTCGTCGTTGCCCTTGAGGGCGATGACAATGGTGCGGAAGCCCGTCTGAGGCACCATGAGGGTGGTCCAGGAGGCATTGGAAAGCTTGTTTACGGCCAATTCTTTCTCCTCACCGGTAGCGGTGACGGCCTTACTGATATAGTCAATGGTGGCGCTATTCTTGGCCATGGCAAACACGGACTCCACTTTGGCCTCTACGTTGGTAGTGGCGGGAAGGTTCTCCTGCGGGGTCCACTGGTTGCGGAAGCTCAGGTTCACGTTGAGCTTGGCCATGGCGTGGTCGAAGGTGAGTTTCACGGGGTTACTCGTGGCCACAAGACCTTCCAGGCTGGTAGCGATGAGCAGGTCGCTCTGCTGGAACTTGTCCGCTGCCGGATCCAGGACATAAGGATCGGCCGTGAAAGACGCTACCTCGCGGGCCGGAGAGACTGCCATGAAGTAGTGCGGGGTGGTCATGTCGTCCCAGAGCATCTGGGTGGCCGGTTTCCACAGGCCGCTTTCACCGTCCAGGGTATTTACCACGTTGTTGACGACCAGCGTAGCGGGGATGGCTGTTTTCTCGCCCATCCAGGCAAAAAGGGACAGGTTGTCGCCGGCAGCAAAGGCCGACTTGTCGCCGGTATAGGCCACCTTGGTCATGGAGCCGATGGAAGCCTGCACCGTGATGGTACGGCTGTCGGGGGCGCCGGTTCCCTTGTTGCAGCCTGCAAAAACGAGGGCGGCTGCGATGGTGACAAAGAAGGTAATATACTGTTTCATGATGCTTCCGTATTAATTGAGTTCTGGTTTGAAAACTTCACCGGGAATGGCGTCACCCTGTGATGCCCAGTCGGTAATGGTGATGCCGTCCTTGTCCAGGGTAATCTGGTCGCGGCCGATAATGAGGCTCACCACCGTTACCTTGCCGCTCACCAGCGGAATGTCGGTGGTGCTGTTGAATACGAAGGTGCCGTTGCCGCCCAGCCATGCATCGTTGCCTTCCAGCGTGATGGAAATGGTACGGAAACCTGCCTGAGGCACCATGAGGGTGGTCCACTTGGCGTTTTCCACTTTATTCATGGCCACCTGGGCGTCTTCACCGGTAGCCGTAACGGCCTTATGGATATAATCCAAGGTAGCATGGTCCTTGGCCGTAGCGGCCACGGCGCCAATCTTGGCTTCCGTAATGACGGTCTGGGAAGGAGGATTCCCTTCTGTCCACTGATTGTGGAAGGCCAGTTCCACCACCAGTTTGGCCATGGCGTGGTCGAACACCAGGGACACGGGGTTGTCCGTTGCAACCAGTCCTTTGTCATTGATGGCGATGAGGAGGTCGCTCTGCTGGAACTTGTCCGCTGCCGAATCCAGGGTATAGGGATCGGCCGTGAAGCTGGTCACGGTACGGGCCGGAGAAACGGCCAAGAAGTAGTGCGGGGTGGTCATATCGGCCCAAAGCATCTGGATTTCAGGCTGCCACAAGCCGTTTTTCAAGGTGTTATCCACACCCTTCACCACCAGCTTTTCCGGGATGGCGGTCTTCTCGCCGGTCCAGGCGAAGAGCGTGAGGTTGTCACCTTCGACAAAAGCCGATTTGTCTTCCGTGTAAGCGACTTTGGTCATGGTGCCGATACCGGCTTTTACCGTGATGGTCTTCTGGTCTTTTCCGCTTTCTTTATTGCATGCAGCCAGCACGGTCAATGCTGCCATGGAAAGGATAATATACTTTTTCATAGGGTATGCGCTTTAGTCGTTAACTTCCTTCGGATCAAATACTTCCCCGGGATAGGGGGTTTCCTGTTCGCTCCAGTCTACGATGGAGATGCCGTCCTTGTCCAGGGTAATCTGGTCGCGGCCGATGATGAGGTTCACCTTGGTGACCTTGCCGCTCTCCAACTTGATGTCCTCCGGGGCGTTGAACACGTAGGTGCCGTTGCCGCCCAGCCATTCATCGTTGCCGCTTAGGGCGATGGTGAGGGTGCGGAAACCCGCCTGGGGAACCATGAGGGTGGTCCAGGAGGTGTTCTTCACCTTGTTCAGGGCCACCTGGGCGCCTTCACCGGTAGCGGTGACCGCCTTGTGGATATAGTCGATGGTGGCGTGGTCCTTGGCCGTTGCCGCCACGGACTGAATGAGGGCCTCCGTAATTTCCGTCTGGGAGGGCGGATTGCCTTCCGTCCACTGGTTGTGGAACTTGAGGTTCACTACGAGGGTGGCCATGGCGTGGTCGAAGGTGAGCTGCACCGGATTGTCGTTGGCCTTGAGGCCGGCGTCATTGATGGCGATGAGAAGGTCACTCTCCTCGTACTTGTCCGTGGAAGAATCCAGGGTGTAAGGATCGGCCGTGAAAGAAGCGACCTCGCGGGACGGGGAGACGGCCATGAAGTAATGCGGCGTCACCATGTCGTACCAAAGCATCTGGGTCACGGGAGCCCACAGGCCGTCGGTGCCCAGGATGTTGGTGACGTTGTTCACTACAAGTTCGGAAGGAATGGCGGTCTTGTCACCGACCCATGCAAAGAGAGCGAGGTCGTCGGCGGCCTCGAAGGTGGCCTTGTTGCCGTCATAGGCCACTTTGGTTTCACGGATGCCGGCATTCACGGTGATGGCGCCGGAGGCGGCCTCCTTGTTATTACCCGCTTTGTTGCAGGCCACTGCGCACACGAACGCAAGGGAAATGAGTACAATTTTTTTCATATTTTTGTTTTTTACTTATTTCTGGTATTTCAGGGGGTTCAGGATTTCGCCGTCATAGCTCCAGGAATCGGTCCAGTCGTTGATGGCGCAATCCGTGGTGATGAGCATGAAGGGGGTGAGCTTGGTGTAATCCAGCTCCAGGATGTATTTCTTGCCATTCTCCATCAGCGGTGCCTGGCCCACGTAGTCCAGTTCCAGGCCCTTGTTGGTCTTGATGTGGAAGAAAAGGATGGTACCCATCAGGCCCTTGGCCGTGGGGAACACCTTGAACTCGTCAATGCCGGTGAGCGCATTGGTTGCGGTGAGGGTACCCAGGGTGATGTCGTCGCTGGTGGCCGTGCTGGGTTCGCCCCAGTGGCCCGCCGTGCGCTCGGTGGTGAGCGTGACGTAGCTGGCGGCGCCACGCATGCTCACCTCAATGGTGGTCCCTTCCGGAACGTTGGTGAGCTTGAGCGTGAACAAGGCCAGCAGGCGGTCCAGGTCCAGGTGCACCGTGGCCATCTTGTTGTTTTCCACCTTCACATGGGCAATGCCGTTCCAGGCCTGCTTGGGGTTGGAGGAGGCATTGGTGAGCCGGGTGTAGGTGGCCGGAAGCGTGTGGCCGGCCTTGGTGGGAA
Source organism: uncultured Bacteroidales bacterium (assembly GCA_946616285.1). Taxonomy (GTDB): domain Bacteria; phylum Bacteroidota; class Bacteroidia; order Bacteroidales; family UBA932; genus Cryptobacteroides. The sequence goes on along the minus strand of CAMOIT010000002.1, from coordinate 52,869 downwards.
CGGTCTCCCCCAGCTCAAAGCCGTTGGCCTTGTCCATATTGGCCGCAACCAACACGTCGTACTCCCCAACCGGAAGCGGGATCATCCATTCACTGGCCTCCGCAGGGGTGTTGAACTCATGGACTTCCTTGACGCCGTTGGCGCCGGTCACCGTGTACTTCAGGTGGGTGATGTCGCTTTTGACATCGGCAATATCATTCCATTCCAGGTCATTGCCCAGGTAGCCCAGGCCGTCCGGAGCGGGATACTTGTCCGTCTGTTCGTCCTGCGGCATGTCTTCCGGGAAGTGGGTCTTGTACTGGCAGGAGCCAACGCTGAGCGCGGCGGCCGCCATCAAAAGTAGGTAGGTCTGTTTCATAGTGCGTTTACTTTTCTACGACGACAATTTCCACACGGCGGGCATCCTTGTCCCTGGCAGCCTGCTCTGCGGCTAAGCGGGCGGCTTCCGCAGCAGCTTCCTTCTTTTTGTTCTTCCCGAAGGAGAAGGTTAGCTTGAGGCCGGCGTCCCAAATGAGGTTGGTCTTGTGCGCCTTGTTGGGAATCATGTCGAAGCGCTTGCCGGTGAGGGCGGTAACGCCGCCGTAGATGCCCAGCTTTATGAGGTCGTTGAAGGCATAGGCCGCGCCCAGCTGGCCGCCCAGGCCCAGGTGCCAGTTGGCCGCCTGTACCTCCTCATGATACCCCTGGCCATGGGAAAGGTTGCCCTGCCAGGTGGACTTGGTGTTCACCGCAGAGATCTGAGGGGAAAGGTCCAGGAACCAGTGGTTGTTGCTCTTGATGAACGACAGCAGGTTGAAGTTGGCCTGGAGCGCAATCTTGAACCAGCGGGTGGGAACCGTGAGGTCCTCAAAGTACCAGCCGTCCTTGTCCAGGACCTGCGTGGCTTTCCACTGGCCGTCCGTAGCGAGCCAGTAGGGGCAGCAGGTCAGGTTGTACTGCTTTTGCTGGCCGTACTGGAAGCCCGCTTCCAAAGAGATGAGACGGCTGAACTTGTAACCGCCGAAGATGCCGCCTTGAAGGCCCCAACTGCGGACGCCGCCTTCTGTGATGCTGGAGAAAGTGGCCTGCCCGAAGGACGTGCCGCCGCCCAGCCCCACGTACCAGGGATTCTCCTGGCCGCGGGCACCCCATGTAAGCCCCCAAAGGGCCACAAGGGTAAGGAAGAGTTTGCGTTTTGACATATGGTAATGATTGATTGGAATTAGCATGTTACACAAAAATACTAAAAATATCTGCCTGGGGGACGTCGCCCAGGCAGATATTGACGCAGGATGAAATATCAGGCGAAATTTTTACGCAGGATTACATTTTTTAAACCATTCGCGGGGCGAAAGGCCTTCCTCGCGGGTGAAGACGTTGGAGAAAACCGTGCGGGAAGAGAAGCCGCAGCGCGCGGCAAGCTCGTCCATTTTCAGATCCGGCTGCTCCAGTTTCAGGCGCTTGGCCTCTGCCACGCGATACCGGTTCACAAACTGGTAAAAAGTGCAACCGTATTCCGCCTTGATAAACTGGGAAAGGTAAGTGCGGTTCATGGGCAGGACGGTCCCCAAATCCGCCAGCTGGAAAGCCGGATTGACATAGGGCTTTTCCTGCTCCATCCAGCGGTCCAGTTTCTGCCGAAGTTCACTGTTCTCCGGCGAGGGAGCGGGGTCCGTCACAGCCTCCGGCTCCGGTTCCTCTGCCTTTTCCCGCCTGCGCACCATCCCCCACGGGTCCTTGCGGTAAAGGATTTGCTCCGTACTATAGGCAAACATGGCAATGGTGAACCACAGCTGGGTGAAGCCGCGGCTGGGGTGATGGGCCACACAAATGTATATGTAATTGGCGCCCACCAGGACGACCATCCACAAATAGTGGACAAGCCACCGGACGTCAATGTCTTCCAGCGTGGAGAAATTTTCCTCGCACCAGGCTTCGTAGGCCCTGACATGGGAGATTAGGAAGCCTATAAGGACAAAGGGATAGAGTGAGATGAAAAAGCGCAGGTTGAACGGGATAATGTAGTCCAGGGCCACCAGCGCGAACATGGGCAACAAATGCCACATGGCATGCCTGAAGGACAGCCATCCAGGCCTGAGCGCCTCTGTGGGGTACAGTAGCAGCACCCAGCCCAACAGGTTTCCTAGAAGAAGTTCATACGTGTTAAGATTTTGCGCCCCAATATCCATCACCTGCGAGGGGGCCAGTGCCCAGCCCAGGATGTAGAAGGTATCTACAATTCCCCACACCAAAAGGGCCCCGCCCCATGCCTTGCGCATGCGCATCCCCTCCGCGTGCTTAAACACCAGGAACGCGCTAAAAAGGGCGACGGCAACGGTACACGCAAACAGGAGCGGCGAAAGAATCTTGTCGAAGACATCGGCAGGAATGTAGTGCGAAAGCCACAGACTAAGCAGCACGCAGGCCGTGCAGATATAGATAAACCCATGTTTCACAGAACAAAATTACAGATTTATCCACGAAAAGAAAAGGGTGCGGCCCAAAATTTATAATTCATACTGCCCAATACTCTCCCCACGCAAGACCTTTTTCGTGGACCAGGCCAGGGCGCGTTGATTTTTGTGGAAAAGTTTGAATTAAAAATTCATTGCTGTCCACTAAAATTTTTTCGTATATTTGTAATTACTGAAAAATAAGACATTCTTTAACCATGAAAACTAGTTCCAAAATCTGGCTCGCCCTGTCCGGGATCCTTCTGATCGCCCTTGGCGTTATGTGCATTTGCAGGCCTGCGGCAACGCTTTTTGCCACAGCATGGATCATTGGTTTCTTCACCCTGCTTGCAGGTGTGTCGAAGCTTATGTTCACCTTCAAGACTCAGGCTTTTCTTCCCAACAGCGGCTCCCGCATGCTCAGCGCCATACTGCAGATAATAGTTGGTATCATCTTCCTGGCCAACAATATTTTCGTGGCATTCTCCCTGCCCGTAATCTTTGTCGTCTGGGTGCTTGTGGAGAGCGTGATACTCACCGTCCAGAGCTTTGACTACAGGAATGCAGGATTCCGGCCCTGGTGGGCAATCACTCTTCTCGGTATCGCCGGCATTGTCCTGGGCATTCTCGGTCTCCGCAATCCGGATGTCTCCGCCGCAACCCTGTCCCTTCTTATCGGCATAGCCATCATCCTGACGGGCGCTGGCTATCTGATTGCCCTGTGCGGCATCAACCGCTTTGAGAAGAAGGTAAACGAATTCGGCCGAATGATTAACGCAGACGAGCAGTAGAACTATGGCTTGTTTTGTAGTCCCCCTTGTACAGGCGATTGCCACAAGCGCCCTACGTGCAAAATCTACTGGCAACTCCCTCCTTGCCCATCATCTTCCCGCACTAGAGAAGATGCTATGGGGCGGCACTATCATGCTGATTGTGGACCATGTCATCAATGGCGAACTAACCTGGCGCTTCCCCTTCTTCACGGCCCTTTCGGCCGAAGGCGGCGCATCCATGATGCTTCATGAAATGCTCACCGTAGGCGTTCCCATCTCCCTTGTCATCACGGCAGTGTGGCTGGTCTACGCCCTTGTTAAAGGTAAGCCTGCCAGTGCGGCACTATAGGGCGCAACAAAAACCGCATCTAATGCATCTGTAAGTATAAATGCAACGCACTATGCAAAAGATTACCCTGCTGCTGGCAGCCCTGGGAGCCATGTTTTCCTGCAATAAAACCCAGGACAATAATACCCAGGACAATCCATACAAGTCACTGGACCTGACAACCAAATCGGCCGAATTTGTCCAGAAGGGAGGCGCCTTCTCCTTCGACTATATCGACCGTATCAACGCGGAGGCTCCCGGCGACTACATCATTTCGCCGCTCAGCATGCAGTTCCTCCTGGGGATGATCCTGGACGGAGCGCAGGGGCAAACGGCCGACGAGATTGCCAATGTCCTTGGCTACGGCGCCGGTGAGGTTCAGGCTGTGAACGAGTACTGCCTGTCCATGCTGCAACAGCTTCCTGCGCTGGATAAAATGACCACCCTGAGCATAGCCAACGCCATTTTTGTGGATGACGGCTGGCCGCTGAAGGACGCCTATAAGAGTGCTGTAGGACAGTATTTCCAGGCGCAGGTCTCCAATCTTGACTTTACGGACGAAGCCAGCTCGCTCAGGGCCATCAACGGCTGGTGCGAGAAGCATACCAATGGCCTTATCCCGAAAATCCTGGACGAAGTCAATCCGGAAATGCTGGCTTATCTTCTGAACGCCATGTATTTCAAGAGCCAATGGAAGGAAAAGTTCCAGAAGACCTCCACCGCAAACGAAGCGTTCACAGACGAATCGGGCACCAAAGTCAAAGTGCCCATGATGAAGCAGAACAAAAGCCACGGCTATGCCGAAAACGACATCTACCAGGCTGTGCGGCTGCCTTACGGCAACGGTGCCTTCGCCATGTACGTGTTTCTGCCACGCGGGAAATACAATCTGGCCGATGTAACCGCCTCCCTGAAAAAGTCCGACTGGAACGAAGTCCGCAATAACCTGCGCAGTTACAGCGTGGACCTTTGGCTTCCCAAGTTCGAGAACAAGTTCCAGATTCAGTTGAAAGAAATACTGTCCGCCATGGGCATGCCCAGTGCCTTCGACTCAGAAAAGGCCGACTTCAAGGCCATGTCGGACTTTGCCCTCCGCCTGAGCTTTGTCCAGCAGAATGCAGTAATCAAAGTAGACGAAGAAGGTTCGGAAGCAGCAGTGGTTTCCAGCGCCGGCATGGAAAAAGCCACCGCCGTCGCCCCTGAGAAGCCCGTAGTCTTCCACGCCGACCATCCCTTCCTATATTTGATTGCCGAAGCCAGCTCCGGCGCCGTCCTGTTTGCCGGCCGCTACAGCGGGAAGTGATCTGAATGGCCCGATAATTGTTTTTGACGAGAGAAAAGGAGGATTATCCCATGAAAAGAGCAATACTTATACTTCTTTCAATGCTGCTGATGGTCATAGGTGCATCAGGGCAGAACCGGCAACATCAGAATGGCCGCGAAAACCAGCACAGGTTCGAGCAGAGAGACCAGCACGGGCGCAAGGGCGAACGGGGCCTCCAAGATAAGCGGAAACAGCACAAGGACAGAAACATTCACGATGTCATGCGCCGCCAACGGAATAATCACGGTCAAGGAAACAACAGACATCGCAACCAGAACATGTCTCACGGACGGGGAGACAGTCACGGACATGTGGACAGGCATGGCTCGGGCTCGGGAAACAGCTACCGCAGCCGCAGCCGCGAGGTCTACTGCACAGAGGACCGTCAGGAACTTTGGAACGGATGCCACGTACGGGTCAAGATGGGCAGGATACACATCATAACCCGTCTCGGCGACCGTCTGGTCTGGGCAGACGAAGTAATCCTTCTGCCCACCGGCCAATACCTGACCCGCAACGGTGACTTCTGGTATGTCCTCACCGAGTACGGCGTCCGCCTGGGCAACGTCTGGGGAGACTTCATAGAACTTATGCCCGACGGCATCTTCCACTGCCAACGCGCCGGCATAAACTTCTACTATGACCAGTACGGCAACGAGCTGAGATAACGCGAATCATACAACACAAAAGAAGCAGGCCTGAACGACCTGCTTTTTTGTGTGTCGGGATGACTCGACTCGAACGAGCGACCCCTACGTCCCGAACGTAGTGCGCTACCAACTGCGCTACATCCCGCTCCTTATAAAAACAAGCTCTTAAGCGAGCTTGTTAATGTATACCTGGAGGCCACTTTTAAGGTTGGCTGCCTTGTTTTTGTGAATGACACCGATTTTTGCGAGCTTGTCTATCATTGCGTAGACTTTGGGAGCATTTTCCTGGGCTGCTGCCTTGTCGGTTGTGTTGCGGAGGTCGCGGATGGCGTTCCTCGTAGTTTTTGCATAATACTTGTTATGCAGGCGGTGACGCTCGCTCTGACGGGCGGCACGTGCGGCTGATTTAGTGTTTGCCATTATTTTACTTTTTTATATTTGGTAGTGGGTAGGAGAATCGAACTCCTATTGCGGGAATGAAAATCCCGAGTACTAACCGTTATACGAACCCACCAAACTTGGGATTGCAAAGGTAGAAATTTTTTTTCAGCTTCCAAAATTTTTTTGGAGAATCTTTGCAATACCCGTAAAAATTACTGCACAGTTATCTCCAGAGTCACCTTTGTCGTGCGGCCATTTTCAAGTTTTACTGCAGCTTCGACCGTATGGGAACCGGCGGTGAGAGTCACGGAAGCCGAAGTTTTCTTGCTGCCGTCGAAGTACCATTCCACTGAGCTGTAAGGCCTTGTGGTGCTCTCTTCAAGGGCGAAGGTAAAGCTGCTTCCTGCACTGTACACTCCGTTTCCGGGATTGGCAATAACAGGATAGTCAATGGCCGAAGGGATAACGGGAACAGTCACGTTGAAAGTGGACTTCTGAGAAGAATAAGCAATATTGCTGAGGACATAATCCGATTCCACTCCGTTCCAGCTCTTGGCAGTATATGTTGTCACGCTCTGGCTGCCGGGGAACACCATGCTGGCGCTGCTGTATTCGTAGTCAAGATTATCCTGTTCGTCTGAAGGGATAACATAAAAGCAGGGATGCTTGCCGTTCTCGTTGATGGAATTGGTTTCTTCCCAGTTGGACCAAAGCTCTGACGCTTTAACCGAGGTGTTTGATCCATAGGCGTCAATGATTTTTACCTTGCGTGAAGATTTGTCTACATGGTACACCACAAGGCCGTGACCGTCGATACCTGAATCCCAGCCCTGGGAACCGCGGCACTCATAAACGAAATACTCGCCGTTCTGATCGGTAGGAGTCTTGTAGGCAACAGTCTGTCCCTGATCGGGCCTGTAGGCGGGAATGGTCACGGAACCGGATGTTGTGAACTCCTGATATGCATCGGATTCGTTAACCCAACCCAGGAGGATACGCTCCTCGGTGTTGAAGTAAGGCGGAGTGCGGCTGGAGTTGTTGTAGGCACCGTCGCACATGGTGGAGAAGTCATAGAGGCCGCCTGTGTAGCTGTTGGTGTCATAGTCAGTGTCGTAGAAGTCCGGAAGGCCCATCGCATGGCCGAACTCGTGACATACGGCACCGATGCCGTCCAGCTTGTCGGCAAGGTCGCCCTGATTGGCAAGCTCGTTGGAACAGGCATACTTATACAGATTCACATCGTCAAAAGTACCCTCAACGTAGTACTGGTGGGGCCAGATGGTGTTTGAACCGCCGCCGTCGGCCTCGCCGTAGCCGGCATAAATCATGAACACCATGTCCACGTAGCCGTCATTATCGCTGTCGTACTGGGAAAAATCTATCTGATTATCGAGCTTTTCGCAGCCCTCCAAAACAGCTTCTTCCGCGTGTTGGTCATAGCCCTGAACGCCATTGATGTTCTTGCCGTAATAGCTCATATTGTTATCCAGGGTGACGGGGCCATAGACATCGAAAATGGGCTCGAAGTAGCCGTTGGAACTGGCATAATAGAAATCACGCGCCGATCCTGTTGCCCCGTTGCCGCTGTAACCTTTGTCATTGAGCATAGAGGTGACAGCCGCATTTACGTTAGCCGTCTTGAAATCCTTGTCCTGGAAGGCGCAAAGGATTACAAGGAAGTGCTTCTGGCCCACAGCCACGTGGCTGGAAGCCTTTGCGGCCGCCATCTTGTTACGCCTTTGAATCATTGCCTGGCGACGGATACGGGCAACGGCAGCGACAGATTCGGGAGTTACGCCCACGGCCTCACGATAGAAGCCGTCCTCCCCCATCTCGATAACTTTGCCGGAGGCATCTGTCATCCAGTGGCCCCATTCGTCTCCGTGGATGCGGACCATTATGGTGCTTCCGTCGGGCTGGGTAAGCTTGACCATGCCGGGGTATGCAGGCCTTGCCTGGAGGGAAACGGCCATGACGGCCATAATGATTATACCAAATATCTTTTTCATAATCATTTACTTCCTTATAATTACACCGCGTCCCTTGTCATCCCCTATCCAGACTTTTCCGCCTTCGTCCTTGAGGACTGACATTGAATAGCTCTTGGAAAGGGTGGAAACGCTGTTCTTCTTCCAATCTACCTGTATTGTTGCGGCCGACCCGACAGTCATGTCGCTGGTATATCCGGTGATTTCCACCTGCTCTTTGGCCGAAGGGTTCACGATTGCAAAAGTAAGTGCATTACCGTTGTATTCTCGGATGTACTGATTCTTACCGGCCTCGTAAGTACGGGTATTCGTTGTCGAAAGATAGAAACCTGGCGTTTCGTATTGGGTTACAGGCTCGGCCGGGGTGCTGCTGCCAGAAAGGCGGAAGATTGCGACGGGCTTCTGGCCGGAAGCATAGCAGGCGAAAACAGGGCTGCCGTTATTGGGATTGTAACGAAGAACATTGCGGGCACCGGCTCCGGCAGTTATTGCGGCATCACCGCTGCCATTCACCGAAATTGTCCAGGTAGCGTTGCTGGTGACTGATTTAACTGTAAGAAGCTTGTTCTTATCACCACTCGCATTTGCAAGATAACCATCGTCAACAGACAGATTCCAGGCATCTTCTTCGCCTTCCAGGGTGATAATCTGGACGTCACCCGACAGCTCGTCGGCATAAATGACGTCATCGGAGATGGTTACCGACGTGGCTCCCCTGTTATTATTATTCTGGCTTGTGCTTATTGCCATGGATGCCTCCACGTTCACGATAATGATCTGGTCCCCCGCCTCAAGTTCCGAAGCATCAGTCACAAGAGTATATTCCGAACCGGCAGGTGCAGGCGGGGTCGGGCTCTTCTCTGCCTGATTAACCGTAAGGGTCTGTTTAATATCGCCCGAGGAGAACTCCACGCTGCCGCTCCTTTCCGAAGTGCTTTCGTTAGCGGTCACTTCCAATGTAAAACTCTTTTCCTCCAGGCCTTTTGTAACAGGAGAAACAGTAATCCAGGGCACTGACGATTTTGCCGATACGGTCACGTTGGCGCTGAGTACCACCGTCTGGGACTGAGCTTCGGCCGAAACGTCAATGGAAGAAGCCATGAGCACGATTGCGTCTTTCTGCAGCTGAGTGATATTCAGGGTAACTTTCACATCCCCTTCATCGTAAGTAACTGTCGCCGTGCGGGAATCATAGCTTGTATTCTCCGAAATCACAAGGTTCTTTCCGGACACTTTAACCCAGCTGGTCTGGCTTGTCACCTTTATATTCGTGGCGGCCTGATTAAGGGTGATAGTACCGCCTGCGCTGTCAACGGTTTCCTCGTCGGTGCGGGTTCCGGGCTCTTCCGGTTCTTCCGGATCATCAGGACCTTCCTCACCAACGTGAAGGACCTTCACGAAACTGCTTCCGTCACTGCCAAGGGCCACCAGGAGAACTTTCCCCTTGGCCGAAGCCGAAGTAATAGTGAGCGTACCCTTATTGTTCTTCGGAGTGGAGAAAACCACCTTCCATCCTTCGGGTTCGTACGAATCAAGAGTATAATTGACCCCAGTCGGAACCTTTACTTCGTAAGGAGTGCTGGCGGTGGCACCGCTCCTGAGCTTTGCAAAAGCGCCTGAATCGACAATGATCTGGAGTTTCACATCCTGAACGGCCTTGGGAACGGTAATCGTCTCTCCGCCGGCAAGAGTGAACACTACGACATCATCTGCACTGGCATCAACGTCTGCTATGATGCAGGTGGTTTCGGTAACGGCATCGCCCACGTAGGTCCAATCGCCGTCGCCCAGCTTCACATACCACTTGCCATCCTCTATCTTGAAGGTGGGAGTAAGACCATCGGCGCCATCATGTCCGTCCTCGCCGTCCGAACCGTCATCACCGTCTTCACCATCCTTGCCATCGAGACCGTTTGCGCGGATTTTCTCACCGCCCACGAGGATCCACTCACCGTTGAGGGTCCAGTAGTAATTGCCGTCTGTGTCCTGTCGGATGCCGATCTCGGGCGTTACACCGTCGTGACCGTCCTGGCCATCATGACCGTCTTCACCATCATGGCCGTCCTGGCCGTCTATGCCGTCCTTGCCGTTAAGGACCAGGTACTCCTTGCGGTTGCCGTTTTTGTCTACAAGGATAATACGGTAGCCGGAAGGGTCATCCTGCGGGACTACGTCGTAAACGAAGAACTTGTTGGAAAGAAGTTCCTGGATAAGGCTGACTTCCTGATTAAGCTGCTTCATCTGGTTTTCCAGGTTGGTAACCCTGCTGTCCAGATCGGTCAGCTTCGAATCAATCTCCCTGAACCTTGAGCAGCCCGTCAAGACCAGAACTGCAAGGAAAAGGATGCCTGTGAATTTTTTCATAAAAGGGTTTTTGTTGTTTTTAGCCCGCAAAGATACTACTTTTCCCATTCAAAAGAATAGAGAATCGACTCTACTTGACGGAGGTATTGACGCTTGTCGTAGCGGGGGGCATACACAAATGCCTCAAGCACAATAATATCCTTTCCGTCTTTACTGTAAAAAGAATGCGACACGAATGGACCGCCCATGAAGTCGCCGTGAACTTCCCAGAAGCCGCGCGTTTCCATAAAATCACGCCCATGATAACGCAGGGAACGGGTAGTTGGCGGGAGAGCCATAGATGTTGTCATGTAAGAACCGTCGAACATGCCGGGCACATTTGCCTGCATAATGGCATTTCTGGCCGCGATTATATTCTCTAATTCGAAGACATCGGAGCCTTCGGCCGGATACTTGTACACCAGCACAGTCTGGTTGGTGTACTGCTTTTCGTCGGCTATCCAGACGAAGTCATCGGTGAATTTGCGACAGCGGTAGCCGGAAGGGAAATGCAGCATGCCGCCCGTAACGTTGATTACAGGCTCACGCAGCTCCCTTTCCTCATAAAGCTTTGCATTGGCTATGATGCGGTCGCGTTCCGACTGCTCTATGAATTCGGCGATAACGGGGCCCGCCTCGGTGAAAAGCGACAGTGCCTGCTCCTGATCGGCCGCATTAATCTGAACTACCGCCTGGGGCCTCGCCCAGACGTTATTCTTGTAAACAACGCCATTGGAGACATTCTGTGGATTGATGTTCACCAGAAGCAGGTTTCTGTGAACCTTGAACATGCTGTCGAAGCTTCCCGGAGGGACATTGGACAGATTAAAGAGAGGTTCCTTCTGGGAAAGGAAAGGCGTGTCCCCTGCAAGGGTCTCGCGGATGGCGACGCCAAGATTGCCCTCCCACTGGGCACGTTCGATTACTACCATTACTTCGCCGGCTTTTCCGCTGACGTTGGGAAGGAGCTGCCTGCCGGATTTCTCCTTGCAGGAAGTGAGGGCCGCTATGCAGGCCGCTGCGATAATGAATAAACGGTATCTCATGGCATCAATGGATTATTCGTGCAAAATCGTTCCCCATGGCAAGGAACAGAAGGAGGAAAAGAAGCGCCATGCCCACGAGCTGCGCCACGGTAAGGAAACGGTCCGAAGGCTTTCGGCCCGTAAGCATCTCCCAGAGGCAGAAGAGCATGTGGCCGCCGTCCAGCGCCGGTATGGGCAGAAGGTTCATCACGCCCAGCATTATGGACAGAATAGCAAGGATGTAAAGGAACTGCTGCCAGTTCCAGTTTGAAGGAAAAACCTGGCCGATGGCAACGAAGCTTCCCACCGACTTGTATGCCCCCGTCGAAGGCGTGGCCACAAGCCGGAGGTCCCTGAGGTACCCCGTGACGGTATTCCAGGCCAAAGAGCATCCGGCAGGGATGGAAGCCGCTACGGAATAGCTTCTGTGTTCGATTGCCTGGTTCTGGAGATAAACGCCTACCATGCCCAGGGAATCCACCTGCAGGGCCACATCAACTGTGTCAGCACCTCGGACGAGCTTAACTGGGAGCGTCTGTGAAGTATGTTCACGAAGGATTTTCTGCGCATCTTGAAGGTATGGTGTCGATTGGGACGACACTTCAATTATCCTGTCTCCCCTTTCGAGCCCCGCGCCGAAGTTCCGGGAAGTTTCAGGTACAGCCTCTATTACGAATGGGACGGCAAGGTCGAACATGCCGGGGGTGTTGAGAATCTCTTCGGTTGCAGCCTGATCGATATACAGGGTAAGGGTATCGGCCCCGCGGAGTACGGTTGCGGTGCGAACGCGCCTTCGGGCAAGGTCCGGCTGCAGGGACATGAAGTCCGACGGAACTTCGTCGTCGTAGTACAGAATACGGTCTCCTGTCCTGAAGCCAAGTTCGCGGGCAAGGCCATTCACATAGACAGGATGATCGGCCGGGATATAATTATCCCCCCAGATCGCCAGCATAGCACAGAACAGGACTATCGCCAATATAAAGTTGTTGAGCACGCCGCCGGCCATTACCAGAAAGCGCTGCCAGGGCTTCTTTGAGCGAAATTCCCAAGGCTGGGGAGGCTGTTTCAGGGCCTCCGTATCCATGGACTCGTCTATCATTCCGGCAATCTTGCAGTAGCCGCCAAGAGGCAGCCAGCCTATACCGTATTCGGTCTCCCACTTTTCAGCCGCCGGGAAAAGCTTTACGAACCAGCCCATCCGGGTTGAAAAGAGCTTTTTGCCGCCTATGTCGAAAAAGAGAAAGAACTTATCTACCCTTATCCGGAAAATCCTTGCCCACATGAAATGCCCGGCCTCATGTATCAGGATGAGGACCGACAGTGCAAGAATCACCTGAAGGGCTTTGAAAAGTATCGTCATTACTTCTTTAAATAACTCTGTGCCAGGCGGGTGGCTTCGTCATGAGTGCTGAAAATATCGTCAAGCGAGGGAGACTTCACAAAATGTGCCGTACCCATCACATGCTCCACGCAGGAGGAAATGTCATAAAAGCCGATATCGTCTTTAAGGTATGCGGCAACAGCCACTTCATTGGCGGCGTTCATTGCACATGGAATATTGCCTCCGCGGCCTATAGCATCGAAAGCCAGTTGCAGGCAGGGGAATTTTTCCTTGTCCGGCTCGAAGAACGTAAGGTCCTTCAGCTCGCTGAAAGACAGGCGTTTTCCGTCAAGACTCAGACGCTCCGGATAAGCCATGGCAAGGGATATGGGAAGTCTCATGTCCGGACATCCGAGCTGGGCAATTACGGCTCCGTCGGCAAATTCCACCATGGAATGAATCACTGATTCCGGATGCACCACTACGTGGATTTTGTCGGCCCCTACATTGAAAAGCCACTTTGCCTCGATAACCTCGAAGCCTTTGTTCATCATTGTGGCCGAGTCTATGGTAATCTTGGCGCCCATGTCCCAATTGGGATGCTTCAGGGCCTGATTCTTTGTGGCCGAAGCTATCTGCTCCCGTGGCCAGGTTCGGAAAGGGCCGCCCGAAGCAGTAAGGTGGATAAGATGCACGGGATTGCCGTGCGCTCCCTCCAGACACTGGAAAATGGCCGAATGCTCCGAGTCGACCGGATATATGGGCGCATTGCAGCGTGCCGCCTCCCCCATCACCAGCGAGCCTGCCGCCACCAGCGTTTCCTTATTGGCAAGGGCGATGGTTTTGTGTGCCCTTATTGCCGAAAGCGTGGGCTTGAGGCCGCTGAATCCCACCATGGCGGCAACTACGGTATCAACTTCCGGGGCTTGTACAAGCCCGCAGGCAGCGTCGATGCCCAGATGCACGTGGAACGAAGGTTCCGGAAGTGCCTTTCGCACCATGTCGTACTTCTCGGGATTGCATATCACGACATGCGGCACGTTGAACTTAAGCGCCTGCTGGATAAGAAGTTCCGCGCTGCTGTTTGCCGATATCATGAATACGCGGAAGCGGTCCGGATACTGCCGAACCACATCCAGCGTCTGTGAACCTATGGATCCCGTCGATCCAAGTATGGCAATTTGCTTCATGCCTAAAATTTAATGTATTCTGCAGGGTCGACCGCTCTCCCCTCGTACCAGAGTTCGAAATGGAGGTGATTGCCTTTTGTGAGCGATGACGAAGAAGCCAAAACGCCCACGGGGGCGCCTGCCTTGACCTTTTCACCGTTTTTCCTAAGGGCTTTTTCGTTGTTCCTGTAAATGGAAACTATGTCGGAGCCGTGCTGTATCACAACGCTGTAACCGCTTTCGCTGTCCCATGATGTGAAAACCACCGTACCGTCCAGGACGGACATGACCATGGAACCTTCCGGAGCGGTTACGTCGACCCAGGGATGCATGCTTGCTTCGAATCCGTTTGAGATAACGCCTTTGACCGGGACATAGAAAGACTGTGCCTCGATGGGCAGATTCTCACGCCTGGGCGAGCCGCTGATCTGGAACTGCTCCTGGAGTGCCACGTCGGCCCTCAGGATGGAATCCCTGATGGCCAGAGTGGCCGAGTCGGAAGCCCCTCTGAGGGGTTTGGAGCCAAGAATAAGGCTGTCCATGCGTATGGCTTCCTCCCCTGCCACTATCCTGCGGAGATTCTCCGTGTAAAGTTCCCACTGCAGGATGCGGGTTTGCAGTGAGTCTATCCTCTGCGCATTCTGAACTGCCTGACGGCGGGAATGGGCATCCGGATAACCTGGAATGAAAGTACGGATTGGGGTGAAGGCTATGAGGGAAAAAAGCAGCAGCACCAGGACGACGGCGGAAGAAACTGACGCCGCGATAAACACGGGGCGGCTGAAACGGAGGCTCCATAGCCTGGCGTGCGAATTGGCATCGACCAGGGACAGGCGGAAAATCCGGGACTTCTTCTGATTATTCTCCATAAAAAATGTTAACTTTGTCGATTGTATGGACAGGCTTATCGGAATAGACTACGGGAGAAAACGCACAGGCGTCGCTGTAAGCGACCCGCTGGGCATCTTTGCCTCCGCCCTTGATACAGTCGATTCTACAAAGTTAATAGATTATCTCAAAAATTACGCCGAAAACGAGAGAATCCTCAGATTTGTGGTAGGATATCCCGTAAATATGGACGGAAGCCCTTCGGAAGCCCAAAAAGACGTGGATATCTTCCTGAAGCAGCTGGGCAAGGCTTTCCCGGAAACTCCGGTAAGTCTTGAAGACGAACGCTTCACTTCCGTCCTGGCCCACAGGGCAATGATAGACGGCGGAATGAAAGCCTCGCAGAGGAGGGACAAGGCCTCGGTGGACAAGATAAGCGCCGCAATAATCCTCCAGAGCTACATGGACAGGCAAAGCGGAAGCAGCCTTTCCCTGGATCCTTCGGCCGTGCCTGAGAGCCTTTCCAAAAACAAGACAAGGAGAAAGAAATGATAAAACCTATTTACCTCTACGGCGCAGAAGTACTGCGCAGACAAGCCCAGGATGCCGATCTTAAAGACCGCGAAGGAATAGCGGCCCTGGTTCAGGACCTCAAGGACACGCTTAAAGTGGCCGACGGCTGCGGTCTTGCAGCGCCACAGATCGGCGTAAGCCAGAAGGTGGTGATAGTGGACGGAGACGTAGTGTCGGACGTGTACGACTACCTCAAAGGTTTCCGCCGAACACTCATCAATCCGGTGATAACCTGGGAAAGCGACGAAAAGACAACCTATTCTGAAGGCTGTCTCAGCATTCCCGGAATCTACTGCGACATACTCAGGCCCAAGCAGATGACGGTGGAATACTACAACGAAGACCTTGAAAAAGTCACCGAGACCTTCGACAATTTCGCCTGCCGTATGATTCAGCATGAGCTGAGCCACCTGGAAGGAGACCTTTTCACGGACCACGCAGCCCCCATCCGCAAGAAAATGATATCCTCCAAACTGCAGAACATCACCAAGGGAAAGGTGCATCCCCACTACAACTCCAAACTCAAATAGCATCCGTCCATGAAGGCGTGGAAGACCATAAGGAACGCCGTACTTGTAATCGCCGGCATTGCGCTGGCGGCTCTTGTGACGCTCCAGGTGGTTCTCCGGCCGAAGGTTCTGACAGGCATAGTGGAGCGCATTGCCGCCGAATACGTGGATGGCGATGTCTCTTTCCGGCAGGTCAAAGCCCACGTAATCAAGAGTTTCCCTCACCTTCATCTGGAAGTGTCGGACTTTTCCATAACCTATCCCCACGACCGGTACGCGGCCTATGACAGTCTTTATCCGGACAACAAGCGCCGTTTCAACCTGATGCGGGCCGGTCTGGGAAAAGAACTTCCCGTGGACACTCTCGCGACGTTCCGGGACCTGGACCTGGAGCTGGACTACGTGGCTCTCCTCAAAAAAGACGGCTGGAATATCAGGTCTTTGTCGCTTATAAGGCCCCGCATCTTTGCCCATTACTACGATTCAACAGCCGCCAACTGGGACATCCTGCCCATCGGCAAGAATAAGGCCAAAAAGCCGCTGCCGCCAATCCGTATTTCACGCGTGAAGCTGGAGGATAAACCGCTGGTTGTCTTTACCAACCCGGTTGACACACTGCATGCGCTTTTCACAATGCGAAGGCTCAGTCTTGACGGCAAAGTGGGCACCCGTGAACTTGACATGGCGCAGGGTTTATTAAGCATCGATTCCCTGCTTGTGACAGGTCGTCTCCCTGCCGATACCATAGCCGTGCATTTGGAAAAAGTCCAACTGGAAGCTGCCGAAAGGCACATTGTAGGTGAAGCGGAAGCCGTTGCACGCCTTGCCACGAATAACTTCGGCCGGCTGAAAGTCCCCGTTAAACTGGCCGTTGACGGATACTTCCCGAAGAGGGAGGACGGGGCGCTGGAAGTGGACCTGAACAGCCTCGCCCTGAGCCTTTCGTCGCTTACCCTCGAAGGCAGCGGATCGCTTGTCAAGTTGCCGGAAAGCTGGGAAATGGTCCTCAAGGCATCCATCAACGACTGCCCTATCGGTGAGCTAATTAAGGAGTATCAGGACAATGTGCCCGTGCTACGTAAACTGTCCACCGACGCGCGGCTTTCACTTGATGCATCGGCTCAGGGAAGTTACGGAAACGGCCTTACACCTGAACTGAATGCACGCTTGAAGGTACCTCTGTCATCGGTTCAGTACGAAGGAATGAGCCGGAAAGGCCGCGTAGCCCTGGATGCAAAGCTTTTCACCGGCGACCTTAAGGCGGTGAACGCCGATGTCAGCCGCGTCTTCGTTGACATAGTCGGCGCTCAAATCGATGCCAGCGGCAGCGCCAGGGACATACTCGGCGGCAATCCCCTGCTGGCCATGGACGGAAGCATAAAAGCGAGGGTTGATTCACTTGCAGGCGTTTTCGGAAAGGACCTGGGCATCTCCGGCACCGGCGAAATCGACGCTACCCTCAGCGGCAGGGCCAGACTGTCGGAATTGAAGCTATCCCAAATAGGCTCAGCCTCAATCAACTGCGACCTTGAAGGCAGGGAACTGCGTGTGCTTATGCCCACCGATTCCATCGACGCCTACATCCCGGCACTTAAGCTTAACCTTGCCACCAAAGGTAACAAGATTAACAAAAATATGCCCCAGGGCGAACGCGTGCTGGCTCTGAAAGCCGACCTGGACTCACTGGACGTGAACCTTGGAGGCACTTTCGTCCGCGGAAGCGGGGTAAGGCTGCTGGCCCAGAATTCGGCCGAAATACTGCGCGGCGGGAAGGAACTGACTCCGCTGATGGGCCTTTTGAAGGTAAAACGGCTTCGCATGAAGGATACTGGTGGCCTGTCCATTGGGATCAGGGACAATGTGGAGCATTTCAACGTCATCCCATCTTCCGACGGCTCCGGCACCCGTCTCACCATGGATTCAGAAAGCGGCAGCGTCAGGGGCAGAAGCGGTATTAACGTATTAGGCCTCAGGAATTTAAAATTCGACATTGCAGCGTCGCGCCACAAACCCCGCAGCGTCAATACCAAAAGGCGGGATCACATCCTGGATTCGCTCCAGAGGGTATATCCCGGCACCCCGCGCGATTCTCTTTTCGCAATGGCACGGAAAAACCGCCTCCTTCAGGAAAGCAGGGACGAGTTCGCTTCGGCCGACATAAAGCTAAACCTTTCTGACGGGCTCCGGAAGCTTGTGCGAAACTGGGACGTGGAAGGCAATATCGACCTTGGCTCAGGGCGTATTTTCATGCCGGCTTTCCCGCTTAAGACCAGCATTTCTTCAATCCAGGGCTCTTTCGACAATGACATGCTTGACCTTAAGAGCTTGACCGTCAATGCCGGAGCATCGGATATATCGGCACAGGCAAAGCTTACGGGCATGCGACGGGCAATTCTCGGACGCGGGCGCAGCAAGCTGAAACTTAAGGCCAATGTCCAAAGCAACTATCTGGACGTCAACGAATTGATGAGGGCGTACGCTTATTATACCACCTTCGAGAAGCCGTCTTCGATGGGCAGCGACGAAGAAGTGGAGGCCACTTCGGAATCTGCCGAACTTCCCGACAGCGCCGGCAGGCAACTTCTGGTGATTCCGTCCAACCTGGACGTGAATTTCACGATCGAAGCCTACGGCATCCACTACGACAGCCTGAACGTGAGCTGGGCCGCGGCCGATGTAGCCATGCGGGACCGCACCGTCCAGGTCACCAACGCCGTCGCCGCCTCGAATATGGGCGACATCTACTTCGAAGGCTTCTACTCCACGCGCTCGAAGGACGACATAAAGGCCGGCTTCGACCTTAACATGGTGCACATAACGGCCGAAAAAGTGATTACGCTTTTCCCGGCCGTAGATACCCTGATGCCGCTTCTGACCTCTTTCGCCGGGGACCTTGACTGCGAACTTGCCGCCACCGCCGACATTGACACCTGCATGAGGCTGGTGCTGCCAACAGTAGACGGCGTACTGAGGATATCCGGAAAGGATCTGTCGCTGAAGGAGAGCGAGGAGTTCACCAGGCTTGCCAAGAAGCTTATGTTCCGCAACAAGTCTGAAGCCCGGGTGGATAATATGGCCGTAACCGGAATAGTTAGGGACAATCGTCTGGAAGTGTTCCCCTTCGTCCTTGACGTGGACCGATACCTTTTCGCCGCAAGCGGGGTGCAGCACCTCTCCAAAAACTTCGACTACCATATTTCCGTGATACGCTCTCCCCTGCCGTTAAAATTCGGCGTCAACGCCTGGGGGGACGATTTCAGCAACGTTCACTACTCCGTGGGAAAAGCCAAGTATCTGGACGTGAACGTTCCAGTGTACACCAAGCAACTTGACACCGTGCAGTACAGCCTTGTATCGGCCATTCATAATATTTTCGAGCTTGGAGTCGAAAAGGCCATGAAGGAGAACAGGGACAATGCCCAGGAGCTGGGGGCCATAGCGTCAGGTACTTCGCGGCTTGAAGCGATTAAACAGGAACTTATCAAAATGATTGAAGCCTATGACAAACAGTGAGGAGTATATCGAGGTGGCTATACGCATAGACCCTTTCTCTGAGGAAATGGCCGAAATCCTTACGGCAGAGCTGTCCGAGCTTTCCTACGACATGTTCCTGACAGAGGAGCCCTTCCTTAAATGCTACGTGCAGAAGGAACTTTACCGTTCCAGAGAGCTGAAGGTTGTCCTGAGCGGGTATCCTGCGGCTACAGAGTATAAGGCTTCGATGGTCCAGGGGCAGAACTGGAACAGGCAGTGGGAAGAGAGTTTCCAGCCGATTGTTGTGGACGGCACGGTTACCATAAAGGCGAAATTTAACGAGGACGTGCCCAAAACGCGCTTCAATATATGGATAGACCCGCAGATGGCTTTCGGCACGGGATATCACCATACCACTTTCATGATGATTCAGCGCATGCTGGAACTTGAGTCTTACATCCGCGGGCGCAGCGTGGTGGACATGGGCTGCGGTACGGCCATCCTTGCCATCCTTGCCGCCAAGATGGGCGCCGGAAAGGTGTTTGCCGTGGATATCGACGCAGTGGCAGCCCGTTCGGCATGGGGCAATGCCCGCTGGAACAGAGTAGGCTCCAAAGTCGAAACTGCCTGCGGCGACGCCTCACTGCTGCAGATGAACACCTACGACGTGCTGCTGGCCAATATTCACCGCAACATCGTGGTTCAGGACATGCACACTTATGCTCGTTCCCTTCGACGCGGAGGACACCTCCTCTTAAGCGGCTTCTACGATGCTGACGTCCCCGTCGTCTGCGCCGCCGCAGAGGCCCAGGGCCTGACCTTTGCCGGTTCCTCCTCCCGCGAAGGCTGGTCCTGCCTGGAGTTCGTGAAATAAATATCATTTCAGACAGACCCTGAGCTTGTCGAAGGTCTTTCGGACCCTGAGCTTGTCGAAGGGTGACCCGGAATCTCAAAAAAAATTACTATATTTGCAATCCGATCTGCGGGCGTGTTGGAATTGGTAGACAACCCAGACTTAGGATCTGGTGCCGCAAGGCGTATGGGTTCGAGTCCCTTCGCCCGCACGCGATTTTGCCCGGCCATTTACGGCCGGGCTTTTGCGTGCTTATGCGAAGGGACTCACTTCGTTCACGTTATCCCCTCCCAAACCCTCCCCTCGGCGGAGGGCTTTGTCGCTTCGCGACGATACTTAATGGCGCCTTCGTCATGCCCGGCTGCGACCGGGCATCTCGTGCTTATGCGAAGGGACGCACCCGGCCAGGACTTTTTTCATCCTGTCAACTGAAATCGGTCATTTTCGGCCAAAAGTGCGTGATTTCACTCGCACCGGCAACTGAAATCCGTCAAAAATGGCCCAAAATGAGGCCGCTGAAAAAGTCTCAGAGTATATAGAAGCTATTGTATCAAGTGCATCTTATTTTTGGACGAGGTCTGCGGCGTTTTTGGACGCGGTCCGAAAACAGGTGCTGGACCTGGTCCACGACATGTGCCTTACAAGCCCCTATATTGCCGAAGTGCTGGACCTGGTCCAAGGGTTAAAATTGGACCAAGTCCAAAAAAACAGGAGACCGCGTCCATTTATGCGGTGGACCAGGTCCAACACATGTGTGACTTTTTCAGCGCCATCCCCCAAATGACCGATTTCAGTTATGGCCTTCATCCATAATTCAAATGCCTTTGCGCCGCTGGTGTCCTTGGGGTTGATCTCCTGCTTCATCTTACTTACTCAATCACAAAACTGCGTGGATAGAAGTCACTGTAAAAGCGGCCGTCGGTGGCGGTGAACTTGAGCACGCAGTAATTGGGGTCGGTGACGCCGCCGGGATAGTACTGAGTGTCGCCTTTGCGCCAGATCATCTCTTTCGAGGCGGCGTCTGTCAGCACTTCCATCGTACCGCGCAGCATCATGCCCTTGAAGCCCCTGGCGTCACAGAAATAGATGCTGGCCTTGGGGTTGGCTTTGTATTGAGCCACACGTATTGAGAATGTGTTGGTTGTAAAGTAGAAGGTTTTGATACCCTCGCGTTTGCGTGGCTTCAGCATGGCCTTGGTCCAAGGAAAGCCTTCTTGGTCTACTGACGAGATATAAGCGATGGGCAGTTTGTCGGCCATTGTGCCGATGAGTTCTTTTATGCCCGCAAGGGCCGGATTCTCCGGCGTCGCATCCGTAAGCGTCAATTCTTTGCGCCAACGCTTCAGATGCGGGAAATACGTCTTCATCTGGCCGATGTATTCCTCTTTCGAAATGGGCTGCGGCAGGCCTTTGTTGACCTCATCCACAAACTGGGCACAATGCTCAATCATCTCCTCCATCGTACACTCCTGCAGGAACTTGCCGTCCTTATAGCAGTATATACAGTAGTCTTCATTTTTGCTTCCATCGGCATTGGTTCCCAGGATTTCCTGAGTGAGCGGCATTCCGCAGCTCTGGCAGAACTTCATTTCCATAGCGTGTGTTATCGTTTAATTACCGATCTCAAAACCCTCATCGGACGGTCCCGGCATATATTGAAACAAAATTACTCATTATAAGACACATTATCAAATCAGAAACAGGGATCGGAGAATTCATTTTGGGTAAATGAAGAAGATTGTTTACATTTGCAATATTGCGAATATGCCTTGATTTCAAGGCCTTGAACAATGAGGGAAAAGAATTATGAGAATCGTATCAATCATGGCCATCGGACTGTTAACCTGCTGTTTTATAGACCATAAGCCCAAGGGGGACCTGACTTACTGCAGCTATGCCTGCCGTGGAGCGGCCGGGCTGGGATCGGATTATTGTGAACTAATCGCCGACGTTGACAGCCTCCCAAAGGTGGAGGTGGTCCTGAACGCCGACAACCGCTTCGGTGACCCGGTCATCCACCGCGAGTATACCATCGACAAGAGCGTAGTGGACTCACTGGCACTGATGCTGAAGGAAGAGAAAGTCTACAAACTGGACGGCTATCACCTGGAAGAGCCCATTTGCGGCGGATACTCATACCGCATCCACATGGAATATTCCTCCGGAGACAAGGTAACGGCGTTCTGGTATGGCCACAATGTAAAAGATAAAGCCATACGGGCCTACAACGCCATCGAGCAGTTCTTCGCTCCATGGAGGATGCAGGCCGCACAGGACAATAATTCCCGTTGAAGCCTATCAGTCCGGGATGTTCTATTTTTGAGGTTCTGCCTTTTCGGCCTTGTAGCCCAGTTTCTCGAGGGCTTTGGTCAGGGTGGCTTCATCTGTCTTGGACGGATCGTAGGTTATGGTAACCAGTTTTTCGTCCAGGGAAATCTTCAGGTCTTTCACGCCTTTTTCGAAGGCGATGTTGTCATTGACTTTCTTGACGCAGTTCTTGCAGTGGATGGTGGTCTTGAAAGTGACCGTTGCCGTTTTCTTGTCGACCTTCTTTTTATTATTGTCCTGCAGGACAGTGGCATAACCGGGTTCGGCCAGGACGGACTGGGCATAAAACGCGACGGCAAATAATCCCAAAAGAACAGTAATGATAATCCTTTTCATCTTATTTATATTCAATAAGTTTTCCAAACAGTAATCCTGATTCCCGCATTCACGCGAAGCCCCATGAGCGGCCCCCAGACAGCACTGGCATCAAACGAAGGACTTTCAGGCACGCCCAAAATTACGGATTTTTGACGGAATCCAGTCAGGTTCTCTCCGCCGATGTAAACGTCGATGCCCTTGAAACGCCTGGTAACCTGCGCATAAAGCGTGGGATAAACAGGAGTGCGGCCACCGTCCAGGTTCATGAAAGAATATGCCCTGGCGCTTCCGTTCAGGGCGGCGGTGAAGTCGAAAATCCACTTGTTGAGATTGGTCTTGTACTGGAGATTGAGCACGCCCTTGAATCGGGGCGTCATCGGCCTTTCCACCAGGCCCTGGCCCGCCAGCTCCACCTTCGCATCCGCATATCTGGCTGTCACGTTTACCGTGAAGCGTTCAAAAGGCTCCACGGCGAAATCGGCCTGGAAGGTGTTGGTATAGGCAGGTGCACCGTCGGACGCATAAAAGTCAATCCCATTGACGAGATGCTCATAGTCGACAATCAACTGCTGTCCGAACTGCGTCCGGAAGAAGTCGAAACTGAGGTACGCATTCTCAGGGTCGGCGCCGATGGGCAGGTAAACCGTTGCATTGCCGCCCAGCGTCCAGGCGTCTTCCAGAAGATGCCTGTCATAGATGCCGGTCCATAACTTCCCTGTCGAGAAAACGCCGATATTGTCGGTCAGCGGCAATGCTGCGCGGATACCGCGACCGCCGTTGAATCTGAGGACAAGGGCCTTCCATGGCTGATATTTCAATGTGGCCCGCGGCGAAATACGGAAGCCGTCATCCGGTCCGAACCAGTCGGCACTGACACCCGCAATGACAGAGAACCTATCCTCCAGGCGGAGAGTATATTCGCCGAATAAAGCGATATCCGTCAGGTCTGTCCGCCTGTCGTAGGCATTGGTTCCGGCAGCCACGGTCCGGGACAGGGTCTCGTCGTAACGGTCGAAACGCCCATGGGCACCGACCGTGAAATCGTGTCGTTCGCTTACCTTGTTGCGCCAGATTAGATTCAGGAATCCGGAATGCTGCCGGGCCAGATAGGAGGCAGACCCGAAACTGGCGTCCATATCCTGCCATGTGTAATCGGCCACAAGGGCGATGCTTTCGCGCTGGTCGTCCCGAAGCGGGATGCCGACTTTCAGATAGGCGCCTAAAAGCCGGTTGCCTATGTCGCTTCCCCAGGGAGTGCCGGGGGCATATGTGCCGCGGTCATATCCCGGCTGCCCCCCGTTGCGACGGTCGCTGACAGCATTGACACCCAGACGCAGCTGGAAGTGCGGATTATAGTAAAACCAGCGATTGGCCAGGTTGAACTGCTGTATCATGGGGTCATCCATGAATCCGTCTCCGTTCATGTCCATGGACTTGAAGTTCTTGTCCACATGTCCCAGTATTACGGTGGACAGGCGGTCGTTCAATTGCAGGGAAGAGGCCACGTCCCCGCTTACACGTGTGTCGCTCATGCCCGTCAGGCTCAGGAAGAAGGGCTTTTCATCGGTGGGTTTCCGGTGTTCGAAATTGATTTGCCCGGTCATGGATTCCACTCCACTCACCACCGAGGCGGCCCCTTTGGCGATTTGGATGCTCTCCAGCCATTGGCCGGGCATGTATGTGAGCCCGAAAGGGGCGGAAAGGCCCCGCATGACAGGCCGCGATTCGTCCAGCATCTGGGTATATACACCGCTCAGTCCAAGCAGCCGGATCTGACGGGCGCCCGTCACGGCATCAGAGTAGCCCACTGTCACGCTGGCCGAGTTCTCAAAACTCTCAGCCACATTGCAGCAGGCCATTTTCAGGAGCCCCTCGGAGGAGATGACTTCCACCCGGAGGTCCTTGCTCTTTGACAGATAATTCCCGGCCCTTTTACCGGTATATACTGCCGCATTCAGACTGTCCTTCCGCTCGCCGTAAATGCCGGAGGTGTCCACCTGGGCAAAACCCGCCCATGTAGACAGCACTGAAACAAGCATGCTGAGGACAATCCGCACTTTCATGTGGCAAAGATAGCAATAAACCAAAGAAGAAAAAAACTGAGCGGCAGGTCTGAGACATTTCATTTTCCTGCACTTTTTTTGTAATTTTGGAAGTTTTTGACAGACTAAACCTACTTAACCTATGGGAAAAAGAAAGAAAAGGTGGGGCGACCGCTGGGATGCATACCGTCTCAAAGGTCTTGATCCGATGCACACATTATTCCCGTTCATTTACGGCGGACGCACACAGAACGAAGCTGTACTTGGAGAGGTGATGGACCTCACCGAGGTGGACAAGTATCTGGAAAAGAAGAACGCCTCCAACCCGGATTTCAAATACACCTGGTTCCACTTCATCGTAGCTGCACTGGCAAAAACCGTATATCTTCGTCCGAAGATGAATTATTTTATCTCCGGCTCACATTTCTACGAGCACAAGAACATCGACATCGCCTTCATCGTGAAGCGCAGGTTTGCCGACGATGATAAGGAAGCCTTGGCCAAGTTTGTCCTTGACCGCGAAGGCGGCTCTCCCGTCGAGCAGGTGCACTCGTACCTGGAGAAAATCGTCACGCATGTGAGAAAGAAAGACTCCGGCGACGTAGGGATAGACAAGTCCATGAACATTATCAGCAGCATCCCCACCATCATCCTGCGATGGCTTATAGCATATTTCAAACATATGCAGAGGCACGGGTTCTATCCAAAATCCCTGGCCCAGGACGACCCTTGCTACAGCAGCGTCTTTGTCACAAACCTGGGCTCCATAAAAATGAACGCCGACTACCACCACCTGTCGGAATGGGGCACTAACTCCTTCTTCGTAGTTGTGGGAGAGAAAAAACTGCGTCCCTTCTTCAAGGAAGACGGTTCATACGAACTCAGGAACACCATCAAGCTTGGTCTCACGCTTGACGAGCGGATTGCCGACGGATACTATTACGCCAAGTCACTCCGTCTTGTCCGCAAGATTTTCGAGCACCCGGAACTCCTTGACCTTCCTGCTTCCGAACCTATCGAAATAGACTAAACCATGTATTATAAATTAGACAATGTCGCCACTCCCTGGCTTGAAAGCTACGGAGACGTTGCCCCGAACCTGAATTACAGCGAAAAGACCATATCCGGCGCAGTCCTGGAAAGGGCCGGGATAGAAAAGGACTTTCCTGCCCTGTCCTTCATGGGCAAAACATCGTCCTACACCCGTCTGGCGGAGGAGATAGACAAAGTGGCCCGCAGTTTCCATGCACTCGGCGTGCGTCCCGGAAACAGAGTCCTCGTTTGCCTTCCCAACGTCCCGCAGGCGGTTTTCTGCCTTTACGGGCTCAACAGGATAGGAGCCATTCCAACTATGGTCCATCCGCTTTCGGCCGTAAGCGAACTCGCATTCTATATGAACGAAGCGTCATGTAGTATAGCAGTAACCCTGGACCAGTTTTACGGCAAATTCCTGGAGGTTAAAAAACAGCGGGCAATTGACAAACTCATCGTCTGTCGTGTTTCAGACGAGCTTCCGTTCCCTCTTTCCATCGGCCAGAAACTATTTACCGAGAGGAAGTTCCCCAAAGTCAGCGGTGAAAATGACATCCTTTGGAAAGACTTCATGGCAATGGGCGAAAGCGTGAAGGACGGATATGTGGCCGACAAAGATTTCAATACGGAAGCCGTAGTGCTTTTCTCCGGCGGGACTACCGGAACCACCAAGGGCATCATGCTGAGCGACCTCAATTTCAACGCCCTGGCATGGCAGACGGCAAATATGGCCAACGAAGAGGTGCGCCACTCCAAGATGCTGGCTGCAATGCCGGTATTTCACGGATTCGGCCTTGGAGTTTGCATCCACACGCTGATGTTCATAGGTGGCACCTCCATACTTGTGCCACGCTTCAACGTGAAAAGCTACGCAAAACTGATCCGTAAGACCCAGCCCAACTTCATCGCAGGCGTCCCTACCCTGTTCGAAGCAATCACCCGCAACAAGTATCTTGACGGGGCCGATCTCAGTTGCCTTCGCGGCGTATTCTCCGGCGGCGATTCACTGACCATTGAGCTCAAGAAGAAGTTCGACGCTTTCCTCAAGGAACACAACGCCCGCGTGCGCGTCCGTGAAGGATACGGAACAACAGAGTGTGTTACCGCAAGCTGCCTCACGCCCTACAACAAGGAAAAGGAGGGTTCAATCGGCATACCCTATCCTGATACATATTACAAGATATGCAAGCCGGAAACTAATGACGAATTGCCCTATGGCGAGGAAGGCGAAATATGCCTCACCGGCCCTTCGATGATGATAGGATACATCGGCCATGAAGAGGATAACCGCCAGACGTTAAGACAGCACGAAGACGGCCACGTCTGGCTCCATACAGGAGACTTGGGCCGAATGGACAACGAAGGCTTCATCTACTTCTCGCAGCGCATGAAGCGCATGATAGTAACCAGCGGATACAACGTGTATCCCTCCCAGCTCGAAAACATTATCGAAGGTCATCCGGCCGTCCAGAGGAGCTGCGTAATCGGTGTGAAAGATGAACTGAAGATGCAACGAGTCAAGGCTTTCATCGTGCTCAAGGAAAACTGCCAAGCCGATGAGCAGATGAAGGAATCCATCATGAAGCACTGCAAACAGCACATAGCGAAGTATGCTCTCCCTTCAGAGATAGAATTCCGCGACTCCCTTCCCACAACTCTGGTAGGTAAGGTTGCCTACACAGTCCTGGAAAAGGAAGAAGCAGAGAAGTGCTAAATCGCTTTCTCTTTCCCTTTCTTGGTAAAGTACCAGATTCCTGCGCCGGCAAGCGCCAGCAGCAGAATTCCAAGGACTGGCCTGTAGAATAGCCATCCAATAGCGATTACGACCAGGGCCCATACGAAGGTGAGGGCAAATGCCGCGATGCTGGTTCCGAGGTTGGCGATACTGGCAAGGAAGGGCAGTACTTTGAGTATCGTTACAAGGAATTCGAAAATCATCTTGAAACCTATGTACAGAAGGATGATTCCAAGGATGCGAAGAACCCAGCTCATGGTTTTGTTGGAGCTTTTCTTGCTCTGGAACATCGCGTCCATGCTCTCGGTGCCGGTTACAAGCGTGCAGAGACTATAACCGTTCTTGTCTGTATATGGTTCGAAGGTATTGTTGACGTTCCTGGCAAGTATTGATACCTCAGCGGGCATAACTTTGGTAAAACGGACGCGTACATCGCCGATTTCGGGGCTGTTGACATTTTTGCCGATATAGACCTGGTTACCCCTGACGTGGCAGAGAGAATCCGCAGCAGCTTTCTTCACGACAGCGAAATCCTCGTTTCCTTCGACGTTCATGGGCTCCTCAAGATGCATCTGGGATACCAGCGAGGACGGAAGCGTATATGCTCCGAAAGAGACATTGGAGGCCACGAGCTCCTGGTCCGGAATGTTTTCCCTGACGCTGTTCCTGCCTTGATAATCAGGATCTGCGAAAGACTGTGAATCCACAGGCGAAGAAACCCATTCCTTGGTATAAGTGTATGTGGTAGTAGTTTCCTGCTTTCCGCCAATCTTGTCTTTGGTCTCGGTTGTGGCGTTTTCAACCCACTGGTAATACTCGACCTCGCGGATAAGCTTGATGGCAGGTGTAAAAACTCCGAAATACGTATCGGTAAGCACTTGGTCGGTGGTTGCGAGACCGTTGGCGTGTATCATCTTTCCGTTGAAGGAAGGGTCCACGGTATTCACGTCGGGGATATGGACACATTCCTTGGCGGCGTGCTTGAGCATTTTCGCTGTTTTAACCGTGCGGCCCTCGTTCCAGAAGAGGAGGACTGTGCCAATCACGATTACCACAAAGCCGGAAATGATGTTTTTGAAACTGCCCCCTACCCTTTTACCATAGGAGGTTGTAGTCTTAACCTGGTAAGCCATAACAAACTATATTAAGTTATAATATTGTCGAAAAAGGCAGCTACCGACGCTCGCCTTCTACTTCGGCGCGGGCGCGTTCCACGGACTTGGAGCGCTTGAGGACGAAGCCGGAGCCGAGGTACTTGGTGCGGACGTCTTCGTCGGCTGCAAGCTCTTCAGGAGTGCCGGCCTGGAGGATTACGCCTTCGTAAAGAAGATATGCGCGGTCCGTGATGGCGAGGGTTTCACCAACGTTATGGTCCGTTATGATTACGCCGATGTTGCGATACTTGAGCTTGGCAATGATGTACTGGATATCCTCAACGGCGATGGGGTCAACGCCGGCGAATGGTTCGTCCAGAAGGATGAACTTGGGATCCACGGCCAGGGCGCGGGCAATTTCGCAGCGGCGCCTTTCGCCACCGGAGAGCTGTATGCCCTTGGATTTACGCACCTTGGAGAGGTTGAATTCGTCAATAAGCCGTTCCATGCGCTCCAGTCTCTGAACTTTTGTCATGTCCTTGGTGCTCTGGGACAGTTCCATCACGGAAAGTATATTGTCCTCCACTGACATTTTGCGGAAAACGGAGGCTTCCTGAGGAAGGTAGCCGATGCCTTTCTGTGCCCTCTGGTACATGGGCAGGGTGGTAATTTCCACGGTATTGCCTTCATCGTCGTCCAGGAAAATCTGGCCGCCGTTGGGCTTGATCTGGCCGGTTATCATGTAGAAACTTGTGGTTTTACCGGCGCCGTTGGGGCCCAGGAAACCCACAATCTCCCCTTGCTGCACTTCCATGGATACACCTTTAACCACAGTGCGCACACCGTATTTCTTCACCAGTTTTTCTGCTCTTAGTCTCATAGCTTTCTATTTGGTATCAAGGCCCATGGCGGCCACAAATTCCCTCACCGAGGGTTCCTTTTCCATAAGGTCCTTTGCCTTTTCCTCCGGCATGTATGGCACCTTTTCGCCTTCTTCCATGGGCATCACGGAAACAAGGACATTGATTTTCGGGCAATCCACAAGCTCGCGGAGCTTATTCTCAAGGGGACGAAGCATCTTTTCCTCTATCCACTGCTTCTGTGACTCGTTGGTAACGAAGAATTCCACTTCCTTAAGGCTGTCGTATTCATGGACTTCCACCTTGCCGCTCGAGAGCATGCTGGCAAGGCGGGGTTTTTCGCTGTACAGGCCGGCCATTTCCTTCCACTTGAGGCGGAGGGTATCTTCGTCCGGAAGTTTGACTTCCTTTGGCACAGCCACTTCCGCCGCAGGTTTTTCCTTCTTTTCGTCTATGATGGCGCTCATGGAAAGGGCCGAACCCTTGAGCGCACGGCGACGGGGGGCATTGTCATTCCGAGCCGGCGTAGCTGGCGAGGGAATCTCGGGAGATACGCTCGCTTCGCTCGGTATGACAGGTTTATTGTCATTCCGAGCCGGTGCAGCCGGCGAGGGAATCTCAGCCGCAGGCTTGCGCACCAGATAGCTGAGCTTCATCAGGGCGAACTCTATGTGAAGCCGGGGATTTACGGCGCTTTTGTAGCTGCTTTCGCAGGAAGTTGTAATGCCAAGGGCGTCGAAAAGGAACTGGTGGGAGCACCTGGCCGCCTGCTGGGCATAGCGCTGCTTAAGCGACTCCGGCAGCTCCAGAAGAGGTTCCAGGCCGCCTGTTTTGGCGACCACGAGGTTTCGAAGGTGTTCCGACAGCGAACCCACGAAATGCAGGGCGTTGAATCCCTTGGAAAGAATCTTGTCGAAAACCAGGAAAGCATCGGCATAATTCCCGCTAAGGAAGTCGTCGACCAATGTAAAGCTGTACTCGTAGTCCAGGACATTGAGGTTGCGGATTACGTCCTGATATTTCACGTCCGTGCCGCAGAAAGCTACCGTCTGGTCGAAGATGGTGAGGGCGTCCCTCATGGCCCCGTCGGCTTTGGATGCAATTACATGGAGTGATTCGTCGTCGATAGTAACGCCTTCCTTCTCTGCGATGCCCCGAAGGTTACGGACCATGTCGGGAATGGAGATGCGATTAAAGTCGTAGGTCTGGCAGCGGCTCAGAATGGTGGGAAGTATCTTGTGCTTCTCCGTTGTGGCAAGTATGAAGATTGCGTGTGCCGGCGGCTCCTCCAGGGTTTTGAGGAAGGCGTTGAAAGCCGACTGGGACAGCATGTGAACCTCGTCGATGATGTACACGCTGTACTTCCCTACCTGCGGCGGCACCTGCACCTGCTCCATCAGAGCCTTGATATCCTCAACAGAGTTGTTGGAGGCGGCGTCCAGCTCATGGATGCAGTAGCTCCGGCCTTCCTGGAAACTTACGCAGGACTCGCACTGTCCGCAGGGCTCCATGTCAGGCCCTGGATTGGAGCAGTTGATCATCTTTGCGAAGATGCGCGCAGTAGTGGTTTTTCCCACGCCCCTTGGGCCGCAGAAAAGGTACGCGTGTGCCAGCTGCCCCCTGCGGATGGAATTGGACAGCGTTTTGGCGATATTGTCCTGGCCTATAAGCGTTTCGAAGGAGTCCGGCCTGTACTTCCTTGCCGATACAATGTAATCACTCATACGTATCTACAAAGATATAAAAAAAGGCCGAAAAATTTTTTTTGCATGTAAGAAAAAGTTTTGGCACGCCGCTTGTATTATACAAGGACGGTTAGTTTTTTAGTTGGTTTAGTTATTAATAGGTACAAAAAAGGCAGCCGTGACGGTTGCCTTTTTTGTATTATGTATCTGCAATTACTTGCGGAAGAACTTATCGGGAGCTACAGGACCGTAGCAGAAGTCGGACTTGCGGTAGAATACGGAAGTCTTGTCCTTGGTGCTTGCAGTCGCTGCGGAAGGTGCGAGGGTAAATGCGGAGGATTCAACTTCTACAGGCTCGAAGGTCATAGGCAGAGGAATGCTCTCCAGAGGCCACCAAACCTCGGCCTCTTCATCCCGAGGGATACCTGCAATGAAGAACGATGCAAGGGTCTTTGTACCAAGGCCACTGAGACTCACCGTTCCAGGCTCGAGAGTGAAGGTGCCGTCTTCTTCGGGAATACCGGAGGCAATTGTATAACCGTCACCGGTAATATAGTAGAGCTTGCTCTGGTGGTAAATCTGGCCGTACTGACCGAAATCTACAGGACCATATTCGCCGATTTCTTCAGTTTCGAATGCGCTGTCGCAATAATAGGCAAGACCACCGGTAGTGCGGTCCCAGTTAAGGATGGAAGGATTGCCATAAACCTTGCCGTCGGTACCTTCGTACAGATAGTATGCAACATAGGACACGTTGGCGACGTTGGCCTCGATAACTACTTCCTTTTCAACAACGCTGTTCTGAACCTTGGAGAAGGTATCTTCGTCAAGGTGGTATCCCTTGGCAGAAGTCATGACATAGTTGCCAATAATAGCGTTATACTCGTCCAGGGGCTCTTCTTCTTCAATTTCGAAGGTGCCGCACCCCCATTTGCCGGTGCGTTGTGCATCTGCAGTAACGTCAATCAGGTATGCAGTGTATGTGCCGGGGTCAAGAAGCTCGAATCCGCAGTAGCTGGCTTCGTCGTAGCAGACGTCGTCGATAGTATAGTCGGTATTCTCTGCGAGGAATTCCTGAAGAGTGGAAATACGGTAATCCAGCATTGCATTTACATCGCCGTCATAGTTTTTGTCAACATAGTCAGAAGGAAGAACCACCATGTCGAAATAATCGCCCACCCAGCCTTCGACCTGTATCCAGTCGAGGAGTTTGCCAGAGGTGCTTTCCTCACGGCCGGCGTAGCTGAGAACCCAATCAGCCTGGAAACCATCGGGGACTTCGGGACCGACTTCCTCGGCTGCCTCCTGGAGCACTGCGAGGGTCCTGACTTTGTCGGACTCGTTGGAAGCGACGGTGATGACGCCGCTGCGCTGCTCAGTGAGCTTGTTCTCAGCTACGGTCACAAGAAGGACATCCTCGTAGATGGCCTTGGTGGTGGCAACGCTGATCCAGTCAGCGTCGGTGGAAACGGAGTATGCCTCATCGGAGTTGACGCTCAGATGGATTTCACCGCCGGCAGCGGGAACAAGCTCTGCATCAAGGACGGCTTCGAAGATAACCTCGATAGGTTCTTCACCCTGATCGGCCTTGTAAACGATGGCCTTGATGTCGGACTTGCCGGTGTGGTTGGTGGCATAGACGAACACCTTGATCACGGCGTCGGCCGAATTGGTGCGGTTGGTGATGGAGATGGAACCCTTTGCGCCGGTCTCAGCCTCGATTTCCGCATCAAAGCCCTGGCCGTTGTTAAGGATGTCAACCTCAGTGATCTCGTTGTCACCAGCACCCAGGATGGTGTATGCAAGTGTAACAGTCTCGCCGAAGGGGATTACGAGGGTACCGGGAGCCTGAATCTTGAGAGTGAAAGCCTGGGCCTTGGGGAGGGTGATGCGGGTTTCGCCGAAGATGAGGATGTAGGCTTCGTCGGTCTCTTCCAGTTCGACATTGGCCTTACCGCTCACTTCCTGCCAGGTCTTGCCATTATCGACGGAATACTCCAGGGTACCGTCTTCACGAGCACGGAAAACAGGAGCGGAGGTGGATCCAACAGGAATCTTGTTCCCGGCGGAATCAGTAACTACAACACCGTTAATAGTCCAGTAGTAAATGTCACCTTCTTTGGTAATGCCGATGACGGGAGTCTCGCCATCCTTGCCATCGCGAATCGGCACTGTAGTTCCGCCGGTGAGGTATAATACATAACCATCGTCATTGTGTTTAACATCAACGACAAGTTCACCTTTTTTCAGTTGTTCGACAAGATCGTTCAGCTTGGGGACTACTGTCTCATTTAGGGTCTTTTCCACTGCGGACACCCTGTCTTTCAGGGAATCAATCTCCGAGCGGAGGGCGGAATCATCGTACTTGTCGCAGGCTGCGAAAAGAAGAGCAGATGCTGCCGCCAGAATCCATACAAATTTTTTCATAAGCAAAAATATTATTTGAAATACATACTTTTCTAACCGTCAAGGGCGCAAAGTTAATAACAAATTTTAAAAATCAAAATTCTAGCAGCTCAATCGCTTTCTCTACCGTATCGTCCATCGGCAGATAATACTTGTAAAAAGCGTTCTCACCGAGTTTCGAATATCGTGCCACAAGTGCGTTGAGCTGGGGCTCCAGGTAAGGGACCGTAGAGGCCCACTCGGCATCTGAACAGCTTATTCCGTCCTTGGCCTTGACCCATGCGCGGAACTGCTGCGCCAGGCCTGCCTCGGCAAGGAAAGCGTCCATATCGGCGAAGGAATCAATCACGGAAAGCCTTTTGACGTATTTGTCGAACATGGCCGAAGCGAACCTCATCTGGGAAGTCTTGCGATTGCACTGGACGAAGAAGGAAGAAGCCCTTGTGGTGTCCATCGGCACGAAGACATCGGGCATGATGCCCCCGCCGCCGTACACCAGCCTGCCGCTGCGGGTGCGGTGAACGTCAGTCGAGTCTATCTTCACGCTGTCGGCCGAGAAAACCTCACCGTCGGCGTAGCGGTTGTAAATATCGAAGCCGTAGTCGGTATCGCCGCCGTAGGGTTTCTGGATGCATCGGCCAGAAGGAGTATAATAACGGGCCACGGTAAGGCGGATTCCGGAATCGTCGCTGAGATAGAACGGTTCCTGCACCAGACCCTTGCCGAAGGAGCGGCGCCCCACGATTATTCCCCTGTCGTTGTCCTGAATGGCTCCGGCGAAGATTTCGCTGGCCGAGGCCGAGCCTTCGCTTATGAGCACCGCCAGGTCAATGTCTTTAAAGATTCCCCTGCCGTCGGCCTTGTAAACTTCCCTGTCGCGGTGGCGGCCCTCCAAATATACTATGGTATCGCCCATCTGGAGGAAATCATCGGCCAGAAGAAGCGCCTGGTCCAGATAGCCGCCGGAATTGTCACGGACGTCGAATACCAGCTTCTTCATGCCCTGGTTGCTCAGGGAAAGCGCAGCCTCGTGACATTCCTTGTAAGTGGTGCGGGAGAATTTTCCGAGACGGATATAGCCCACGCTGTCGCTTAGCATGAACGATGCATCAACGCTGTAAAGGGGTATTCTTCCGCGAACAATCTGGAAAGGAATGACGTCGGGGCCCCTTTTTACCGTAACGGTGACCTTTGAGCCGGATGGACCCTTTATGCGGCGCACCATGCTGTCCTGGGGAAAATGCACGCCGGCTATGACTTTGTCGTCCACTTTCAGTAGGCGGTCGCCGGGAAGCAGCCCCACTTTTTCAGACGGACCGCCGGGGATAACCTCAAGCACTATTGCAGTGTCATTGGGGACGTTGAACTGTATGCCGATACCGTCAAAATTGCTGGCCAGGTCCTGTTCCGAAGCTTCAAGCTGGATTGGCGGCAGATAAACCGAATGAGGATCAAGTTTGGAAAGAGCCGCGACGATGGCAGCATCGGTCATGCCGTCTTTGTCCAGAGTATCGACATAGTTCTTGTCCACTATATCCAGGATAAGAGTAAGCTTGCACCAGTCTATGTCGCGGGTGTGCAGAAGATGCTTCTTTTCGCGGTAGCGCATCACCGAAAGGGTGACAAGGGCGCCTATTACAACGCCCAGTACCACTTGAAGTATTTGTATTGAGGTCCTTTTTTGCATTCTATCCTATCTGTTCTACTTCAATTCCGGCCCTCTTCAGAAGGTCTATTCCATCCGTAAGGCGGTATGCGTCCCTGTATACTACACGTTTGATGCCAGCCTGAATAATAAGCTTGGCACATTCCGAACAAGGGGATGCGGTAACATAAAGCGTTGCGCCTTCCGAGGAATTGCCGCTCTTGGCAACTTTGGTGATGGCATTGGCCTCGGCGTGGAGCACGTAGGGCTTTGTAACGCCGTTCTCGTCTTCACAAATATTCTCGAAGCCTGATGGCGTGCCGTTGTAACCGTCGGAAATGATGGTGCGGTCCTTGACAAGGAGTGCGCCCACTTTACGGCGCTTGCAGTAGGAATTCTGCGCCCACACTTCGGCCATCTGCAAGTAACTGCTGTCGAATTTCATCTCTTAGTTCCTTTGATAAAGATAGCGTTTGATGCTCTTCTTGGGGGTGCGCTCGAAATCTTCCGGCATAAGCTCTATCTTCTTGATCTGCGCATACTTGGGGAGCTCGGCGTTGATGGCGGGAAGGGTGTCCATGATGCGTTTTTTGAATACGCTGCGGGGCATGCCGTCCAGTTCTGCCTGATGATAGTCGGGATATATGAGTGCGGTTAGGCCGCCGTCGTCCTCAATCACCAGGGAATCCACCACGTAGGTGAAGTTGTTTATCACAGCCTCGAGCTCTTCGGGATAAATGTTCTGGCCGGAAGGGCCCAGAACCATGCATTTGCTGCGGCCCCTCAGGAAGAGGTAGCCGTCTTCGTCCAGAACGCCCATATCACCGGTCTTGAACCAGCCGTCTGCAGTAAAGGAGGCTTCGGTGGCTTCGGGGTTCTTGTAATAGCCGAGGCACACGTTGGGGCCTTTCACCTGGACCTCGCCGGGGATGTTCCTGGGGTCGGGCGAGTCTATGCGAATCTGCATGTTAAGCGCTGCGCGGCCGGCAGAACCAACTTTCACCTTGTCCCAATGGGCATATCCTATGATAGGACCGCATTCAGTCATGCCGTAGCCAACGGTATAATGGAATCCGATCTTATTCAGGAATTTCTCGACTTCGGGATTGAACGCAGCGCCGCCAAGGATGACTTCCTCGAACTGCCCGCCGAAAGCATTGGTGAGTTCCGTGCAGAACTTCTTTTCGATTGCCTTGTCCAGGATGGGGATGCGCCTGTATAATTTGGTTTTGTCGATCAGGGGTTTGAGCTTGGTCTTGTACACCTTCTCCATCACCAGCGGCACTGCGATGATGATGTCGGGATGAATCTCGCTGAAGGCCTTCATGATAATCTTGGGGCTGGGTACGCGAGAGAGGAAGTGAACGTGCATGCCGATGGTCATCATATAGATGAACTCGAACATCATTCCGTACATGTGGGCCGAAGGCAGCATGGCCACGATGTTCATTCCGGCCTTAAGCATAGGACATGCGTCCTTGGCGGCGAACTCTATGTTGGAATAGAGCGAACGGAAAGGCAGCATCACGCCCTTTGAGAAACCGGAAGTGCCCGATGTATAATTGATAATCGCAAGCTCTTCGGCTTGGTCTTCGTAATAATTCAGATCCTCCGGTTCGAAGTTGTTGGGATACCTGTGGCCGAATTCCTCGTTAAGATGTTCTCGTATCTGGGCCAGTTTGTCCGATGCAGCGTAAAGGAACTTGAAAGTGTTAATCTGCACAACCACAGCCAGATCTGGCATCTCGACTGGATCCAGACCTTCCCAGATAACTTCGTCTACGAAAAGGACACGGGCCTCGGAGTGATTCACCAGATAGTGTATGTTCCCGGCCTTGAATTCGTGCAGGATGGGAACCGCGACCGCGCCGTAGGTAATGGCGGCAAGGAAACTCACGCCCCAGTTGGCCTGGTTGCGTGAACAGATCGCGACTTTGTCGCCTTTGCGGAGACCACACTGCTCGAAGGCGATGTGAAGCTTTGCTATCCTGCGCGCGACGTCGCGATATGCAAGCGTCATGCCCTGATAATTGGTGAGGGCAGGGCGGTCCCAGTTGCGCACAAAGCTTTCCTGCAAAATTTTGTTGACTGAGTGGAATTCCATGTTATACTATTTCAATTTTATATCTCTCGTTTTACCGTCATAGCATTCGGCGCTGACTCCCTTTGAAGTCGGCGTGAGCGGAGTGTCGGGTTTGAGCATCTTTCCGCCTTCGTCCTTTGTCAGGGGCTCTCCCCCTTCAAATGGATAAATCAACGTACGGACCGATGTCCTTACAGCCCAATAGCGTTTTTCTCCGCTTTCTATGAGTTCAGGAAGGTTCTTCACCTTTTCGGGGGCTTTTATCCCCTTCCAGCCTTCGGGCTTGACGCCGTGAAGGTTGTATCTTTCAAGCGTATTGTCCTTGTGCAGCACCATAACAGTGTAACCGCCTGCGCCTGTAAAGTCATAGGCGTCGGGACCCAGAAGGATGGGTTTTCCAAGTTCTACGGGGAAACCGTTAACCCAGTGGCCAAGGCGGTCAAGGGCATACAGCTTCGAGCCGGCTGCAAACAGGAACTGAATCTTCTTATTATTATAGTAGTCGATGTCCTGTACCCTGCCGCAGATGTGTTCCTTGAAGGGAATGCCCCATACGCCCTTGCCGTTCTCGTCGTTAAGGCAAATGGAAAGGTGCGAATTCTGGTACAGGTAATTGGTTTTTCCGCTCTGATAGTTTGTGACGGGGAAAAGGCCGGTAGGGATAACCACGGTCGTATCCCTTTCCAGGACCTGGACCTTGGTGCCCTTGAGAGCGCGCTTATCCAGCTGAATGCGGAACGAAGGGAATTCGGAAGAAAGGTCCAGCGCAGCAAACGCCGGCGCGTATCCGGAGCCCTTCACATACTCCAGGACCGGTGTCGAAATGGCTTTCGAGAAAAGGTTCCCGGCCACGAGCGGAGCATCCGACAGGGACAGATATGCATTGAAGCCGGAAGGGAGGTTCACGGAAGCATCCTGGAGTCTGTCCTTAAGGCTGTATTTCAGGAATTCCTTGTCCTGGAATGCCCTTACGGTGGGAAGGTCGGCGTATACGGTCCACTTTTCCCCTATCGAGGCGCAGGACGTATCCACAATGTCGAAGGCCTCGCCGAAAAACTGGCCCAGACAGCCCCTGTAAGGGTTTGAGGCCTCACGGCCAAGCTTTAGGTCCTTCCCTGAACGGACAAGGACTGCGCTGCGCTCCACGCCGTCGGGATCGGTGAATACGGCCTTCACCACTTCGCGGGGCTGGATGCTCCTGAGCCACTCCGTGGGAGTGAGAGGGCGTCCGGCCTTGGTGGTCAGGAACTTGTCGAATCGGACCCGCCTTCCTCTGCCGTCTTCAAAGCTGCGGCGGCCTTCGATGTAGGCGTCGGCATCGGCCACGGGGACCGAAATTGCAGAAGAGGTGAAATAAGGGAGAACCTCTGGATAAGACGGAACGGAAGAAGGCGACAGTGCGAAATCGGCAAAGTAACTGCTAACGCCTTCGCCTGGAAGAGTAATGCCCTTTACCAGTATACCGTCATCGGCGACGTCCTGAATCATCCAGGCGCTCCATGCAGTAAGATCTTTCACGAAAGAGGTGTGTGAATGCATGGGCTTTCCGGCATACACCTGCAGAAGTTTGCCGGCATGCGAGTGCGAAACCAGCATGACAGCAGGCCCTGAGGCCTTTTCAATAAGCTCAGTGAGTCCTTTTGCGCCAAGTATGGACTTGTCTTCATCCAGATGGCGGGCACTCGAGTTCAGGAATGTTTCCGAACGGGAGGCCAGGAAAAAACCGTCCTTCGACATGGTCTTGAGTCCGGCCTTAGCGGCCTGGGGGGCAAGTGCCGAATCGGCCGGGGAAGCTTCCGCAGCCACAAGAGGTACCAGAGAGCCGCTATTGTGCAGTGAAACCGCTATTCTCCTGTTCCCAAGGGACTGCAGGAAATGCATGAAGGCGGGATTATCAGAGGCCACGATGCCGCGGAGAATGCCGGTCGAGTCGGCAATAATCCGGGATGCCCTTGCAGAGCCGTCGAATACCAGTACAGCTACAGCATCGGAGGGGACGGCGCTGAGCACCGACCAGGAAACCGGGGTTGAGGCTGGATGGTCGGTCCCTCCACCGGAAGCAGGCCTGTACAAACGGGTTACCGCGAAGGCGATGCAACCCAGAAGTATCGCTATAGCCGTAATGGCAATTATGGTTGACCTCTTTCCCATCTTATATTCTGTTTGTCCTCTTGAGAAGCATTTCCTTGTCTTCCGGAGTCATGTATTTGGAGAAGCTGCCGATGAAGTTATCGGTCATTTCTTTGTAATCCAGAAGTACAAGGGTATCCAGGCAATTCTCAAAAAGCGGATCAACGTTGCAGTCCACCACCTTTGCGCCGAAACTGATGTACTTCCTCAGGAGCACCGGCATGCGGTATTTGCCGTCCGAGAGACTCACGATGAGGCGGTCAAGGTCATCAGCCGTACGACACGCGGCAAGAAGATCGTCAGGGTTTACCCTAAGGAAATCGCTCTTGAATGGATGGGTGGGAGCGGCATATTTTTCGCTCTCCGGGAGGCCGTAGCGGGACTTAAGAAAATATACTATCAGGCTCTTGTAAAAGTCCGGAATATCGTTGGACATACTTGCAGGACCAAGCGTGTAAGATATGGCCGGATTACGGATGGATGCCATAAGAAGGGCCGAAAGAAGCAGCTTCAGCGGCTGCACATCCCTCTGGTAATAGGGAGAAATAATGGTCCGGCCCAGCTCCATTACGCTGCCAAGGCGCTCATTGAGACCGTCCTTGAACTGGAACAGAGAAGCAGTATAGAAAGCATCGGCGCCCTCCCCTCTTTGCACGAGCTCGTTGCCGAAGCCAAGCCTGTAGGAGCCAGCGATTCGGCCATCAGGTATATTCCATAAAATCAGGTGGTCGAAATACGTGTCGTACTGATCGGTGTCTTCCGGGTTTCCGGTTCCTTCGCCGACGGCGCGGAAGATTTCTTCCCTCATGCGCGCGATTTCTTTCATCACCGATGGCATCCTTTCCGCCTTTGCGACGTAGCAGCGATAATCGCCGGTTTCGAAAAGCACTTTATCGTAAAGAGAGTCAATATCCGCTTTTATAAGCTCCGGTGCAACGTGGGGCGCAATCGGGGCCATAGGCTTTTCTTCTTTCTTCGGTGCGGATTCGCGGCATTCGGCCTCAAGGGCATAGGTACGGCTTCTTATATACTTGCCGAAAGTCTCAAGGTCCATGCCCTCAACTTCGGCAGGCGTGATCGGCTGGCCGATCCTGACCTTTATCACGGTCCCCTTCTTGTTGAAAAGCTCATGGACCAGACGGACGGTCCTGAGGCGGGGATGAATGCGGCCGAGTGCGTGGAAATTCTTTGAATTCGTTCCGTCGAAGTAAACGGGAACAACAGGAAATCCGGATTTCTTTATGAGCTTTACAATGTTGCCTGCCCAGGGGACGTCTTCAATAACCGGCTCATCCCCAAGAGCTGTCCTCTGCTCCTTCTTCTGGTAAGAGGAGACTTCGCCGGAGGGAAAGAAACCTATGGGACCGCCTTCCGAGATATGTCTCAGGGCCATCCTGATGCCGTTTACGCTTTGGGCGTCAGGCCTGGATGAAAGGTTGTCCACAGGGAGGAAACTGTCCTTCAGATTTGGAATAAGGGAAAGAAGGAAAGTCGTAAGCAGTTTGTAATCGGGGCGTTTACGGCCTATGGTATCGCAAAGGATAAGGCCGTCCAGGCTGCCGAATGCATGGTTGGAAACTGTTATAAAGCCTCCTTCGGCAGGAATTCTGTCAAGATGGCTTTCCGGAAGCTCATAGCTAACTCCCACCTCCTTAAGGACAGCCCTGGAGTAATCCGGGGCATTGTCCGCGCCCATACAGCGGGCGTGGAACTCGTTCGCCTTGTCAATATCCAGGACCTTCATGACAATACGGGCGACAAGCCTGCCGAAGCCTCCCTTAAGGCCGAGAAGCTGCTGCAGCATGGCCGCGTCCATGACGTATGATCGGACAGGGGTATCCATTACCAGTTGAGTTTTACGTAACCGTAATTGGGAAGGACGTCATGAACGCTAGTGGAAACAGCCTGCGCACTGACGGTGGCCTTGCAGCGGACATCGCGCGAAGAAGCGGCGAACTGGATCGTGTACTTGCCTTCGTCCACCTTCCAAGCGCTGCTTTTCTCGCTGAAGGATGCAAGCTCCGCCGCAGGGAAGCTGAATTCCAGCACCTGGCTCTGGCCGGGTTCCAGAAGTTTCGTCTTGGCAAATGCCTTCAGCTCCTTGACGGGCTTGTCCAGCTGACTATTAGGGGCCGAAACATAAAGCTGGACCACCTCGCGTCCGGATACTTTTCCGGTATTCTTGACGGTAACTTTTGCAGTTATTGTGGTTCCGTTATTTGCTGCCTCGGGCTTACTGTATGCAAAGCTGGTATAACTCAGGCCATAGCCGAAGGGATAGGCAACGGGGAGGTTGAATCGGTCGAACCAGCGGTAGCCCACATAGATACCTTCGTCGTATCGGGTCTGGTGAACATTATTGATCACTGTATCGGCGGGAGCCGTTTCGCTCCATACAACGTCCACAGGGAAATTGCGCGTGGACAGTACATCCGAAAGATTCATGGGGAAGGTAACAGGAAGCTTACCGGAAGGGTTGACTGCGCCGGTAAGGATATCGGCAACCGCATTGCCTGCTTCCTGACCGGGCTGCCAGGCAAGGAGAATTGCATCGGCACCCCATTTCAAGATAGTTGTTTCTATTACTCCGCCAACATTAAGCACCACTACTACTTTCTTCTTTGCAAGACGGAAGGCCCTGCTCACCACTGCCAGCAACTGCTTTTCATCCTCGGACAGGGCGAAATCCGCGCTGCTGCGGTCGCTGCCTTCGCCCGAAATGCGTGATATGGTCACGACGGCGATGTCATTATTGGCAGCGAGGGCTTCAAAATCCTCGCCTTTTTCGACTTCGATACCAGCATTCCCAAGGCCTTCGGCAAGAGAAACCGTGGCAGCTCCATTGACACTGCCTGAGCCGGTGCCGCCGGGCACAAGTTCGCTGCCGAAAAGGGCGACCTTTTTCACATTCTTGAAAGGCAGGGCGCCATTGTTTTCCAGAAGCACCATGCCGTCGCGTGCGCTTTCACGGGCAAGGGCGGAGTTGTCCTGATCCTTGCCCTTTATTCCACGGACGCTGGCGCTTTCCGCCACCAGTTTCAGGACACGGCGGACACACTTGTCCAGCTGTTCTTCCGTGAGGGAGCCATTCTTGAGGGCCTTCATGAGAAGCTTGTACTGATCTTCGTTTCCGGGCTGAATCATATCGTTGCCGGCAATTATCTGTGCGACGGCATCGTCACCGGCGCCCCAGTCCGACATTACAAGGCCTTTGAAGCCCCATTCGTCGCGAAGGATGGAATCCAGCAGAGCGCTGCTCTGTGAAGTGTATTCGCCGTTGATCTTGTTGTAGGAAGTCATTACCGTGCGGGGATTGGACTCTTTCACGGCAATCTCGAAACCTTTCAGGTAGATTTCCCTGAGCGGACGGGTATGGACGATAACGCAGTTCCCGGTACGGAAAGTTTCCTGATTATTGCAGGCGAAATGCTTAAGGCAAGCGTCCACGCCGGTACTCTGGATGCCGCGGACATAGGCGGCGGCGTTCTTTCCGGAGACCAGGGGATCTTCAGAATAATACTCGAAGTTGCGGCCGCAGAGGGGGTGGCGCTGGATGTTCATGGCCGGAGCGAGCATAACGTCTATGCCCTTCGCCAATGCTTCCTGGCCTATTGCCTCCCCCACCTTTTCGGTGAGTTCAGTATCCCATGCCGATGCAAGGAGCGTAGCGTTGGGGAAACGCGTGGCCTGATCGTCCGTTCGCACTCCGGCAGGACCGTCTGCCAAGGTTATAGCGGGGATTCCAAGACGGGGTATGGCGTATGTGGTTCCGGCTGCGCCCTTTACGGGTTCTTCAGTAGGACATCCGGTTCCAAGCACGAAATGCACCTTTTCCTTAAGTGTCATGGCGCCCACAACTTTGTCCAGTGAAGACCCACCAAACTGGGGCGCCTCTTCACATGCTGCTACCATCACGGCGGCAATTGCAATAACGAATAGCTTCTTCATATATCGGTTTCTTTTTTTTCAATACACGTATAATCGTACAAAGTTACTACTTTTTTCTAAAGAAAAAAAGCCCTGTGCCAGGTCTGAAAAATCTGTTCCTCCTGGCACGCTTATATGCCACTCAGGACCTGCAATGCTCCAGGTCTTTCATCAAATAACAGACCCGGCACAGTTATTCGCAGACCCGGCACACCGCAATAACTGCGAAAGGAAAGAAAAGGGACATGCCCCGAGCGTTATTGTAAGCTCGGAATAAAGGATACTGCCGCGCCGCCTCCCGGAGCAAGCCACAGCGTCAGTGTGTCGGCCGATGTGACGGTGCGTTTTTCGATTATGTATGTGTAAGGATTTGATTCCCAGTGGGCATCGTAGGCATCAGCGTAGATTGTTGCCTGGTAGGAAACGC
This sequence comes from uncultured Bacteroidales bacterium, assembly GCA_946616285.1. GTDB lineage: Bacteria > Bacteroidota > Bacteroidia > Bacteroidales > UBA932 > Cryptobacteroides. The sequence goes on along the minus strand of CAMOIT010000002.1, from coordinate 9,186 downwards.
CGGGAGCAAGGAAGTCCAGCGGGTGAGGAAGGGTGCGGCCTTCGTCCCCGGTGATGGCGCCAAGGAAGAATCTGTCCCCGGCTCGTCTGACGATGGAAACGTATTCGCCGATTTCTCCCTGAAGAGCCCGGGATTCATCGCAATCGGCATCGAAGTCGCGGAAGAACTGGAAGGCAGGATGGCCATCGTAATTTTCGACCAGGTCCGAAGCCATCTGAAGCGGCGAATACAGCACCACCCAGAGGGCTATCTGCTTGGCCAGGGTTGTATTCACGCGGCACTGCGACGAATGCACATTGTTCCAGACTTTTACGTCAGGATTGCCTTCAATCGCCTTATACTCAATGTCGAAGATTCCGGGGGTATAGTCCATCGGCCCGCTAAGAAGTCTGGTGAAAGGCAGAGTTACATGGTGCGAAGGCTTGTTCCCGCTACTCCATGCGTTCCACTCCATGCCGCTGCGGCAAGCGCCAGGCCACAAAGCAAAAGGAACTTCGCTTTCATCAGAATCATTTTGGAAGCCCGAAGGCAGCGGTCATCTCCTTCATCTGCTCATCGGACATGCCTTCCGGCTCGAAGCCCATGTCTCTGGCCGCGATATAGATGAGGGCGCTTTTGTTGAGGACGTCCACCTGGTCGAAGGCGCTCATGATATCCGTATCAACGGCAAACACGCCGTGCTTTTCCCACATCACCACGTCATAGTCCTCATCTATGGCCCGGATGGTGGCATCGGCCAGTTCCACGCTGGAAGGCAGCATGTACGGAACCATGCCAAGCCCCCTTGGACAGAAGGCCTTGGTTTCCGGAATCATGGACCAAAGCATGCGGGTGGCCACATCCTTTTCCATCCACTTCCTGCTGTGCGTAAGCGCTACCAGTTCGATAGGATGGGTATGGAGTGAAGCACGGTAAGGGGAACCTTTTGCCAGAAGATAGTCGTGGACAGCCAGATGGGACGGCAGTTCCGAAGTCGGGGCCACAGGGGCATCGGCCACTATCTCATAATGCGCACAATCCTTCGATATGCGGATAATGGAGCCGTTTGCCATGGGGTCGCGGGCCAGATCCCGCATACGCTTGCCTGTCCCCTTGCAATAGAACCAGCAGCCATCCAAATGTGGAAGAGTCTTGCCGATGGGGCGCGCTTCGCTTATAGGCGGGAGTGCACGCATGGCATCATCTACGTACTCCGTTATGTTTACGGTAATGTTACCGCCGTTGCGCTCGGCCCAGCCTTTGAGCCAGAGGTAACCGGCCACTTCCGCCACGGCATCAATCTGCGCTTTCAGGGAAGGCCGGTTTTCCAGAATGCTATGCATGAGGTTCAAATACTTTAACGTCAAAAGAATCGGCCACTAATTGGCGCATTTCCCAGCGGTCCTTTACCAAGCCGGCGGCCTTGGCCTGCATGAGGACATTGCCGATGGCCGTCGCCTCTGTGGGACCGGCCACCACGGGGATGCCAAGGGCGTCGGCCGTCCACTGGTTAAGAAGGGCGTTGGCGCTTCCGCCGCCGATGATATGCAGTTTGTCGATGGGGAAAGGCGCAAAGGCACGGAGCATCACCAATACTTCTTTGTAGCGGTCGGCCAGGGAATGGTAAATGCAGCTGACAATCTGCGCATCAGTCACATCATTGCAGACGGTCCCTGAGTCGGTCCCTGAGCCCGTCGAAGGGCCTGTCGAAAGGTGCCCGGCAATCTCCTTTACCATATTCTCAGGCGCGGCGAAGCGGGGATCGTCGGGATTGATCCGGCCGGCGAAACCGGCTTCGGCCAACGCCATTTCCATCAGCTGCTGATAGGAATAATCCTTGCCTGAGGCCTTCCAGACGGCCCTGCACTGCTCCAGCAGCCACATTCCGGTGATATTCTTGAGGAAGCGTGTCGTACCCTCGATACCGCCTTCGTTGGTAAAATTCAGGCGGGCGCTTTCGGCATTGATGACCGGGGCGGGAACCTCTATCCCCATCAGACTCCAGGTGCCGCTGGAAAGGTATGCGAAGCGCTCGTCGGCGGCTGGAACGGCTGCTATTGCCGATGCCGTGTCGTGTCCAGCGACGGCGATGACGGGAACCTCTCCAAGGCCGGTGGATGCCGCCAGTTCGGGTTTCAGCGTACCCACTGCCGTTCCGGGCTGAACGATGGAAAGGAGCATATCCGTGCGCACTCCCAACTCACTCAGTAACTGCTTGTTGAACCGGCGCGTGGCCTGGTCCATCATGCCGGAAGTGGAGGCATCCGTATATTCGCACACTTTACTCCCAGTGAGCATGTAGGACAGCAGATCCGGCATGAAGAGAATGGCATCGGCCTTAGCCAGGGCCTCATCCCCTGCTTCCGTCTGCGCATACAGCTGGAAGATGGTGTTGAAATTCATTATCTGGATGCCTGTGCGGGCATATAGCTCCTCACGGGGAACTTTGGCGTACACCTTTTCAGGAACGCCGACGGTATACGGATCCCGGTAGCAGCGCGGCAGGCCCAGCAGGGAACCGTCGGCCCCGACACAACCAAAATCCACTCCCCAGGTGTCTATACCGATGGAATCCAGCTTGACGCCCTGTTTGCCAAGCTGCGTCAGGCACTCCACAAAATGATTGTACATAGCCACCACGTCCCAGTACATGCGTCCGCCGTCCTTCTTCATTTCCGAAGGGAAACGGTACACTTCCTTCATTGAGAAAGAACCGTCACTGAGTGTAGCCAGCACGCCGCGACCGCTGGTAGCGCCGCAGTCGAAGGCCAGGAAAGTGTATTCTGCTTTCACAGTTATCTCTTGGACGTTACTTCTCTTTCGTACTTCTCAATCTCCGGGATGAATGCCTCGCCGACGGGAACGCCGTTCTTGTAGTTGAAGTAATCGAACACGGCGCCGAAAGGCAGTGTCTTTGCCTCTTCCAGGAGGGCCAGGCGCTGGAACCCCTTGCCGGCATCTTCGTATTCGCGAAGCTTAGCCAGCGGCTCCAGAAGGGCGCTCAGCAGGCATTTCTGCGTAGCGCGGGTGCCAATCACGTATGCGCCGATGCGGTTGATGGCGGCATCGAAGTAATCCAGGCCGATATGAGCGCGGTTCAAGGCATCTGCGCGGACAATCTCCTTGAACAGGTCCAGGGTCTGGTCGTTCATGATGGTGACGTGGTCGGAGTCCCAGCGGATGGGGCGGGAAACGTGCAACATCAGTTCGGGAACGAAGAGAAGGAGACTGGCGACCATGTCCGACACATTCTCCGTCATCTCATAGTGGCCGGTATCCAGGGTGTACATGAGCTTGCGGGTGGCACAATAGCCGGCCACAAAGTCGTGCGAACCCACGGTATAGCTTTCCAGGCCGATGCCGAAGAGCTTTGCCTCCAGGCAGGTCTTCATGCCGGGAAGGTCTTCCTTCAGGATTTCGTCCAGGCTCTGGGCGAAAATCTCGCGGTAACGCTTGCGCTCCACGGTCTGGTCCTTGGAACCATCATGAACCCAGATGTTCATGATGCAGGGATCTCCCTGGGCCTTGCCCATTGCGTCCGCAATGCGGCGGCAGCGCTTTGTGTGCTCTATCCAGAATTCACGGATGGCCGGATCCGGGTTGCTCAATGACAGGTCCCCGCTCTTGGGATGGCCGAACGACGTGGAGTTGAAATCCAGCTTCAGGCCATTCTCTTTGGCCCATTCCATCCAACTCTGGAAATGCTTGATTTCCACCTGGTCGCGGTCCACGAACTTGCCGCCGAAATCTCCGTAAATCTCGTGAAGGTTAAGGCGGTGGTTGCCGGCGATGAGGCTCTTGGCGAAGAGGACATCCCCCCTGACCTCGTCTATGTTTCGGGCACGTCCTGGATAGTTTCCGGTTGTCTGGATGCCGCCGGAAAGGCCGTCCTTCGATTCAAAACCTATCACATCGTCGGTCTGCCAGCAGTGCAGTGAAATGGGGGTTCTCTCAAGGGTCTCGACAGCTTTGTCTGTGTCCACGCCGATTGCGGCATAGCGCTCACGGGCTATTTCGTAGGACTTTAGGATTTGGGCTTCGTTCATAGTGTATATGTGTTTAATCGTTTTCGTGGACATAACCGTCGTCCTTGATGTTCCAAAGAGTAGCGATGAGAAGCCCGCCGCCCACAGCGATGCAGGCCATTATCAGGAACAGATTTCCCCAGAATGCGTCGCCGAACTTATCTGATAGCCAGCCGACGCCGACACCGGTGAAAATTGTGCTCAGGTAGCTGAAAAGCCCCAGGAAACCAGCCGCGGCCGATGCCGCCTTCTTGGTGGCGTTGTTTCCGGTAATAACAGCGAAGAGCGCCTGCGGTCCGTAAAGGAAGAAACCGGCCAGTGCCAGCAGCACCAGCATCACAACTGGCGAAGTGCCATCAGGTAGGAAGTGGATGGCAAGGAGGCACACGCCTGTAAGGATCATTTCAATGACGCACATCCGCTGGCCCTTGCTCTTGAAAATATGGTCAGTAATCCATCCGGCCGACAGCATTCCAAGGCATCCGGCAATCTCGAAGATGCCGATTGTCCATCCTGCAAGCTGGGGTGAAAGCTGCTGTTCCCCCTGCTGGAGGAACTTGGGGCCCCAGTCCAGCACGGCAAAACGAACGATATAGAGCATGAGGGCAGTAGTGGAAACAATCCAAACAACCGGATTCTTGAACACCTTGTCCATCACGAACTTGCGGTAGCCTTCGCGGGTGTCGTCGTCGTCCAGTTCCGTTTTGGTATCCGGAAGCTCAGGAAGGCCCACGGAGGAAGGAGTGTCGCGGAGAGTGAGAATGATGAACACCACTCCGGCAGCGCCGATGGCCGCAGGAATCCAGAAGCACCACTTCCAGCCCATACCCGCCACGATGGCACCGCACACTACGGACACAATCGCCGCTCCGATGGAATGCGACATATTCCAGATACTGAACTTGGTCGCAAGCTCCTTCGGCGGCACCCAGTGCACCATGAGGCGGTTGCAGGGGCCGAAACCTGCACCCTGGAACACATTGTTCAGGATAAGCAGTACTGCCATGATGGTGACCATGCCGTTTACGAAGTCAGGACCTTCTGCCTGGCCAGTTATAAGGTGGCTTAAGTCAGCACTCCAGCCGAAGATGAAATTCAGGATTACGCAGGCGCCAAGGCCGATGGCAAGGTGCCAGCGGGCGTTTGTCCTGTCGGCAAGGATGCCGTTCAGAAATTTGGATACGCCATAGACAAGGCCTGCCAAAGTAAGAATAATACCGAAGCTGGTGTCCTTGATGCCATATTCCACGCCAAGGGCCGGCATCGCGAAAGCAAAGTTCTTTCTGACGAAATAGAAAACGGAGTAGCCTATCATCGAACAGATGATGACTCTCCACTGCCAGTATTTGAAGCTTTTAGGGGTTGGTTTCATCGTTCAAACGGTCCGCCGGGGGCGAAAAGGGGTTCGACAATGGCGTCATAGAAGCCGCCGCGTTTTGCAAGGTCCAGAACGTTGTAGCGGTAGCGCATAAGCTGCACTTTCTGGAACATATCGTGAAGCTGCTGCTTTGAAAGGCCGATTTGCTCCGGCTCATAAGGAGCGCCGGATGCCTTAAGAAGGTCACGCATCTTCTTATATGAATACACCTGGCCCTGGAGCTTCTTCTTGAACGAAGGCCACTCCTCCTTGAGCTTCTCCAGCTGTCTGCGGACTTCGGCCTTGTCCTGCCATTTCTTGGTAATTTCGTCGTACCCGAGGCGGGGTGCCGGGAATCCTTCGAAAATCTTCAAAGCGCGCTGCTGTTCCGCCTCCAGCGAAGGCCAGGCGGCGACGCAGGCGTCCACGTCGATGGCCGTCAGGTCCTGCTTGAACAATTCGTCAAATACAGCGCACATGGTGAGCGTGCCTATGGCCACCTGGAAACCGTGGCTCTGGAGCTTCCCTTTATAGCGGTGCTCCGTCATGTCCAGGATATGGCTGAAGAGATGGTCGCAGCAGGAAGCGGGACGGCTGGAGCGGGCCGCCTGCATGGCAAAGCCGCTGAGGGTGAGGCCCTCGAACACGTCTGCGATTGCATCGGGGTCTCCGGCGGCGACAGCCTCGGGATTGGCAAGGAAATCGTCCAGATAGTCCTGGAGCACATGCCATGCATCCGGATGGATGGGCTCCGTGCCTACGAAGTCAGATATCATCCACTCCGCTCCGGCAGGCACTTTGGCGGCAAGGTCGGCATATCCGGCGGCGGTCATTTCGGCTGGTGCGGCGGCAATTACGTCAATATCGGCCACAATCGCTACCGGAGCAGGGCAGGAAAAAGTCTGCTTGGCGCCCTGATAAGTAATTGACGCGCCGAAAGAGGAATACCCGTCAACTGAACATGCTGTGGGGAGAGTAAGATACGACTGGCTGTGGTGATGCGACGAAAGCTTGCAGAGGTCGTTGATGACGCCAGAGCCGACAGATACAAGCACGGCCTCCGGATTCGCGTCCAGAAGGCCGTCCACCAACTCTACGTACTTCCATTCGGCGTGGAATTCCTCTTCCATAATAATGTGCTTCAGCACCGGGATGCCTGCAGATTCGAAAAGTCCGAACACGCGCGAGCCCAATGCGGGCCAGGTGTGGACATCGGCCATAATGAGGGCCTCGCGACCGGGAAAGTATTTCAGGAACACTTCCGGAGCCTTTTCGGAGGCTCCCCTGCCCATGATAAACTCTTTGGTGTCCGTGGATATTGACAGCGCAAAGCTGATTCTTTCTTCTCTTGTCTTGCTCATTTCCTTTTAAATATGATTCGGGCGCACGTACGCTCTTGTTACAAAATTATTAACAATGCAACACAATTCCAAGAAAAACCTTATGTTTGTTCCCTCCCCGGTATGGTAAAAGGGCAGCCCATGCCGGATCACCACAATAAAGGGGCTGCCAAGCTTTTCAATATTTGTCACTTTTTGATATTTTTGACAATATTTTGTAAATTTAGGTGTTACATCGGCAAAGGCCGAAAAACAGGCTTTAATTATGGTTCGTAAGTGCATAGGCTATTTATTCTTGTGTCTGTCGATATCATGCGCAAGACCGGCGTCATTCCTGTCATCCGTGCCCAGGCCGGTTTATGACGCCCATCCTGAGTATGTCGAGTTGTACGACAAGGCATGGGAACTGGCGTATAGCAACATTGACACTATTCCGGGAATTCCTGCCCCGGTTTATATGGACGAAGCCCACAGGTCGGACCGCATCTGGGTATGGGACACCTGCCTGATGGGACTGTTCTGCAAGTACTGTCCCTCTGTTTTCCCGGGAATTCAATCCCTGGACAATTTCTATGGCATACTGCTGTCCGACGCCGATGTCCCCCTTCCCAAGGTTATCGGCAACAAGTGGTGCGGCAAAGACGAAGGGAAGATGCTCCCGCTCAGAGTTCAGCATCCGGACAACCCTCCCCTCCTGGCCTGGACAGAATACTGCTATGCCCTCCAGACCGGAGACTTAACCCGGCTTGAAAGAGTATTTTCATCAGAGAAATACCTGCAGCGCTGGTACCAGATGTTCGATTCTTTCGACCCTTCCGCACCAAGGCCACATGGCGCCGGAGTTAAGGTGAAGCTGAAGAAATTCGAGGACGGCTATGCCTGGGGCGGCAATCAGAGCGGAATGGACAATACCCCGCGTGGAAGGACCTCACCGGATCCTACTCCGCGTGACAGATGTCCGGACAACCCCGACCTTAGATGGGTCGACGCACTGGCACTTCAGGGGTTATCGGCACTATGCATGAGCAGGATAGCCGGACTGCTCGGTGATCAAAGCGAGCAAAAGTACTGGCAGGATGTGCATTCGGCTCTCAGTGAAAAGTTGAATACCCTTTATTGGGACGAAGAAGACGGTTTCTACTACGACTGCTTTACAGGCGGAGAAAAATGCCGGGTGAAGACCATCGCCTCATGGTGGCCGGTCCTGGCCGAAATGACGGGTCAGGAACGCGCCGGGCGGATGGCAGACCATCTTCGCGATTCACTGGAATTCGGCGGCTCAATGCCGACGCCGTCGCTTTCACGCAACGACGTAGATTTCATTCCGGACGGAGGCTACTGGAGGGGCTCAATTTGGCTTCCAACCACGTATATGGCACTGAAAGCCACGGATTCTTCCGGAGAGTACGACCTCGCCCGAAGTATCGCATCCTCACTTTTGGAGCACATGTACAAAACATACGTTTCCTTCGACCCTCACACCATCTGGGAGTGCTACAGCCCTACGGAGCACGAACCGGCAAGGAACAAACAAGGCGAACTTGTACGTCCGGACTTCTGCGGCTGGTCCGCACTCGGCCCCATTTCCATTTTCATTGAAGACGTAATCGGCATAAAAGAAGCGAACGCCTTCGACAATACATTGGCGTGCGCCTTTGACAAACACCCCGAAGGACAAGTTGGCGTCAGGAACTACAGGTTTGGGGATATCGTCTGCTCCATTATCGCTACAGACAAGAAAATCAAGGTCACCACCAACAAGCCATTCACCCTGATTACAGACGGCCGGAATATCGAAGTCCCCGCCGGAAAAAGTACCATCAGGCGATAAATAATTGTTACGCAATGAACTCTGTTTCAAACATTTGTTTCTGGCATTTTGCCTGTTTTCGGTAGCCAGTGGATTCTGCCTGGCACAAGGCCCTGCCGTATCCGCTCAGCTTCAGTACGGAAAAAACGGAAAATTTAAGATTGTTCAACTGGCCGACACGCACGTAATTGCCGGCGATCCGCGTTCAGAAAGGGCGCTGAATAATATTTCCGCCATATTGGACAGCGAAAAGCCGGACCTCGTGATTCATACCGGAGATATCCTTTACGGCGAACCGGCAATGTCAATTCCCCCGCCGATGATAAGCTTCACGGGTACTCCAATGATATATTGGTCCTGTCTGGGGAGAAAGATATTACATCTGTCTTTATTCAAGATCCCCATTCGCTTCTATACAGAATACGGCATAGAGGGGAACAGCCTTGATTCCATTTGCAAACCCGAAATTCTTGCCGGAGATTCTGTAGGCGTAAGGGCAATTGTAGGTCTTTTTGAAATTGTTCAGGCTGATAGCATCCACCTTCTTACCCTTTTTGACTTCCACGGGTATCACGTTCATCCCGTCCTGTAGGATGAATTCGACCTCCTGTGTGTTGTCATTCTTCCAATAACGGAGTGTTATGCCATTGGCTGCAAGTGCCTGGCCCACATAGT
>CAMOIT010000001.1 GCA_946616285.1 uncultured Bacteroidales bacterium | reverse complement strand
CTATACTCTAAGACTTTTTCAGCAGCCTCGGGGAGGGTTTGGGTGGGGGTAACGTGTGACGGACTTACGAAGCGCGAGCCATTTGCGATAGTGTAAGTACGAGACCGTCAGGCGACGGGAATTACCTGTACAGAGGTGAGGCCGCTGCGCTCGCCGGCTACGTAGCGCGATTCGGCCAAGGAGCCGTTTCGGCGGAAGCGGTCCAGATAGAGCGGCCGGCCGGTCTGGATCTGGATGCATTCGAAGCTGTCGCCGGGCTGGAGGCTGGAGTTCAGCGAAGCCTCAACCACAAAGCGGTTATGGCCGATGTAAGTCAGTGTAACCAGCCGGTCCGGCAGCCAGCCAAGCTGCAGACGCGTGCCAGGCTGAAGGCGCGTTGCGATGAGGGAGTCGCCGGAGAATTCTTCGGACTCCACGGGGGACGACGTCTTCAGCAGTGCGCAAAAGTCCTTCCATGAAGAGGCACCTGCATAGCGGGAAAGGACATCCAGCGTACGCAGTGATATGGCATCGGCCTCGCGGGTCGAATAGCCCCACAGCCTCTCCAGCGTGCTTTCCGACAAATGTTCGCGCAGGGATGCGTCCATGGCATCGACCAGTGCAATAAAAGCGTTATGCGTTGCAAGAGGCTGACCGAAAGTCTCCTCCACGCGCTGCCGGAGAGCATGAATCTCCGGAATATTTACCGAAACTGACATTGCGTGACAAAGATAAAAACAATATATTTGCATTGCAATGTCTTTTTATGTCAGTTATGCCCAGTGAGACCCTGCGCGAGATAGGCCCGGAGCTTGACTTCGGCGGACAGTATAACATCCTTTCCACCATAAGGGAAGGCCGATTATTCCTTGCCGAAAAGGCGGGCAAACGCTTCATACTCAAGACCTCCGACGGCAGCGCCAAAGGTCTGGAGATGCTCAAACGGGAGTATGAGCTTTCCATCGGCCTGCAGCATCCCGGCCTGGCCTATGTTTTCGGATACGAGGAGGTCTCCCCCGCCGGGCCTTGCATCGTCCAGGAATTTGTGGACGGGGAAACGCTGGCGGAGTGGCTTACGCATCGGCCTTCGGTCAAAGAGCGTCGGAGGATACTGCACGAACTGCTGGCCGTCGTGGGATATCTGCACCAGAAAGGCATCGTCCACAACGACCTGAAGCCGGACAATATCCTCATCGCCCGGTCCGGCGGCGCTCTTAAGCTTATTGATCTTGGCTTTGCCGATGACGACACCCACACGCAGAAGGCCCTTGGCGGCACGCGCGGGTATGCATCGCCGGAGCTGCTGGCGGGCCGAAAGGTGGACGCAAGAAGCGACATCTGGTCCATCGGCAAGCTTCTTCAGGACATCTTTCCGGGCCGATATCGGCGCGTAGTCAGGCGGTGCCTCAGGGAGAATCCCCAGCAGCGGTATGCATCGGCGAAGGAAGTGGATGCGGCTGTCAGGCGCTATCACTGGCCTTTGTGGCTGGCTGCGGCGGCGGTCGTCGTTGTTGGCATTGTCTTCTATTCTTTGACTCCCGATGAACTTGACCGGGCAAAGGCCGATGTGGACGCCTGGTACGCTACCGAAGTGCCCGCCTTCCGCCAGGCGCTGCAAGATGCCTCCTCCCCTTCCGATGTCTACGCCGCCTGGGCAGCGCTGGCCGAGAATGCAGCAGTCATCAACCAGGAAATCCCCGACAGGCTCCCCGAATCGGCCCGTCCCGCCCTCCGCGACTATCTCTTCGCGCGCTACAACGAGACGTTCCCCGCCCTACAGCAGGAAATGACGGAAAGGGTGACGGAACTTGCCCCGTAGCTATCTGGAAGCCCAGAATTTCTTCACGGCTTTCCAGTCGTAATAGCAGCCGGTTTTGGGTTTCAGGCCGGGGATGAGGGTCTCTTTTTCGTTGAGAAGGAATTTGACCAGGACCGGGCCGCGATTGTTTTTCTTGCGGTAAAAGACCAGCTGCACATTACAGGCCGGGGGAACCAAGTTGAAATCCTGGAAATGATCCAAGATCTCGGTATCGTCGCAATCCGGACAGGTGCCTTCAAAGCCGATGGCGGCCATCAGCGGAAGAAGATAGGTATCGTGGCTGAAACGCAGGGTGGCGGCGGCTGTAGAACCAGACTTGATGGCTTCATCGGCATCGTAGATAATACGGTCCAGAATACCGTAACCGCGAGTGGCCACAAGAGGGCTCAAATAGTCCGGCCTGTTAAGATTCTTCAGCCAGTGCATGCTGTTGTTGACCCACAGGGCGTACAGTTCTTCGGCCGTAAAGAACTTGCCCATGCTGGGCATCGTCTCGGGATAGGTCACTCGGCCGGTTTTATAGGCTTTGTATGAATATCTGGCCACAAAATATACCGTGGATGCAGGAATAGTCTCCGGTTCCAGGAAAATCCTTTCGGCAAAGACATGGAAATCTCCGTCTCCGTCATTGATGACCCTCCCGATTTTACGCAATTCCTTGTCCTTCTTTTTGATTTCCGCTTTCAGGCTGTCACTCTGCAAATAGCCGACGACTTCCTGGCTTTTGATGTCCCCTCCCCAATTGGTTTTGAAAGTGTCCACCTGCATTTTAGGATACCTTTCCTTGAGTTCCGAGATGAAGGCCTCCATACTGGCCATCACACGCGGCGAAGAGGTCGAAAAAGCCTCAATCCGGGTGCGGGCGCTGCCAGAGAACACCTCCGGGTAATGCCGCACCATCCTGCTGCATATCTGCCGATGCTCCATAGCCCCCAGCTCCGTAAGCTCCCCATAATGGCCTTCCGACATTTCGTGCATGCAACGCAGGTCTTCAATCAGCTCCAGTCCGTCGGCGGTGAGCATCCCCTTCGCGGCATAGAACTCAAGCGTGTCTATGGCATGGAAATACTTCGACGAGCTTTTATCCAAAAACCGGCTTCCGTGCCGGGCAATATGACTGACATAAAAGGGCTTATATCCTTTTGGAGCCTCGCTCACTATGGTGTCTTGCGGGAAATAGCCGCACAAATTGCCGGCCGACAGCTCCGGATCCTTGGAAAATATTCCAAGAGCGACCTGAAGGATTGTAAAAAGGAGTCTCATTTTGCAAATCGATATGAATAACCAATGCAAATGTAGTAATAATTTGCCGGATATTTGGACTTTAACAAAGAAGCCCTTGAGATAATATATCAAATATGATATTTTAAGTCGAAAATTTGCATTTAAGATATCATATTTGTACATTTGTCGCATGAACAGTATAGACTTACAAGATTTATACGGCAGATCCAATCACGATTTAGCCGCAGAACTAGGAGCTCGGTTCCGTTCATACAGGATTGCGCTTCGGCTTACACGGAAAGAAGTGGCCGACAAGGCCGGTATGTCAGTCATTACTCTTTCCCGCTTTGAAAACGGGCAATCATCGGCCTTAAGCTTGCCCTATTATATAGCCCTTCTGAGGACAATAGGACACCTTGGAAAGATTATGGAAACAATCCCAGAGATCCCAGAGAGTCTTTACCGGAAAAACCGAGTGGCACAAAGAGTAAGGAGGAAGAGGGATGAAAAGTAACGTGGTAAGCGTGCTCCTGTGGGGAAAAGAAATCTGCCGCCTGGAGTGGAAAGGAGGATATAAGAAAGGCTTCGGCAAATTGGGGTCAATCGTTACGTTCTCTCCTTCGTATGCCGATACCCCCTGGGATCTGGACCCGCTTGGATTCTACAATAAAGATGTTTACCTTGTGCGACAAGGGTTGTCGGACTGGTGCCGGGCTACGGAATGCGAGGGGATTCCACGTTTCATCAGTTCATCCCTTCCGGACGACTGGGGGAACGCAGTTTTTGCCGCATGGGCCGCAGAAAACGGATTGCGCCATCGTGATATTACGGCCGTTGACAAGCTTTCATTCATCGGAAAAAGAGGAATGGGAGCCCTTGAGTTTGTCCCTTCGGCCTATCAGGCTTCAAAGAAGGACACAGTTGTGCTGGAGCATCTTTACGAAGTGGCCCAAGCTATTCAGAGAGAACGCGAACAGTATTCTGTCAGTCTAGAATCCCATCCTGGCATTGGAGAACTGATGGCGGTGGGAATGAGCGCCGGTGGTATGCACCCCAAGGCCGTGATTGCGATAGATTGGAAGACCGGCCAGGTAAGGTCCGGGCAAGTTGAGTTACCGGATGATTTTGTTCACTACATTCTTAAGTTCAACGATTGGGAAGGTTGGCCCGGTGCCGAAGTAGAGTATGCATATCATAAGATGGCCATAGACTGCGGTATTGAAATGATGCCTTGCCGGCTGTTGGAAATACAGGGAGTTCAGCATTTCCTCACGCAGCGTTTCGACCGTGCTGGTAAGGAAAAAGTCCATACCGCCACTTTGAATTCCCTGTGCGGCCCCACGTATGCTTACGAAGATATCTTTGCCGCAGCCAGAAAGCTGAATGTCCCCCATGCAGATATCGTTCAGCTGTTCAGAAGGACCGTATTCAATTATTTGGCCGGAGTATCCGACGACCATGACAAGAATTTCTCCTTCACTATGGACCGTAACGGCACGTGGCGGCTTTCTCCCGCTTATGACCTCACCTTCACCGTCAACTTAAAGAACCCGTTCAGGGGGGATCGTCACGCGATGACGCTGATGGGAAAAGACAGATTCGAAACGAAGGACGACTTCATTAAGTTGGCCGAAAACAACGATATCCGTGGCGCCAAGGCTATCATTGCTCAGGTAGAAACCACCGTCGCCTCTTTCAGAACGTATGCCGAACAAGCCAACGTTCCTTCGGCAATCATAGAGGCAATTGAAAAGAACATATAACTCAACCTCCTTCGAAAAGACATTAAAAGACAACTTGCCCTCTGGAGACGGAGGGCTATCTTTGTATTTGTTAAAATAATCGCTATATTTGTCCTTGACGAGGCGCTAAAACGCCTCAGACATAGACAAATTAGCGTTTGCAATTTGCTCTGACCGAGTAGAAACGTAGGAAATTTCTTTTAGCAGGTTCAGCAGCAAGTCGTAAACGCCCGCAGACAACCCCCGCTAGGGGGTTCGCGGGCGTGACTTGTACCTGCTTTGGTTTCCTACGACCACTACCGGACGAGTGACGCCCGCGATTTTTGTATGCACTGAAAACAATAACATCTCTATAAGCCATGAAAAAGTTCAGCATCATGGGTGGGATAATTCTTCTTCTCGCCCTGTTTGTGTCCTGTAATTCGGACGAACTCAACAGCCTTATTCACAATTCCGAAGAGTCGTCTGACAAGATCGCCGCAATCGATCAGCAGGTTGTAAAGATTAACGAGAGCCTGGCGCAGCTCCAAAAGGCCGATAAGGACCTTGGGGAGCTCATAGCTTCTCTCAAAGAGGAAGATTCTGCCATCAAGAAAAGCCTTGAAAGCACTAAGAAAGCGCTTGAGGACAAGATTGCCGAGCTTAAGGCCTATGCGGACGATGAGCTAAAAAACACTAAGAACTGGGTTTCGGCGACGTTCGCAACGCTGGAGCAATACCAGAGCTTGTGCGATGAGGTTGCAACCCTTAAGGAGAACCTTTCGGCACTGGATTCCTCGCTGACTTCCAAGATTGATTCGTCCATTTCCAGCCTGGAGTCGTCCATGAAGACATGGGTGAACAGCCAGCTTGCGAATTACTACACCATCGCGGAGATGAACGCCAAGCTGGAGGCGCTGCAAAAGTCTGTGACAGACGGTGACACTGCCAATGCCGAAGAGATAGAAAAACTCGCCCAGACTCTGAAGACGGAGGTCGAGAACCTTACCGCTGCATACAAGAAGGCCATTGTCGAAGCCATCACGGAAAACAACGGCATTATCGACGGGAAAATCCAAAGCGAGATTGCCGACGTAAACACCCGCATCGACAATGAAGTTAAGACTCTTGGCGATAAGATTGCAGCCCTTGAAAAGCGCATCAAGGAGATTGAAGGCCGCATCAAGACCATCGACGAGCAGATTGCCAGCATCAACGCAACCCTGAAAAAGCTTCAGGAACTGGAAGATGCCATCAGCGCCCTTGAGGCCGAAGACGAGACCATAAAGGGATTGATAGAAGAGGCAAAGAAGGCGCTGGAGGACAAGATTGCCGAGCTTAAGACCTACGTTGACAACGAGCTCAATAAGACAAAGAACTGGGCTTCGGCAACTTTCGCGACGCTGACGCAGTACCAGAGCCTGTGTGATGAAGTGGCAAGCCTCAAGTCGATTCTTGAAGCTCTTGACATCGACAGCATAACTGAAGCCCTCAACAGCTTGGAGGAATCCATGAAGACCTGGGTAAACGGGCAGCTTGCGAACTATTACACCATCGCCGAGATTAATGCCAAGCTGGAGGCTCTGCAGGACGCAATAACCAATGGAGACAGTACAAACGCCGAGGAAATTGCCACGCTTAAGCAGAATCTCGAAACGGCCAAGTCAGAGCTGACCACGGCCTATCAAACTGCCATTGAAGAAGCAATCAACCAGAACAACGGCGTCATCAACCAGAAGATTGCCGATGGCATCAAAGCAGCGACTGATGCCCTGCAGGAGACGTTGAATGGTTTATCGGCCCGTATTGACGCCATTGAAAACCGCGTCGCAGCCCTTGAGGATAAAGTGGCGAAAATCATCTCCGGGGTGCAGTCGGTGGTGGTAGTGCCGGACTATTCCGACGGCTCTGTAAGACTTTCAAACATCGCCGATAACAAGATCCGCTTCGAAGTATACCCTCTGGAGGCCGCCGAAGCCATTGCCGAAACCGGTCCGTCCATCCTTTCACTGGACTATGTCGAAACCATAACCAAAAGCTCAGAAGACTTCGTGAACCTTCCGGTCACCGCCGTTACCTTTACTGGGAAAACCCTCATACTCACAGTAGACGGCACCAACATCCCCGAAACCATCATTTCCGGCACATCATCGGCCAATGCCAGACTCAGGATTTCTGACGGCACCAACACCCGCAGCTCAGAGTATTTCCCGATATCTGCTGGCCTCGCCCTGCCAACTACTTTGCAAGCAGTTGATCTTGGTCTATCTGTGAAGTGGGCCAATATGAACGTAGGAGCTTCCGCCCCGGAAGAATATGGCGATTATTTCGCCTGGGGAGAAACTCAGCCCAAAGATAACTACGGCTGGAGCACATACAATTGGTGTGACGGGGATGCCCATTCTCTTATCAAATACTGCGACAATGCAAGCTTCGGCCAGAACGGCTTCACCGACGCCCTCAACGAATTGGAGAGTTCTGATGATGCAGCGACCGCAATTCTTGGGGGCAAGTGGAGAATGCCAACAGATGCTGAATGGACAGAATTTAGGACTCGTTGTACTTTTTCGTGGGACAGCATTAATGGGGTGGTTGGCCAGAGATGTGTTGGCCCCAATGGGAACAGTATATTTCTTCCGGCAGCAGGCCGAATGGTTGGGGACGGCCTTATTTGGGTGCCCACATATGGTTTTTATTGGTCTTCATCTTATAGTAATCCAGAATGCGCTTGGCGGGTTGGGGTATACTCAGAAGATATTGACCGGCGTAATGACGTATATCGATGTGAAGGTTTATCTATACGGCCTGTTTATGGTGACAGCTCACCCGGTATTGAGCCAGGTGGCGAACCAAGTGGCATCATTGCATTCGCCGACGAAAACGTAAAGAATAAACTGGTTAGAAAATTTGACACCGATGGTGATGGCGAACTTTCCTATGCTGAGGCCGCAAGCGTCACCTCGGGCGACGATCTCAAAACCGCATTTGGCGCTGTTAAGACCTATAAGTCGTTTAATGAGTTTCAATACTTCACCGGCATAACTACTATCCCCGATCAGATGTTTGACGGATGGACAGGGTTGCAATCTATCATCATTCCTTCAAACGTGAAAAGTATTGGATACCAGGCTTTTCATGGTTGTTCAAACCTTACGTCTATTATTATTCCAGACAGTGTAACCTACATTGGTCGAGAAGCATTCAAATGTTGCTCTGGAATTCAATATATCATCCTTCCTAATAAAGCCACCCAGTACGATGAGTTTGCTTTTGAACAATGTAATAGTCTTACTTCAATTTCTATTCCGTCCGGCACACAAGCCTTAAGTGAAGGGATGTTTTATTGTTGTGCCAACTTGGTTTCTATTGAAATCCCTCAAAGTGTTACTTTCATAGGAAATAGAGCTTTCTATAATTGTACAAAACTTAATCAAATAATTCTTCCTATTAGCGTCTCCACGATTGACTCGCGCGCTTTTAGTGGTTGCATGAGTGTCACTGAACTAACTATTCCTGAAAGCGTTAAAGTCATTAACGAATCGGCATTCGAAAACTGTTCAAGTCTAACCAGAATTACAATTCTTGCTACCACTCCTCCAAATGGAAGTAGCAATATGTTCAACAATACGAATAATTGTCCCATTTACGTCCCAGCCGACTCTTTGGAGGATTATCAGGACGGATTCTACTGGATCGACTATGCCGACCGGTATCAAGCGATACCCGAAGAACCCGGTCCCGGCCCCGACCCTGAAGAAGGCGATCCCACCGGTGACGGCTCCCTGGATAACCCCTTCAACGTGGCCGCAGCCCGCTCTGTCGTGAAGGACCTCACCTGGACCAGCAACACGGATTATCAGAAAGTAGGTCCCTACTATGTAAAGGGTAAGATCAGCAAGATTGCCAACAAGGGCACCTACGCCGAGAGTGGAGAATACGGCAACGCTACATTCGACATAGTGGACGAAGGCTTTGAAGCCTCCTTCGCCGCCTACCGCATCCTGTACCTTGGCAACCAGAAGTACACTTCCGGTACCGATATCAAAGTCGGCGATGAAGTGATCATCCATGCCGAACTGATGAACTACCGCGGCAATATTCCTGAGACCGTATCCAACGGCGGTTACCTTTACAGCCTTAACGGTGAAACCGGCGGCGAGCCCGGTCCAGAACCCGGTGGCATCATTGCATTCGCCGATGAAAACGTAAAGAAAAAGCTGGTAAGAAAATTTGACACCGATGGTGATGGCGAACTTTCCTATGCTGAGGCCGCAAGCGTCACCTCGGGCGACGATCTCAAAACCGCATTTGGCGGCGTTAAGACATATCAGTCATTTGATGAGTTCCAATACTTCACCGGCATTACTACTATCCCCAATGAGATGTTTGCCGGCTGGGAATTGACATCTATTAAGCTACCTGACAGCATAACTAGCCTTGGAGAAAGAGTGTTCGCAGGCTGCACAAAATTGACAACAATTACCCTTCCGTCAAAGTTAAACAGTATTGGAAGAAAGGCTTTTTACGAGTGGACTGGGCTAAAATCCATTATCATTCCTTCTAACATTAAAAGCATTGGCAGTGGCGCATTTAGGGGATGTACGGCTTTATCATCTATAACTATACCTAATAATGTCACTTCTTTGGACGGGTCCGTATTTGAAGATTGCACAGGATTGACGTCTGTTATTATCGAAGGTGGTATAACTGCAATTGATTTGTTTACGTTTTACAATTGTTCCACTTTATCATCGATTACTCTACCGAATAGTATCACAAGCATTGGTCATCGTGGATTTGAAGGGTGTTCTAGTTTGACAAGTATTGATATCCCCAAAAACGTTAGCCTTATTGATGACTATGCTTTTGCGAATTCCGGATTAACATCTTTGACTATTCCCAAAAATGTAACCAGTATAGGTGGAGACGCTTTTTGTAACTGCTCAAATCTTACCAAAATTACCATACTTCCCACGAATCCTCCCTCAGGTGCAAATGGGATGTTCTCCAACACCAATAATTGTCCCATTTACGTTCCCGCCGAATCTTTAGAGGATTACCAGGACGGCTTCTACTGGATCGACTATGCCGACAGGTATCAACCAATACCCGAATAACCTTTCAACAACGTCTAACTATATGCTTTAAAATAGTTCTAACATGAACAAGGAAACCAGAAAAGTTGTTTCACTGAACATGCCACCTAAAACAGGGGGTGTCAAACTCAATGAGGTTCAAGATGGCGGGAAGAATCTTTATGTAGAGCGTATTCGAGAAGAGTCTCTGGAAGACTCCGTATACATGTCTCCATTATCTTACAAAGCGATTTTTAATAAAAAGCGGTCAGACGATACTGGCAGTAGGCGCCGCCTTGCTGTCGTCAAAATCACCTCACCACTAACCCGCCGGTCAATCTACAGAAAATATGTCTTTTGCCAAGACTATTCCGGAATAACCGAAAAGAATCTTGCGTTGCATCCCTCCTCAATAAGAGAATTAGGAGACAACGAAACAATTGTTGGAAGTGATGTAATAGTGAGTCGTGGATGTGTGCTCTGTTACTTCTGGAAGCATCCCTTCCACGCCACCCGTATTTCAACAAAACTAGGGATTATCTCCATCCTTTTAGCGATAATTTCTATTGCCATTACCATCGTACTGAGTTGTCATTGTTGTTAACGTAATAATATGTTTAATAAGTCTATCAAAGAGCATGTGCTCGAACTTGACGAATCTATTCAGAATAGAATCGCCGGATTCATCACACAAGGGGCATGTATAATAGAAGCATCCGACCCCGTTATTGTAATGAAAAAGCTTGAAGAAATTGTTCATCCGACCTACCAGATTCTTGGCAATGGTGTAGAATCGACATTCCTCAAGAAACAACAAGGTCGACCCATTATCCGATGGGATGCGAAAACGTTCCGGAAAAACGATGCTATCGGCTCTATGTATAGTCTTTCCATGTATCCAAAGGAGCCCAAGCCCATCGTCATCATCGACAATATAACTGAGATTCCCGAAGCGGTGAGCGAAATTTACGACGACCCCGAGTTCGTGGAGAATGTCCTGCTGCACTCCTGGAAGAATGATATCATTTACCTTACTCATCTTGAGTACGGGCCATTTCAAATGAATCGTACCGATTATTCTGTTCTCTTCCCTGTCACTCCTGGGGCGCTAAGTCGCCTACGCCATCATCCTGACGGCATTGCTACTACTACTTTTTGAGCAAGAACGAGCCCGGTGATCTATTTTTCGAACATGACTTTCGGTCTTGGGCTCGTATTAGGCTGTTTTCTTCACCAGTATCAGCAGGCCGTGTATCAGGTCTGTAGTCATTTTGTCCCTGGTCTGTAAAAATGGCTCAGCCCCGCGACACAAAACCCCATTATATGCATTCCGGCGTCCCCGGTCTGCAGGTTTTTAACGGACCCGCGACGTTAGCAAGCAGACCCGCGACCCTTTCTACGCAGACCGGGCACGGTGGTAAATAGTAGCAGGACAAGAACATGACCGTAGCTGGTTGGAAAAGTGTTGAATGCTAGGGGCTACACGTCTTCTTCGTCCCTGTTAAAGTCGTTGAAGAACTCTTCTTTTCCTTGCTGCAGGCCAGATATTTCCTGACTTCCAGAACAATGGGAACGAGGAAATACCTCTGACTTAGGAGCCCTCCCTATTACTTCGCCGCGTTTGCAAAAATTCCGCTCCTGGTGCAATCTGAGTGCAAACGCGGCACGGTTTTTCGCAATATTGGCCGTTTTCATTGCCGCGTCTGCATTTGCAGGCCGCAGAATGGCGATTCCGTGCAAACGCGGCAAAAGAGATTTAGCGCGGAGCAAAAGCCCATGAGGAACTCATGAAAAAAAAGATGAAGCCCTCAGATTCGTACAAGGATGCCTGAACCGTCTTTTAAGCACGCTGTCTGTCCTCCGTGATCCATTGCCGATGCAATGTGGTCTGGGGATAATTTGGTCCCTATCGCCCGCAAATATGAACTGGTCTGGCGAAACATTAAAAAATAAATCAATAGCGTTAGCAAGGCTGGCACTTCCAAAAAGGCACTGATTCATAGCCTGCCGTGTGCCAGGTCTCTAGCCATAACGTCGCAGGTCTGAAAAAACACGCCAGACCTGGGACATGAAACCTAATTCTGTGCGCTACAGCGTCCCAGCTCTGCAGGGTTTCAGCGGACCTGCGTCATTCTCCTGCAGACCTGCGACATCTCCCCCGCTGGCCTGGCACGAAAGCCGATAGTAGAAGGGACATCGATAGTATCCCCCAAAAATATGTACGACATAACCGCTCACCTTGTCGAAAAGTTCGGCCCGATTGGATCTGAAACCTGGAAGGCCGAAGAGGATAGGGCATGGGAAGAATACAATACCGATATCCTTCGGGAAGCAAGGAAGGAAGCCGGACTCACGCAGTCCGAGCTGGCCAAGCGTATCGGGGCCGATAAGGCATACGTCTCCAAAGTGGAGCATGGCCGCACCGTGCCCACCGTTTCCACTTTCTACCGGATTGTTGCGGCCTTGGGGATGCAGGTGGTCCTGACCAAACTGCCTCCAATCATTTGATTCGTATCCTGCCCGCGCCATATGGTGCTGAATGAGTGGAGCGCGACCACAGAGAGGGTATGGAAATGTCGGCCTACTTGTCGGATTTCTTCAATTCGGAGGAGACGATTTGGAGAATCTGTTCCTTGGGAAGAAGGTATTGGTATTCGGCCACACCTATCGGCTTATTGACATCCTGCAGTGCAACCTGGACGTCCAGATGGTCTTTCTCGGCACAGAGGATGAGGCCAATGGACGCTTCCTCGTCCGGGGCTTTTTCCATGCGGTCCAAGAGCGTGAGGTAGAAGTTCATCTTGCCAACATATTCAGGCTTGAACTCGCCAACCTTTAAATCAATGGCTATCATCCGGTGCAAGCCTCGATGGAAGAAAAGCATGTCCACCTTGTAGTCCTTTCCGTTGAATGGTAGGATATACTGATTCCCTATGAATGTGAAGCCTTTGCCCAATTCCATGATGAAACGGGTTATCTTTTTCACCAAGCGATGCTCCAGCTTTAGTTCCTTCATGGGTTCCCGAGCACCAAGGAAGCCAAGATTGTAACGACTACGGAACACTTCATTGGCATAATCGGCAATAGGTGCCGGTAGTGTCTTATTGAAGTTGTTGGATTGAGGAGTGGCCATCAGGTTGCGGTAGTAGTCACCCTTCACGGCGTGGAGCAACATGTCACGGGACCAGCCTTTGGATAGTACTTCTATTGCATAGAATAAAACTTGGTCATCAGACAAGTCCTTATTCAAGATCAGCAAGTTATGCCCCCATGGTAAAACTGCGACAGCCTGTCGCAGATTTTCATCGGCATTGACATACCGCAAGTAAAAACGTTTCATGTCCCATAGATTCCTGGGAGAAACGCCCATATCCGGGAACCGCTGCTTCAGATCCGATGAGAGACGATTCACCACACCGCTGCCGTGCCTGCTTTCCAGCTTTCGCTCATGCAGAAGCTGCCCAAGATTCCAATGGGCGGTGGATATGGTACTATTGGCGTGGAGCGCGATGGATGCTCTGGCCTGGTCGATTACTGCGACAGCTTGTCGCAGTAATTCGTTGTAGTCGGATTCCCCGAGGGGCATGACGATCATCTTTGTCATAAGCATTGAACGGCCGTGTCGGACTTTTGTGCCATTGTACAAAGATAATTCAAAAGAGCGGCGGGTGCAAATTTTTGAAAGGTAGAAAGGTCTTCTCGATTATTTCCGCCCCTATCGCCAGAAGATACGCCCCGTGCCAAATACGTCCTTAAGAAAGCAATCGTATATTCGTATAATGCGGGCATAGCCCTATAGAGTTTCCAGCACTGTTTTTTAATAGTCCCGTATGTATTGTATCGCTGCGTCCAGCTGAGGTTTGAATGGAAACTGAACAACTTACCGTACGGTACCCACCGTATCCACTTTCTACCGGATTTTAGCGGCCCTGGGGAGGCAGGTGGTCCTCACCAAACTGCCAATGTGAATACCTCTGACTTAGGAGTCCTCCCTATTGCTTCGCCGCGTCTGCAAAAAAACGGCCTTCCAGCGCACTGTAGCTGCAAACGCGGCACGGTTTTTCGCGATATTGGCCGTTTTCGTTGCCGCGTCTGCATTTGCAGGCCACAGAATGGTGATTTCCTGCAAACGCGGCAAAAGAGATTTAGCGCGAAGCAAAAGTATGGCATCCCCCGAAAGGAGCATCGGCCCATTTATAATCCCTTTGAATCATAATAGAAAAAAGCCTCCGAATCTCTCCGGAGGCCGACTTCCTTTTTTATAGTGCCACATACAGCGATGGTAGACAATATGCGCACTTCGGTGCAAATATAGGATTTATTTTGATTTCATACAAATATTATGAAAACTTCATGTCGAAACCCGATATGTCGTTAAGGACTTCGGCAACCACATCATTCTCAACGCTATCCAGAAGGGCTTCGAGTTGTTTACAAAAGTCTTGATACCGATGCCGCGATATCTGTTTCAAAAAGTATTTAACAACTTCGATTGCACCAATTATGTTGCTGTTAGTGAATGAGTTGAGCTGTCCTGCAGGACCGGACTTCAAAGGGGTGGCCAATTTCATGTCGAACAGAACATCTCCATGTGCACACTGATTTCTCAAATAACGGATGGCGTTAAAATAACTTGTGAAGATGGTTAGTTTGTCAACGTCGTAGTGTTTTGATATGGCAGACTGAACATTTTTGTCTTTTATGCTAAAGAATAATTGATAAACTGCGCCAAAGGTCATATGCTCAATCGTCTTCCAGGCCGGGGCGTACTTGTCTTCGGGATACTTCTTGTGATGGTCGGCAATGACAGGATGCTTTTTGAACTGCTCGGTGTAAATATCAATATCGAATGAGTCGACAAATTTAACATCCATCACTTCATCATCTATAAACCAACAGGGATTATCTTCGTAAATGTTTGACACATAATAGATAATGTGGGTTCTTAGGTTGATTTCAATACGGGTAAGATATCTCAGTAGCAGCATCCTCAGATCCGAATCGAAATAGTACAAATCCAAAGCATCCTCAAAACGAGTACTACTTTTGAACTTATGCGTCCTATTCTTTTTACAGGGATAGGTCAACTCATACGGAAACAAATACGAGCCCAAGCGGTAGTAGCCTATGTCCAGCAGCACTTCCCTAGCCTTCTCCTCATCCGAGATAATCAGACCTCTGTCTCTCAGTATTTTAATCTGTTCCTCTATTGTTGTGGCGTACTTCATTTCTAATGAAACTTATTCGTATAATTCTCGATCAACACTATTCTCTAAGCCATTCTCTCAAATTGTTTTGTAATGCGGCGTGAGGGCCACTGTAATCGACACTTTAAATATAGGGATTAAACCTATATTATCACAATTAAATGCAAATAATCCCGCTATCGGCGCAGACATCTTTCCGGGAAGTGACTGCTAATGAGGCTATTATCGAATTCATGTCTGCGCAAACAGAACAGACATAAATCAAGGAATTCACTGACAACCAGCACTTTATCAAAAAACCAACCGAAAAAATAGCCTGCCCCTCAAGTACGTAGCCTAGGGAATCGGAAGATGATTGACAGTGCGGCCATGAGCATCTGCGTGCCGTACGGAAGGCCGTGTGCCAGGTCCGTAGCCCTCGCGTCCCTGGTCTGTAAAAATGGCTCAGACCCGCGACACAAAACCCCATTATATGCATTCCGGCGTCCCCGGTCTGCAGGTTTTTAACGGACCCGCGACGTTAGCAAGCAGACCCGCGACCCTTTCTACGCAGACCGGGCACGGTGGTAAATAGTAGCAGGACAAGAACATGACCGTAGCTGGTTGGAAAAGTGTTGAATGCTAGGGGCTACACGTCTTCTTCGTCCCTGTTAAAGTCGTTGAAGAACTCTTCTTTTCCTTGCTGCAGGCCAGATATTTCCTGACTTCCAGAACAATGGGAACGAGGAAATACCTCTGACTTAGGAGCCCTCCCTATTACTTCGCCGCGTTTGCAAAAATTCCGCTCCTGGTGCAATCTGAGTGCAAACGCGGCACGGTTTTTCGCAATATTGGCCGTTTTCATTGCCGCGTCTGCATTTGTAAGCCACATAATAGCGATTCCGTGCAAACGCGGCAAAAGAGATTTAGCGCGAAGCAAAAGTATGGCATCCCCCGAAGGGCACATCGACCCTCTCATAATCGTCCTTCGGCGGATGGCCATACTTTTACCAGCCTCATAATCAGACACTTACCAAAAACATGTCTGCTCCATCAGCGCAGACATAAACCCGGGAAGCGCCTTATAATAAACCACATACGCCAAGCAGGCCCCACCCAAAAAACCGCTCCAATTTGTATTTGCCCGGGATTTGGACTAATTTTGTAGCTAGCATTACTTCTACATAACCATGCAACTGATAAGCAAGCAATGCGCCGCCGCGGTGCTCCTTTTCTTCATCCTGAGCCTGTTCCATGCCAATGGGCAGGATGTACGGCTTAAACTCAACCGTCCGGACGGGCTTTATTCGAAGGGAGACACTGTCCGCGTATTAGCTTGCTGTCCCGATTCTCCGGATTCGCTGGAAATGGAAATCCGGGTTGGAGGCAAGACGCGCGAAAAAAGAAGCGTCTGCCCGGGTTCGGCCGATTACAAGGAAATATATGCCGAAGTCTGCGATTCCGCCAAATGGGTGGCCGTCATCGTAAATACCAGGGACGACCGGCAGATCGACATCGGCTGGCTGGTAAATCCTGAATCCTTTCGGCCCGGCTACAAGGCTCCGTGCAATTTGAAGCAATTCTGGAAAAAGGAAATATCCCGGATGCGGAAGAATGCCATGACGGTGAAGATTGACAGCGTCAAGGCGCCGGAAAAATACATCGGCCAGGTGACTTGCTGGCACGTTCAGTTGTCGATGCACGAAGGATTTCCTGTCAATGCCTATGTGTGTATGCCCCTTGGGGCCGATGTCCGCACTCTTCCCATCCGCATCCAGACGCACGGTGCCACGGAAATTACCGAAAACCGAACGCAGAGCCAGTTGAAAACGGCCTGCCGAACGGCCTTGAGCGGCACTATAGGCGTCGACATCAATGCTCACGGCATGGAAGACGGCGCGCCCGAAGAATACTACCAGGAACTGGCCGATGGCCTTTTGAAAGATTATTCCGACCAGCCCCTGAAGGACCGCGAGTCGTGGTATTTCCGCCTGATGTACCTTCGGCTGGTAAGGCTTGTAGACTATCTTGTAACGCTCCCTCAATGGGATGGCCGGAATATCATGGTGGCTGGACACAGCCAGGGCGGAGGGCAGGCGCTGGCGCTGGGCGGTATCGACCCCAGGATTACGCATGTCTATGCCGATGAGCCCGCGCTATGCGACCACGGCGGTATCCTGCTGAACCGCTATGGAGGATGGCCTTTTTCGACCCGGCGCCAAAACGTTCCGGCATCAAAACAAGGCCGGAAGATTCTTCCGTACTACGACGGCGCCCTTCTGGCCGGGATGTTTCGCGGGAAACTGTACTTGAGGGCGGGCCTGGTGGATTACACCTGTCCTCCTACCGCCGTTTGGACCGTATACAACAATGCCGGGACCGAAGACAAAGTCATCCAATCGTTCCGCTCCCGTCACCACACGAACGTGGTCTGGTATGACAAAGACGAACTCGACGCCTTGTCGGAGGGCTTTCCAAATATTGAATGGCTACCAGTTGACGAAGCGCGCTGATCAGAGACATCACGTACGGAGCCTGGGAAAGCGGAAGATGATGGACAGGACGGCCATGAGGCCCAGGGCGAAGGGGTAGTACAGGTTGCCGATAATAGACAGAGCAGAAACACCGGACAGGCCGGCGGCCATGAGCATCTGCGCGCCGTATGGCAGCACCCCCTGAACCAGGCATGAAAAGGTATCCAGAATGGATGCTGTCTTGCGCGGATCCAGATTGAACCGTGCCGATATATCCTTGGCAAGCGGTCCGACCGTAATGATCGCAATGGTATTGTTGGCGGTGCACACGTTCACCAGGGACACCAGCGCCGCAATGGACGCACTGGCCCCGCGCGGACCTCTGATTCGGCGTGTCAATCGGCCTATAATGAAATCCAGCCCGCCGTTATACCGTATAAGCTCCAGCATACCGCCGGCCAGCAGGGACACAATGATGAGCTCGCCCATTCCGCCTATGCCCGCACCAATTGCCGACAACCATCCCACGAAATCATAAGCGCCTGTACACCAGCCGATTATACCATTAACGCCGATGCCGAGCGCCAGCACGGTAACAACATTTACCCCCATTATAGCCAGCACTATAACCATCAGGTACGGGAGCATCAGAACCCAGTCTCCGGCAGGGACTTGCGGGGTTGCTTCGACCTTTAAACCCATAAGTACGTACACTAATGTGATAATCAGCGCTGCTGGGGCGGCAATCCATAGATTCACCTTGAACTTGTCCGGCATGGAACAGCCCTGCGTTTTGGTCGCCGCAACAGTTGTGTCCGATATGAACGAGAGATTGTCGCCGAAGAATGCACCGCCTACTATGATTCCAGTGATGAGCGGCACACTGGACCCTATCCCCGCCGCAATGCCGGAAGCAATCGGAACCAGCGCCACAATCGTACCCACGGAGGTTCCCACGGCCATCGACACGAAGCACGATGCCAGGAACAGGCCAGCGTACAACAACTTCCCGGGGAGGATGTTCAGCGTTGCGTGAACGGTTGCATCAATTGCGCCGATGTCCTTGGCCGTAGCCGCAAACGCCCCAGCCAGCACGAAAATCCATATCATCAGAAGGACGTTCTTATTGCCCGCTCCCGCAGAAAATATGGCAATCTTGTCATCTGTCTTGTCCACGCTGCGCGTGATGAGCATGGCGTAGGCCGATGCTATAATGAACGCCGCCGCCACCGGCACCTTATAGAAATCCCTGGCCAGTATCGACCCGGCCACGTAAACTACCATAAAAACCAGCAGCGGACTCAGCGCCAGCAATCCGTTCATCTTTTTCATGGTTGCAAAGATAATGATAATCAGCAACTTCCCAAATTCATGTCTGCGCTGGCGGAGCAGACATAAATCCAGGAAATAGCTGATACAGAGCTAAATACATTCCGCACCCACACCGATAAAGAATCGCATAAAATTGCTATATTTGTAACAGCCTATGAAAAAGAAATTACCGCTTGTTGTCAAGGTGCTCATTGCCATCGTTGTAGGCGTGGCGGTGGGGCAGTTCGTGCCGGGATGGGTAGTGCGGGCAGGCAACACTTTTACCGGAGTTTTCGACCAGCTGCTGAGGTTCTTCATTCCGCTGATTATCGTGGGACTCGTGACGCCTGCCATTGCCGAAGTGGGGCGCAAGGCCGGAAAAATGCTAATCATTACGGTTGCGCTGGCGTATGGCTTCACCGTTCTGTCAGGACTTTTCGCCTATCTGTTTAGCGTCGAACTTTTCCCGTCGATGGTAAGCAAAGGGTCGATAGCCGCCCTGGAGGAGGCCGGGAAGGAGTTCCCCGCGTATTTCACCATCGCGATACCGCCTCTGATGGACGTCATGACGGCGCTGGTGCTGTCGTTCATGCTGGGCCTTGGAATCGCTTTTTCCAAAGCCGATGCCCTGATGAAAGGCTTCGGCGAGCTTAAGCGGATTGTCGTTCTTAGTATCGAAAAAGTGCTAATTCCGCTCCTGCCTTTCTATATTTTCGGCCTGTTTATGGACATGGCGGCAGCGGGGAAAGTGGGACCCGTGCTTGGGTCGTTCATCGCAATAGTTGCCATCATTTTCGCAATGACACTGGTGCTGCTGGTCCTGCAGTACTGCGTCGCAGGTCTTGTCACCGGCCGGAACCCGTTTAAACTGCTTTCGAAAATGCTCCCGGCATATCTCACCGCTCTTGGAACGTCTTCATCGGCCGCGACGATACCTGTCACGCTTAAAAGCACCATTTCCAACGGCGTCAGCGAAGGCGTCGCCGGCTTCACCGTGCCTCTTTGCGCCACCATCCACCTGTCCGGCAGCACCCTGAAAATCACGTCTTGCGCCATTGCATTGATGTTTATGCTGGGCATGCCCTTCGACTTCGGCACAGTTTTTGGCTTCATCCTAATGCTCGGCGTGACGATGGTTGCGGCACCCGGCGTCCCTGGCGGAGCCATCATGGCGGCACTCGGCGTCTTGTCCGGCATCCTCAGCTTCGACCCCACACAGCAGGCTCTGATGATCACCCTATACATTGCCATGGACAGCTTCGGCACGGCCTGCAACGTCACCGGCGACGGCGCCATAGCACTTATTGTCGATAAAATCTCAAAGAAATGAACAGCAACGAGTTACAAAAGTACAAAGGCCATTTCAACGATGGCGATTTCTGGAAAAAGCTATCGGCCATAGCGGTCAAAGTTGGCGCGAAGCTGGTATATTACGCGCTGGTCCTGTATTACACCCTGGTCGATCCCCTCACCCCCGCCAAATACAAAGCCGTCATCGCCGGCGCCCTGGGCTATATGATTCTGCCTCTGGACCTTATCCCCGATTTCATACCCTTCGGAGGCATGGTCGACGACTGGGCCGCCCTCATCGCCGCCGTCGCCTACGTCGCCACTGCCATCACTCCCGAAATCAAGGCCAAAGCCCGCGCCAAGCTGGCCGAATGGTTCCCCTCCGCCACCGACAGCGACCTCGGCGACCTGGCGTAGGTATACGCTATCTATCTGACGTACAGCGACTTCCCAGATTCATGTCTGCTCCATTTGCGCAGACATGAATCCAGCAATGGACTCATTATCAAGAACTTACCACAAAGCGTGTGCTTCGTTGACTCTGTTGCGGTTCTTCTTCGGCACGGGCACGAGGCCGCGTCTGCAAACAGAATGCGTCAGTACCAGTTTTTTTGCAAACGCGGCAGAAAAAACGACCAAAATCGCCGAAAACCTTGCCGCGTCTGCAGCCACAACGCATATAATGGCGATTATATGCAAACGCGGCCAAGATGCTTCTCGTAGCGGCAAAGGGAGGGATTCCCCCCAAGGGAGCATCGGCCCATTTTAAAAGCGACCTTTGGGGGGAAGCCTTCCCTTTGCCAGCCACTAAAGCTCAAAATGTGCCACCAGACCCAAGTCGGTGTTCTTTACCCCCCCTCCACGAAGTAGGGTAAAGCGCAGAAAGCTGAAATAATGCAAAAAAGTGTGCTTTAGGCAGAGCATCATAGCTAGATAAAGCACAAATTGTGGAAATAATGTCGATGAATGTGCTTTAGGCAGCACGCGTGAGGTAGATATTCACACCGCAATTGCCTAATTATCAGCAACTTCCTGGTTTCATGTCTGCGCAAATGGAGCAGACATGAATATAGCATTGAGTTCATACTCAGGCACTTACGATTTGGCGCCAGGGCAAAAGGTGCAGACATAAGGGGTGTATGGCACTATTTATGCTGAAAAAAGGCGTATTTTTGCAGGTATGAAACGTATTTTTACTGTTATTTCTATATTTTTTGCCGTACAGATGGCCGAAGCTCAGCCAGCAGTGGAAGGAAAACCAGTTGAACAGCCGGCGGCAAAGATGGCAACTGAAGCGCCGGGAGCACAGCCAGCGGCTGCGCAAGCTCAGGAACAGCAGCAGCCGGCAGAAAAGCAGAAGCGGGCGACGGCTCAGACAAAACCCCAGGCCGAAACACAGCCCACCAAAACCCTGCGGGCGAAAGCCTGGATTGAAAAAGCACAGCAGAAGGGCCCGCTGGAGGGGTGCGCATGGGGCGTGGTGGCACGGGACAGGGACGGTAAGGTGATTTTGAGCCATAACGGCGGGCAGAGGTTGGTGCCGGCGTCAAACCTCAAGCTGGTCACAACCGGCACAGCGCTGCATGCTTTCAACCCGGACTACCGCTTCGAAACGGGCATCGGCTACACCGGAACCATCAGCGAGGGCACGCTGGAGGGCGATGTTTACATCATCGGCGGCGGGGATCCGACCATCGGCGCAAAGGATTCGATCGCTTACAAGGCCGATGCCCTGTTCTGGAAATGGAAGCAGCTGCTGAAAAGCGCCGGCATCGATAGGATAAACGGCCGGATAATCGGCGACGGAAGCGCCTGGGAGGGCCATCTGGAGCACGCATCATGGCAGTACGACGACATGGGAACCTACTACGGCACCGGATCGAACGCCCTTTGCTTCTACCAGAACGCCATCGACCTGGAAGTGAGCGCCGCCGAGGAAGGCCAACCAGTAAATGCGCACCAGACCTACCCCGAGACGCCCTGGATGCACTTCGCCAACCAGAGCATAACCGGCCCTGCAGGCACCGGCAACAGCCTGTACCTTTTCACCACGGACCTGGCCCCCTACTCCGAGCTCAGAGGCTCCTTCGCCACTGACCGGAAGCCCAAAACCGAGCACTTCGCCAACAAATACGGCGCCCTGACCTGCGCCTACTATTTCTGGCGCAATCTGAAAACAACCGGCTGGGAAGTAAGCGGACAATACGCCGACATAGACCGCAACGGCTACATCCGAGAAGCCGACTTCATCCCCCGCGAAAAAGCCGGAAAACCCACCCTCATAGGCACCACGCAGTCCCCCGCCCTCAAAGAAATTGCAAAAATCACCAACTTCCGGAGCGATAATTTCTATGCCGAAGCAATGCTCCGCGCAATGGGCGAAGCCGCAACGGAAATGGCCGTCTACGACTCTTGTCTGGTAGCGCAAGACGTTGTCCTGAAGGCACTTGGCCTGAACACAGAAAAGATCGCCCACTACGACGGCAGCGGCCTTTCGGCCATGAACCGGGTCTCCCCCGAATGGATGGCGGACTTCCTGGACGCAATGAAAGGCAGCTCCGCCTTCAAAGACTTCCTTGAAACAATCCCCATGCCCGGGGAAGGCACCCTCTGGGCGGTAAAAGTCAAAAATGCCGATAAAATAAGGATGAAAAGCGGCTCCATGACCGGCGTCCTCTGCTATTCGGGCTACATCCTTGGCGATGACGGCCTGCCGGACATCACCTTTTCCTTCCTCGTAAACGGCGCAGTAGCAAGCCCGTCGCAGCTGCGACAAGCCATGATGGAACTTATCGGCATACTTACCGAATAAAATTGCTATATTTGCAAGAATATATGAACGCGCGCGCAATCATACTTACCGCAATAGTCCTTGCATCGGCCGCCTCCTGCAAGATGGTGAGCCAGATCCAGGACACCGCCACTGAGCTTTTCAGCGGCGAAGTAGTGGCGAAAGTGGGCGACCATAAACTCTTCCGCAGCCAGCTGGAAAACTACATCCCGGCCGGGGCCTCCCCCGCCGACAGCGCCGCCCTTGCCCGCCAGTGGATAAACGCCTGGGCCGAAAACCTCCTCCTCCTGGACATGGCCGAAGAACAGCTCTCGGACCAGGAAAAAGACGTGACCGAAGAGCTCGAGCGCTACCGCGAAACCCTCCTGAAATACCGCTACGAGCAGCTGTACGTGGACCAGAGGCTGGACACCCTGATTACAGACGAGGAAACGGAAAAGTACTACAACGACAATCCCGCCCGTTTCCGCCTGGACCGCCCCGTGGTAAAAGCCCGCTACATGATTATCCCCGCCGGCAGCAAAAGCATCAAGCAGCTTAAGAAGCAGATGGCCTCGGACGATATCGAAGAAAACGCCAAGGCCGATTCCCTGGCCTCGAAAGTGGCCCTGAAGTACGTGGACGCATCGGACAGCTGGATGGATATTATAACCCTGGCCCAGGAGCTCGGAACGGAATACCGCAGCCTGCAAAGCTCAATAAAACAGCAGTTTGCGGAATGGAAAGACGACAGCGACAACCTGCACATAGCCTATATCGCGGAGATGGTTCCGGAAGGCAAGACAGCCCCGCTGGAATACTGCAGAAAGAAAGTCAGGGACCTTATCCTGAGCGAGCGCAAGCACCAGGTGGAAGTGGAGCTTGAAAAGAACCTCCTGGAAGACGCAGTGCGTAACAATAAGTTTGTAATTTACTGAAAATGAAAAAGATAGTCATTATTTTCGCAAGCCTCCTCTGCTGCATCGGCCTTAGCGCCCAGAAATACAACGGCATAGTGGACAAGAGCGTGGCTGTGGTAGGCGGCGAAACCATCCTCCTTAGCGACATCGAGGCCGAAGTCCAGCAGATGCGCGCAAGTGGTGCCTCAAGCGACAAGGACATGCGCTGCGAAATCCTGGAAAGCATCATGGAAACCAAACTGTTCCTGATGCAGGCCAGGGTGGACTCCCTCACCATCAACAACGACATGGTGGAAGGCAACCTCACCCAGCGCATCGACTGGTTCCGCACCCAGCTTGGCGGCGACGAAGAGCTGGAAAAATACTTCGGCAAGCCACTTTACAAACTGCGTCAGGAATGGAAGAAAGCCCTTGAAGAGCAGAGCCTGACCGAACAGGAGCGCTACCAGGTGGCCGAAAAAGCCCCCACCGTCACCCCCTATGACGTACAGAAGTACATAGACGCCACCGACCCCGAAGACCTCCCCGTGGTTCCGGTAAAGTACCAGATGAGCCAGATCTGCATCTATCCGGACAGGGAAGCTGCAGCTGTGGCGGTTAAAGAAAAGCTCCTGAGCCTTCGCGAGCGCATTATGAACGGCGAAAAGTTCAGCACCCTGGCCCGAATCTATTCCGAAGACCCCGGCAGTGCCAAGAGAGGCGGCGAACTGGGCCTTGCATCCAAGTCCATCTTCTGGCCGGCATTCTCCGACGCAGCCATGGCCTTGAAGCCCGGCACCATCTCCCAGATAGTGGAGACGCCTGACGGCTTCCACATCATCGAAGTCATCGACAAGCGCGGCGACATGTTCAACGCCCGCCACATCCTGATAAAGCCCCAGTACACGGCCGAAGACCGCGAAAAGGCTTTCGGCAAGCTGGACAGCCTTAAAACCAAGATTCAAGAAGGCGAAATAACCTTCGAACTTGCCGCCCGATTCTACTCGGAGGACAACGCCACCCGCACCAACGGCGGCCAGATGGCCGATCCTTCAACCGGTTCGGCATATTTCGAGATAGACCAGATGAAACCGGCCGACTACAACGCCGTAAAAGACCTGAAGCCCGGCGAAATCTCCGAACCAGTGGAGTCCCTGGACAACGAGGGCTACCTTCAGGGCCGGAGCGGCAACCTGGTGTACAAGATTATCCGCGTGGACAAGATACTCCCCGCCCACACCGCCACCTTCGAGAACGACTACACCCAGATCCTGGAAAAGGTGCAGGAGAGCAAGCAGATGGAGGCCGTGGACGCCTTCCTGGCCGAAAAAATCAAGTCCACATACATCGTAATCGACCCCATGTTCGCGGAGTGTGAATTCTCCCGCGAAGAGTGGAACAAGAGAAAATAGTGAGCCGAAGGGGCCTTCATACCGCAGCTGCAGCGCTGTTGCTTCTTGCAACGGCTTTTCCGCTGCATTCCCAGAAGAAGAAAGAGGACGACAAGGTACTTCTTATCAGCGCCAAGTCGGCCCAGCTCATAGAGGATAACGGGCAGAATTACAGGAAAGTAATCGGCCCAGCCAAGTTCTTCCACAACAACACCTATCTTCTATGCGACACTGCGCTCTGGAACGTCAACACCAACGTGATTGACGCGATGGGGCACGTGCGCATCATCCAGGACCGCACCAAGCTTTCCAGCGCATCACTCCAGTACATAGTGGACGAAAATATGGCCAAGTTCCGCGGCGACCTGGTCCAGCTTGAAGACAAGGACAAAAACACCCTCCGCACCCGCTACCTGGACTACAACACCAAGGATTCGGTGGCGGTTTTCCAGGACGGCGCCGCCATGAAGGACAAGGACGGCCAGGTAATCGAAAGCCTTTACGGCACCTACGACTCCAAGGCCCACCTCTTCATCTTCAATGACCAGGTGAACATGTACATGGACACCACCTTCGTGAAAACATCGCGTCTGGAGTACAGGAGCGACCTTTCCACAGCGTATTTCGGCTATGGGACCGACATGTGGCAGGACGACAAGATGCTAAGCGCCAACGACGGCTGGTACAACCGTTCCAGGGAGCTTTTCCTGTTCCGCCGGAACGTGCACACGCTCACCGAAAGCCAGGAAACCTGGTCCGACTCGCTGTACTACGAAAGGGCGCTGAATAACGTGGAACTGCTTGGCAACGTAGAGGTCATGGACACCACGCGCAACGTCTACGCCCTGGCCGGCCGCCTGGAATACACTGATTCCACATCCCGCCTGAGGATGACCCGCGAGCCTGCAGTGATGTCCATCGACGAAGACAAAGGCCGGAAGGACACGCTTTACCTCGGGGCCGATGTGCTTACCCTCCGCGCCATACGCCGCTGCGACATCCCCGAAGCGTGGATAAAAGACAGCGAAAAGAGGCTGAAGGATCTGGCCGGCGACCCTGTGATGGAGTACCGCAAGAAAGCGGCCGAAGCTGCCGCGAAAGCAGCCGAAGAAGCCGCCAAGAACGACCCCAACCGTCCGCCGGAAATCGCCGGGAAGGGCGCCGGTAAGACCGATGCGGCGCAGGGCGATGATGGCAAGGACGCTGCCGGAAAGCCCAAAGGGAGGAAAGGCGGCAAGCCGGAAGGCAAACCCGACGGCGGTAAACCGGAAGCTCCGGCAGAAAAGAAGGATAACCTCCCCACTCCCCCTTCAGACAGCCTTACGCTTCCGTCTCTCGACAGTCTGGCAATGCCGCCTCTCGACAGCCTGGCCATGCCACCGCTGGACAGCCTCCGTGCAGGCGCGGACAGCCTCGCGGTGCCGCCAATCATGGAAAAGCTCGAGGCCCCGGAAGAGTTGAAAGCTCCCGAAAAGGTCGAAGCACCGGAAGCCCTGCAGGCTCCGGCGGACACCCTCAAAGCCCCTGCAGATACGCTGAAAGCGCCTCTGGACACCACCAAGGTTAACTTTATCTGGGGTTCGAAGCACGTGCGCCTGTTCAAGAGAGACATCCAGATGGCCTCCGACTCCCTGGCCTACTGCGACCTGGATTCGCTCGTGCGCCTGTTCAAGGAGCCCATATTCTTCAACGAAGGCAACAAGCAGTACGCGTCGGACAGCATTTTCATGGTTATCCATAACCAAAGGGCCGAAAAAGCACATCTGCTTTCCAACGCCTTCATCACTTTCCAGGAAGACGAACACAGCTACGACCAGGTGCGAGGCACCGAAATGGTAGCCTACTTCGACTCAACCAGCGCACTGGAGCGCTTCGACGCCCTCGGAGGAGCATCGGCCCTGTTCTTCCTGGAGGAAAACGGCGCCCTGGCAACCGTTAACAAGGTGGAGGCCAAGATGATATACTCCATCTTCGAGAAAGGCCAGGTGCAGCGGATGTACTATTACGACAACCCCAAGAATGACGGTTATCCATCCGTGCAGCTGCCCGACGAGGAGCGCACGCTGAAGGGCTTCCGCTGGGAGCCGGAGAGGAAGCCTTCGTCGCCCCGGGACGTCACATCACTCGTGCCAAGGCGCAGCCAGAGGACCTCGTACCTCGCAAGGCCGCACGCCGCTTTCAAGCAGACAAACACCTACTTCCCCGGCTACATCAACAAAGTGTACCGCGATATAGCCATCCGCGACTCCCTGCAGGTGGTGCGCGACCTCGAGCGCCAGAGGATCAGGGATTCCGTCGACCGGGCAAAGGCCGACAGCCTGGGCCTGCCACCACTTGACTCGCTCATCTCAAGGCGCGACACCCTGCTTGCCCTCACCGACAGCCTCCTGGTTCCGAAAGACAGCCTGAAGGCGCCTTCGGACAGCCTGAAAGCCCCCGCCGACAGTCTCAAATCGACTTCGGACAGCTTGAAAGTATCGACCCCGAAGACAAAGATAGAGCTTACCCCGGAGGAGATAAAGGCCGCGGAGAAAGCAAAGCGCGAAAGGGAGAAGGCACGCGAGAAAGAGCGGAAGAAAGCCGAAAAAGAGAAGCGCAAAGCCGAAAAGCAGGCCGCCCTTGAGGCCAAATGGGCCGAGGAAGACCGCATTTACGAAGAAAAACTGGCCGCGAAAGCCCAGAAGAAACTGGACAGGGAGCGCGCCAAAAAGCTTAAAGCCCTGAAAAAGCTGGAGCGCCGCGCCCAGAGGGACCGCAAACGCTACGAGAGATACCTCCGCCAGGAGCAGAAACGGGCCCTGAGACAAAAGCAGAAAAACACTAAACAATAACGATATGAAAAAGACAGTACTGGTATCCGGAGGCGCCGGATTCATCGGCAGCCATGTAACCGTGGAACTTATCGAAGCCGGCTACGAGGTGGTCGTGGCCGACAACTTCTCCAACTGCGACCGTACCTGCTTCGAGGGCGTGAAAAAAATCACTGGACGTGACGACATCCCCTTCGAGGAAATGGACTTCTGCGACGCCGAAGCCGTGGACAAGCTCTTTGGCAAATATCACATCGACGCGGTGATTCACTTCGCTGCCTTCAAAGCTGTGGGCGAGTCCGTGGCAAAGCCGCTGATGTACTACAAAAACAACCTTTTGAGCTTCATGAACGTGCTTGAGGCCGCCCAGAAGCACGGAGGATGCAATGTACTGTTCTCTTCGTCGGCAACTGTTTACGGCGAGCCCAAGTCCGTTCCAGTGACCGAAGATACGCCCCGTCAGCCTGCGATGTCGCCCTACGGCAACACCAAGACCATGTGCGAGGACATCCTCCAGGACACCGTAAAGGCCTCAGACGGGCTCATTAAGGGCATCCTGCTGCGCTATTTCAATCCTATCGGCGCGCACCCCAGCGCCCTTATCGGCGAACTCCCCCGCGGAGTGCCCAACAACCTGGTGCCCTTCATCACCCAGACGGCCATCGGCAAGAGGGAATGCCTGAGCATTTTCGGCAACGACTATCCCACCCCCGACGGAACCTGCCAGAGGGACTATATCGACATCGTGGACCTGGCAAAGGCGCACGTTTTTGCCGTAACGCGCATGATTGAAGGCAAAATGAAAGAGCCTTGCGAAGTGTTCAACGTGGGCACCGGCCGTCCAGTTAGCGTGCTGGAGCTGGTAAATGCCTTCGAAAAGGTCAACAACCTGAAACTCAACTACAAATTCGCCGCACGCAGACCAGGTGACGTAACCGCGATCTGGGCCGATCCCACCAAGGCTAACACCGAGATGGGCTGGAAGGCCACCCGCACCGTAGAGGAAACCCTCAAGGCCGCGTGGGCCTGGGAGAAGCACATCGCCGGGAAATGATGAGACGACTGCTCATAATTGCTGCTGCCGCCCTGCTTTCCTTCGGGATTGCAGGGGCGCAGGAGACGCCCAAAATAAACAAGAAGAACCTTGTAATCAAGGAGTGGAACACGGATCCCAAGGGCATGAACAAGGTCCTGGACCATGTTACCACCTTCAACGCCGAAGGCAAGAAGATTGAGGAAATCGAGTACGGCAGTTCAGGGCAGAAGTGGCGCAAGCGCTTCGAATACGGCCCAGACGGCAAGGTTTCCAAAGAACTTGTATACGACGAATACAACCGCCTTCAGACCTACAAGACCTTCGAGTATAACGAATTCCAGCGCAAGAAGGTGCAGTACACCTACAGCGCGAAGGGCAAGCTTCTGGGCATCAAGCAGTTCGAGTACGTCTCACAGGATGCCGGACAATAAACATATAGCATTTGAAGGGCCCCTGGAGGCGCTTGCGCCCATCACTTTGGCCGAAATGGACGGCATAAAGCTGATGAACCGCATCGACTCCAAGTACCTCACCGACGAAGCCACGCTTCTGGAAATCCTGGCCGACGCGGCTTCGGCTGGATACAGGGTGCTGGTGACCGAAGGGATGCGCATAAGCCCTTATGCCTCTGTTTATTACGACACTCCCGGCCTCCGGATGTTCTATGACCATCACAACCGCCGGCTGGTGCGGCAGAAGGTGCGTACCCGCGTTTACGTGAACTCCGGCGACACTTTCCTGGAAATCAAGCGCAAGAACAACCACGGCCGCACTAAGAAAAAGCGCATGGGGATACCGTCAGGGGAATTGATGGACTTTGGAGCGGATAACGCCGCCTGCGAATATCTGGCCTCGCATTCATGGTTCAGCGCTCCGGAGCTTTCGCCGGTTCTGGACACCCGCTTTCGCCGCATCACGCTGGTGAACCCGTCCATGACCGAAAGGATTACCATCGACACCGATCTGAATTTCACAAACTTCCGGACGGGGCACTCCACTTCCCTCCAGAATGCGGTGATAATAGAGCTGAAGCAGGACGGAAGGGCCTTTAGCCAGATGAGGAACATCCTCCTGAACCGCCGCGTAAAGCCCGTCCGCGTAAGCAAATACTGCATAGCGCTTACGCTTACTGATCCTTCGGCCCGGAGCGGGCGCTTCAAACCGAAGGTCCGGACCATCGAAAAAACCATTGGAAACAAATTGACCGTACTATGATACCGAACTTTTTGAGCCGATTCGTCCAGGACGACGCACTTGCCTCCTTCGGCGACATGGAGCTGAATGACGACGTGCTCCTTGACGTCCAGACCATCACCGACGCCATGATGACGACCTCCCAGAAGGTGGCCGAACTTGGCATCCGCTTCGCCCTGAACCTTCTGGTCTGCTGGATTCTGGTGCACTGCTTCTACTACCGGAAGAGCAGGCGCAGGGATTACTATTTCACTTTCATGATTTTCTCGTCGGCCATGCTTACGCTGCTGTACATCATGGGGAACGTGGAAGTGGGAGTAGGGCTTACGCTGGGCCTGTTTGCCATTTTCGGCGTTATACGCTACCGCACCGAGACCGTTCCCATCCGAGAGATGACCTATCTGTTCGTGATTATCGCGCTTGCGGCGGCTAACGGCCTGGCACCGGTTTATCATATCGTGGACCTGTCAACGGCACCCCATTATGCTTTAAGCTGGGGCAGCGTGGGCGTGATGGCGCTGGT
This sequence comes from uncultured Bacteroidales bacterium, assembly GCA_946616285.1. Lineage (GTDB taxonomy): Bacteria > Bacteroidota > Bacteroidia > Bacteroidales > UBA932 > Cryptobacteroides. The sequence goes on along the minus strand of CAMOIT010000001.1, from coordinate 73,566 downwards.
CAACTTCCTGATTGTTGGCCTGGTGTGGATATTGGAAAGCGAAAGCCTGGTTAAGCATGTAACCACAAAGCTTGTGCTTTATGACAGGATCGAGCTCATCGTCCCCGAAAAGCGGGCCGAACTCATTGCCGACCTGGAAAAACGGCTCGGCGTGAAGGTGGAGAACGTGGAAGTCGGGCATGTCGATTTCCTGAAGGATGCGGCCTTTATCAAAGTGTACTACAACCTGCCCAAAGGCGAGAGCAACTCCGTGAACACCATTACCAGGGCAAAAGACTACGTGGAATAGCCATGAAAAGGTTTTTCATTTCCCTGGCAGTGCTTATACTGCCTTTTGTGGCCGGCGCCCAGGAGTTTGCCGGCAGGGCTTCCGTCGGCGTGGATTATAAGGTATTCAAAGGCTTCCACTTAGGGGCCGAACAGGAATTCCGCACAAACGACAGTTTTTCTGGAATTGGAAGCCTCAGAACCACCGTTTCGCTCTCCTACAAGCCCGTCAAGTTCGTGAAATTCGGCCTTGGATATACCTTTATCGAACCCTGGAAGGTGGATAAAGAGCTGAGCGACGGCACTTTGTATACTGGCTTCTGGGCCCCCAAGCACCGTTTATCGGCCGATGTCGCCGGAAACATCCGGCTGGGATACGTGCAGTTAAGCCTTAAGGAGAAGGTTCAGATGACGCATAACGGGGATTCCAACATGAACACTTACCAGGCGCCAAGGAATCTGGTACAGCTTAAAAGCCGGTTTACTGTAAAATATAAGGGCTGGAGGGCCGTAGAACCGTCGGCGGCATTTGAACTCAGGACATGCCTCAACGGCGCCTGGGGCAGCGTGAGCGACAACAAATTCGTCCTGGAAGGCTACAATCACATATACAACGACCGCTACCGCGTTAATCTGGAAGCCGACATCAAACTCGGGAAGCACCATACGCTCACTCCTTACGTCCTTCTGGACTACATTACCGAGTACGAAATCGACACTACCAAGAAGGGAAAATTCAAAAGCGCGGCTTACACGGACGTGTTCCGGACCAGCCTTGGAATATCCTATGTGTTTGATTTTTAAAGAACTTCTTTCATTTTTTAAAATTTTTATATACCTTTGTGGCCAAATAAACGTATTAATTCTTTAAAGTTATGAAGAAAGTATTTATGTCTATGGCAGTTATCGCCCTCATGGCCGCTGCCGTGTCCTGCAAGTGCAACAGCGATGCACAGAAGGCAGAAGAAAACTGCTGCGAGGCTAACAAAGAATGCTGCGAAGCTAAGGAAGATTGCTGCAAAGAAGGCAAGGACCTGAAAGAGACCATTGAAAACGCCACCGAGGAAGTAACCGAGGCTGCTAAGGACGCCGCCGCCGAAGCTATCGACAACGCCTCCGAAGCTGCAAAGGAAGCTCTCCAGAAGTAAGAACATCCTACAAAAATATAAGAGACCGGAATCTGCTGATTTCGGTCTCTTATATTATTATATGTGTCCGAAGCTACTTGCCCAGACCTGCTTTTACGGCTGCGGAAAGCTCGTCGTACAGGCCGTCGGTCTTTTCCAGAAGCTCCTGGCTTACGCCGCGGAAATAGGCCCTGGTGCCTTCCTTGGGAGCGGCAACCACCTTGTCCCTGAGTTCGTTATAAAGATCCACGGCTTTGTCAATCAGATCTGCGATAGCATCTGCATTCTTACCGGGATTAAGGTTCAGGAAGAGGGTGCAGTCGTCCACAAATGCACCGATAACATACTGGATGTCTTTCTTAATGTCTCTTAACGTCATGTTATGATTCGTTTAGTTTTCGAGTGCAAAGATACAACTTTTTTCGTATCTTTGGAGTCATGCTCGAAAAGATTGTCTCCCAAGTTAACGACTTTGTATGGAATCCGGCGCTGGTGGTGCTGCTGATTGCGGCCGGACTGTATTTCTCGGTTAGGACGCGCTTTGTGCAGGTGCGTAAGTTTTCGACGATGATCCGTTCCCTGTTCAGCAAGAAGGAGGGGGATAACGGGATTTCGTCATTCGAGGCGTTCTGCATAGCGCTTTCCGGACGCGTGGGTACGGGTAATATCGTGGGCGTGGCTACTGCCATCGCTTTCGGCGGGCCCGGGGCCGTGTTCTGGATGTGGTTGGTGGCCTTTTTCGGCGCATCGACGGCTTTTGTGGAATCCACGCTGGCGCAGATTTACAAGTTCCCGCACCGTACGGGATACCGCGGCGGGCCTTTCAGCTTTATCGAACATGGCCTTGGCAAGCGCTGGCTGGGTATCGTCTTCGCCGTCATTACCATCCTTGCCTGCGGCGTTTTCCTGCCAACAGTGCAGGCCAACGGCGTTTCCTCCGCAGTGAAAAACGCTTTCCCGGTGTCGCCGCTGGTTTCCGGGATAGTCCTGGCAGCGATACTGGGCCTGGTGATAATGGGCGGAGTCAAGCGCATCGCCCAAGTCGCGACAGTGGTCACGCCTTTCATGGCGCTGGGCTATATCGTCATGTCGCTGGTGGTCGTCGGCTACCACATCCATGACGTGCCGGCGGTCTTCGGCCTGATATTCAAGAACGCTTTCGGCATAAATCCCCTTTGCGGCGGCATCATAGGCTCTACCATCGCCATGGGTGTAAAGCGGGGAATTTTCTCGAACGAAGCAGGACAAGGCACAGGCGCAATCGTATCGGCCGCGACGGATGTTCCCCACCCTGCGCAGCAAGGTCTGGCTCAGGCGTTTTCGGTCTACGTAGATACCCTCCTGGTGTGTACCGCCACTGCCCTGATGATACTTAGCTCCGGCACCTTCAATATCCTTGGCAGCGACGGACAGCTGTTGTACGCCGGCGCGCCGGAACTGGCCAACAACTACGTAGGCTACACGCAAAGCGCCGTGGACAGCGTCTTTACCGGCTTTGGCAGCGAGTTCGTGTCCATAGCCATGGTGTTCTTCGTCTTCACCACCATCATGGCCTATTATTTCTATGCCGAAACCAGCATCATCTACCTCTTCCAAGGCCGCGAAGGAAAACGCGAAAAACTTACCATCCGCATCTTCCAGGCGCTGATGCTGGGAGCCGTGATTTTCGGCGCGGTCAAAGAGGCCGACCTCATCTGGCAGTTGGGCGACATCGGCGTTGGCCTTATGGCATGGTTCACCGTCATCGCCATACTGCTCCTCTGTCCCAAGGCCATACAGGCCCTGCGGGAATACGAGTCGGCTAAATGATTCTACTCCTCGCCGTGACTTATCTCCCGGAACAGTCTGATGTCCAGGGCGGAAGCGCCAACGTTGACACGATACTTTCCGGCATCGTTAACCCAGGCGTGGGAGGACACGTCGTAATGTGAGAAGGCCGATGCAGGCAGGAATACCGAAACAGTCTCCGACTTTCCGGGAGCTACGGTGACTTTCTCGTAGCCCTTCAATTCCATATCGGCCTTGATGACTGCGGAATCCAGGGCGGTGATGTAAACCTGCGCCACTTCGGAAGTCGTCACCTTGCCGGTATTGGTAATGACGAAACTCAGCTCATAACCACCGTCTAAGGCCTTGACGGACAGATCGGAATAGGCAAAATCCGTGTAGGTGAGACCGTAACCCAGGGGGAACATGGGCTTTACGCCAAAATGCTCCATTCCCCTGTAACCCAGGAAGATGCCCTCGTTGTATTCGACAAACGGATACTGGCTGTAACGCTTTGCCGTACGCTGGCCATAGGGCTTGGAAATGAAGTAGTTGGGATATGCGGGATTAGCCTCCAGCGAGCCCCAGAAGGTAAACGGGAGGCGGCCCGAAGGAGAAACTTTCCCCGAAAGTATCTGCGCCAGAGCAGTACCGCCCTCCTGGCCGGAGTACCAGGCCATGACCAGGGCTTCGACCTTGTCAATCCAGGGCCGAACGTCCACCTCACCGCCGGAATAAACCACGACAGCGGTATGGGGATTGGCCTCGGCCACGGAAGCGATAAGGGCGTCCTGGCCGTCGGGCAGCGAGTAGGTCCGGTCGGCATTTTCAAGTTCGGTATCGTGATTGAAACCGACGGCGATGATCACCGCGCCGGCCTTTCGAATCTTCTCATAATCAGGCGCTTTCCAGTCCATCAGCTCCACTTTGTATCCCTTCCCCAGGCGCGAAAGGCCGGCATAAAGCGTAACGTTCCGGCCTTCGATCGGGTCCATCCTGCCGCTGCCGCCGCCATAAGGGACGATATCGGCATTGGGGCCAAGGACGATGATGGACTTGCGGGACTTTTTCAGCGGCAGCAAGCCTTCGTTCTTGAGCATAACCGGCCCCTCCAGCGCCGCAGCCAGGGCATTGGCGCGGGAAATGTCGCAGTCCTCAGGAATGGATTCGTCCTTCACCGGATTGTCCAGGAAGCCGTAGGCAATCACCGTCTGCAGGATATGGCGGCATTTCTCGTCGATCCAGCTTTCCTCAATCACACCGCTTTCCAGGAGCACCTTGGCGTTCTCGTAGTTCATCGCGTAGCCGCGCGGCATTTCGATGTCCAGCCCGCTGCCGAAACAGCCGATGGCGCTATAGGTCGACGTCCAGTCGCTCATGACGATGCCCTCGAAGCCCCAGGCGCGAAGGTTGTCCCTGATAAGCCAGGGATTCTCCGAAGCGTGGGTGCCATTAACGAGATTGTAGCTGGTCATCACGCAGGCGACGTCCCCTTCCTCCACCGCCTTCCGGAAAGCCGGGAAGTAAATTTCGTTGATTGTGCGTTCGTCGGCATTGGAGCTGACGCCATGACGGTCGAACTCCTGATTATTCAGGGCGAAGTGCTTGATAGTGGCCATTACGCCCTTGTCCTGGATGCCTTCGATATAATGCAGGGCCGTCTCCGAGGCAAGGTACGGATCCTCGCCGTAATACTCGAAATTTCGGCCGCACAAAGCCGTGCGGTAGATATTTACGCCGGGGCAGAGCATGATGGCCACACCACGCGCACGGGCATCCAGGCCGATCCCCTCGCCCACCTTGCCGGCCACCTCACGGTTCCACGAAGCCGCCAGCGAAATGCCGCAGGGATAATAGGTGCTGTTGGTCTTGTTGCGCACGCCCTGCGGACCGTCCGCCATACGGATGGCGGGAATCCCAAGCCGTAGAACGGGCTGGATATGGAAGCCGTCCTCATACACAGCATCTCCATCCTTGACGCCGTGGATCAAGGTGCACTTTTCCTCCAGCGTCATCTGTGAAACCAGCTCGGCGGCCCGCTCACGAGCCTTTTGGTCAATACGTGGCTGCGCCGACAGAGCGGATACGCCAAGCAGCAGGAAGGCAATGGTCATCAGTTGTTTCATAGCTTATTCAATATTTCTTTTTCAGTTTTTCATTGATATCGCTGGCACAGGAAAGGACCCTTTCCAGCACGATGGCCGGGTCTTTAAGCCGTTCCACGGGGAGGTACACGCCAACTGAACCGCAGACATGTCCATCCTTGAAGAGCGGTGCGGCAAAGCCGGCGATGCCGTGCGAGTCCCTGTCACTGGCGTACCCCTTCCGCTTTATCTCCACAAGCGCGTTCATAAGCTCGCTTTCCGGATTGGGCGAATCCCCGACGCCGGGCCATTCTTCCCCGGACGGCAAGCCGACACGGTTGACAAACTGCCCCAAATGCTCCTGGGTATAGCAGGAAAGAATCATTCTTCCGGTGCATGCCTTATAGACAGATTTGTCGAAAGTCGTTCTCACAATTATTTCCCGGTCCGGTGTCGTACTCATAAGAACAATCCTGCGGTCATTGCGTATAACGGACAGAAGGGCACATTCATTGAGGCTCTCCCCCAGGGCTTCTATGTCCGTGCGGGCTATTTTCGTCAGGAAATCGTTCTCGATTGTTCGACCGCTCAGATGGTACAGCCTATACCCGATTCGATATCCGCTCCGGGGAGCAGACTGGTCCACATACCCTCTGAGTCTCAGCGTTTTTATGAGATTTGCACAAGTACCGACATCCATGGAAAGGGCCGAAGCTATTTCGGTGAGACTTACCTCCCTGCTCTCGTTTGCCGAGAGCAATTCCAAAATATCGAGAGCCTTTCCGACGGAGCGAATCATTTTTATATTGTAAAAGTTTATGCAAATATTACAATAATTCTTTTCTTATGCAACAATAATAGATATCTTTACAAGCAATAAAAGGCAATAATAATCTATTTTTACATTATAAAAATGAATCCAAAAATAGACCCCTCAAGTCTCAAGATTACGGACATGCGCTTCGCCGATATCGACAGCGCCCCAAAGCGATGCACGCTTCTGAAGATTTATACCAATCAGGGACTGATAGGTTACGGGGAAGTGCGCGACGCCTCTTCCAAGACCTACGCCCTTATGCTCAAGAGCCGCATTTTGGGCGAAAACCCATGCAATGTGGACAGGCTGTTCCATAAGATCAAGCAGTTCGGCGGACCGTCCAGACAGGGAGGCGGCGTCTCCGGCATAGAAATCGCTCTCTGGGACCTTGCTGGGAAAGCATGGGGCGTACCCGTATGGCAGCTTCTCGGCGGCAAATACCGTGACAGAATACGCGTATACTGCGACACCGACGCCGACGGCAAAGACAACGACGGCCACGCGATGGGACTGGCCCTGAAAAAGCGCATGGAAATGGGCTTCACATTCCTGAAGATGGACCTTGGCATAGGCCTTCTCATGAATGAGCCTGGCGCCATCAACGCGCCGCTCGGCCTGATCGAGGACATGAAAACCTACGCTCCGCACATCCTGAACGTACAGGGCGGCAGCGTCACGGCCGAAATGGTCCGGAAGCAAAAGAGCTACGACATCGTCACAACAGCCCACCCTTTCACCGGCATCCACCTCACTGAACACGGCCTGGACATCCTCGAAAAGTATGTCAGGGACGTTCGCGACGTGATAGGCTACGAAGTGCCACTTGCCATTGACCACTTCGGACACGTGTGCGTGGAGGATTGCATCCGCTTCGCCCGCCGCGTAGAAAAATACAACATCGCCTGGATGGAAGACATGGTGCCCTGGATGTACACGGACCAGTACAAACTGATGCGCGCATCCACCACCATCCCCGTCTGCACCGGCGAAGACATTTACCTTAAGGAAGGCTTCGAACCGCTGGTAAAAGGCCATGCAGTGAGCGTCATCCACCCCGATATTCTCACCTGCGGCGGCGCCCTTGAACTGAAGAAGATTGCCGACATGGCCGATGAAGAAGGCGTCGCCGTCGCCATCCACATGGCCGAAAGCCCCATCGCCGCAATGGCCGCAGTGCACACGGCCGCAGCAATGCACAACGTGCTTGCCATGGAGCTTCATTCCGTGGACATCCCATGGTGGAAAGACCTTGTGAACGGTCTCCCGGACCCTCTTGTAAAGGACGGATACATCACCGTGCCCAATACGCCCGGCCTCGGCATAGAATCCCTGAACGAAGCACTTATCGCAAAACACATAAACAAAAACATCCCCGGCTTATGGGAGCCCACGGATGAATGGAACCAGGAATTTTCAAACGACAGAATATGGAGCTAGAATTTGACCTCAGGGGCAAAACCGCCCTCGTAACCGGCAGCGGCCAGGGCATAGGCCGTGCAACCGCCGTGCTTCTTGCAAAACACGGAGCAAAGGTAATCATCAACTGGAATTCCAACGACGCAAAAGCAGCAATAACCATGGACGCCGTCAAATCCGTCGGCGGAGAGTATCTGGCATGGAAATACGACATCTCCAGGGACAGCCTTAGGGAAGACTTCGAAGCCTTTATGGCAGAAAACGGCATCACCGTTGACATCCTGGTCCTGAACGCATCGGTCCAGATCCGGAACGACTGGGAAAGCATCACGAACGAAGAGTTCGACAAACAGATGCACACCAATTTCCGCGCATCACTGCAGCTCATCCAGGCATGCGTTCCCGGCATGCGCGCCAGGAAATGGGGCCGTATCGTCACTGTGGGCAGCGTCCAGCAAAGCAGACCCAACACCGCGATGGCAGTGTACGCAGCCACCAAGGCCGCCCAAAACAACCTTTGCATGACCCTTTGTGGCCAGCTTGCAGGAGACGGCATCACCATTAATAATATAGCACCCGGCGCCATCGAGACAGTCAGAAATGAAAAAGTCCTGGCCGATCCCGACTACCGCAGGATGATCGAGAACTCCATCCCCGTGGGCTTCGTGGGCCAGAGCGAAGACATCGCCCCCACCGTCCTCCTCCTCGTTTCTGATGAAGGCCGATATATCACCGGCGCCGACATTCCCATCGACGGCGGCATGTCTATACCATTTACTAAAGGAAAATGAGCGTAGAACAGTACAAAAAAGAAGTGGGCATGATGAAACTGGAAAAGCTCATTCAGGCCCGAGAGGGTATCTCAACCGAGCCCTTCCCCATTCCGGACAAAGAACTTCTGCATCGCTTCGAACAGCTTTACCTGGGCGCAGTCAACGACGTCCTGAGGGAGTTCTGCCTACTGCACCAGGCGCTTCCAAACCGCATCAAGCCCCTTCGCGAATATCGCACGGTATCCGGTTTTGCCTTCACCGTAAAAAGCGCTCCCAACGCCAAGATTACCGGAGAAATGGAATTCCGCACCCAGATGCTGGATTCACTTGGCGAGGACCATTTTGTGGTATGGGATACGTCTCGTGACCAGGAGGCCACCCTTTGGGGCGGCGTAATGACCGCTACCGCAAAGGGCAAGAAAATCAAGGCCGCATGCATCGACGGCGGCATCCGCGACACCCATCAGATACTGGAGGCCGATTTTCCCATCTTCTACGAATACCGTATTTCCAACGGCAGCCTGGGCCGATGCCTTATCACACATTACCAGATTCCAATCGTAATAGGCAACGTAACCATCAAGCCTGGGGACGTTGTGCTGGGAGATATCGACGGCGTGCTGGTGGTTCCACGTGAGATAGCATACGAAGTACTACTCCGTGCCGAAGAAATCCGTGAAAACGAGAAAAAAATCTTCTCCTGGGTTCACAAAGGCGAGACCATACAGGAAATAAAAGACAAGGGAGGATATTTTTAGTGAAACTTATTACCGGTTCCTGGACGCTCGAATGCGGCCACACATGGCTCGCGCGGGGCTTCGGCAAGGTTTATTCCCTCCGGAGCCTCGCCGGCGGCTCTTTTCTATGCGTGGACGGAAAAGAATACCCAACCCCCGGGGAGCATTCCTGCCACATCACCCTGCTTCCCAAAGAGGCGGTAGTGGCCGATTACACATCCGGCACGCTCTCCATCTATCCCCTTGGGGCAGATGGTATCCCCTCCGGAGAGCCAAGGCTACTTCACTTTGGAGGCAGCGGCCCAGTGACCGGACGGCAGGAAGGCCCGCACATCCACTCCAGCTGGCTGTCTCCGGATAGAGGTGCACTTGTGGTGGTGGACCTTGGCGCCGACAAGCTTTACAGATTCCAAGTCTCGGGCGGCACGCTTTCAATGGACGGTATCGAGGCTTTTCCCATGCCAGAGGGCTGCGGGCCAAGGCACTGCGCCTTCGGCCGGCACAAGCTGTACGTTGCCACCGAGCTTTCGGACGAAGTCTTTGTCCTGGACTGGCCATCGATGGAACTTAGGCAGCGGATAACCGTCAACGACCAGCTGCCCGGCGGCGGTGGGCACATACTTTTAAGCCCCGACGGCAAATACCTCTATGCCTCATCCCGCCTTAAGAATGACGGAATAGGGGTATTCGCCATAAAGGAGAACGGGCTGCTTGAAAAAGCCGGCTATCAGACCACCGGCGCCCATCCAAGGCACTTCTGCATGAGCCCGGATGGAGGCAAACTGCTAGTCGCATGCAGGGATTCAGACCGTATCGAGTATTATGACCGCAACCCGGATACCGGGCTTCTCTCCCCTACCGAAGAAATAATCCAGATTGAAAAACCGGTATTTGTTCAGGCCTATGAAGAAGATTGACTATAAATGGGTGATGCTGGCCCTGGTTTCCGTGGCGTACTTCCTGGCGCAGGGAACAAGGCAGATTTATGCCGCCGTATTGCCGGACATCAAGGCGGTTTTCGGAGGCGAAATCTCCGACGCCAGCCTTGGCCTTGTAGGCAGTGCCTTTACGCTAGCCTTCGGCATTGTGATTCCCTTCGCCGGTATGGCGGCTGATTTTTTCCGCCGCAAGTGGATACTATTGGCGGGAAGCCTCCTTTTCTCCGCCGGCATCTTCCTTTCCGGTTTCGCTTCCGGGATAGGCATGCTCTTCATAGCCTATGGCCTTATGAACGGAATAGGCCAGTCACTTATGCCGCCATGCAACACTTCGCTTATAAGTGAATTCCACACAGACACACGTGGGACGGCATTTTCCGTGTATCAGGGAGCCATTTACCTTGGCATAGTGGTATGCTCTGTCATCGCCAGCAAGATGGCGGCCGGACATCCGGACGGATGGCGCAGGGCTTTCTGGATTTTCGGCGCAATCGGGATGTTGTGGACGCTGGTCCTGCTACTGCTCCTTAAGGATACGCCTAACGTTGGCAAGAAGGGCGAAACATCGGTCGGAGATGCTCTGAAGGCATTTTTCACCAAGCCGACTGCACTGTGGATGATGGCGGCCCTTGGATGTTACTTCTTTGCCACATACGGGGTAAAGATCTGGACTCCGGTGTTCATGATGAGGGCCTTCCCCGACATGGCCCCCTCAACTGCCGTTTTTCACGGAGTGTTCTGGTTCTATCTTGGCGCCTTTATAGGTGCGACCATCAGCGGAAGGCTGTCAGACAAGTTCAAGCCCAAACGTCCCTACATACGCTTCGAGGTTGAACTTGCAGGAATCCTCCTTTGTATTCCCTTCATCCTGATGATAGCTGGAACTTCCGAACTTTCAGTAATGATCGCATCGCTAGCCATGTTCGGCTTTGCCACAGGCGTTTACGATTCCAATCTTTACGCGGCCATGCTGGAAGTGATAGATCCCAAATACAGGGCCATGGCCACCGGCATCTTCGGTTGCGGCGGCTGCATAGTTGGCGCGCTTGGCCCCGTAGTAATGGGACTGCTTAGTGACGCCTTCTCCATCCGCCTCGCCTTCGCTTCCCTTGCCATTTTCGCCCTACTTGGCGGCGGCTGCGTAGCCATGGCCCGCTTCGTGACAGTTCAAAAGGATATCGCGTAAATTCTTTTTCTTCTGCCATTATTTTGTTAATTTTGGCATCATGTTCAAAAGAATCGTTCCGGCGCTGGTGGCTGTCTTATGCCTGACGGCCTGCAAGAGGACTCCGCTGCAGGAGGCCTATCATGAGTTGGACGTCGCAATTGCGCACCGGGCCGAATATCAGGCAGCATTTGAGCGGGGAAATGACTCCCTTCGTGCAAGGCTGATGGAGGCCGGGACAGACAGCCTGAAATGGGAACGGGAACGGGAGCTTTACTCGCGGTACAAGCACTACAGTATTGATTCGACGGCGCTTTATGTGTCCCGGATGATGGCTCATGCCTTGCTCCCGGAACAGAAACTCCGCACCAGTTTCGCACAAGTGGAAGTGATGGAATGGATGAGCAACCCCTCTCAGGCGCTGTCTATGTTCCGGGAGCTGGATACAACGGGAATGAAGTCAATGGGCTTTAAACCGGCCTACCTGAAGCTTGGCGTGAACATATATCAGAACTGCGCCCGCTTTTCGTCACCCTATTTCGGGGAGGAGAGTTTCGCCGACACACTTGCAAGATTCAGGGAAGCGCTCACGGGAATCGACACGCTTTCCTATGAAGGCAAGAAAATCTATGCGCAGCTTCTGCGCGCAAGAGGACAGTACCAGGAGTCCCTGGATGTATTCCTTTCATGCCTTCCGGACGCCAAAGGTGACTGGCATGAGCTCACCTCAATCGAGTACAACTGCAGCGTCCTCTACGCCAAACTCGGGGATAATGAAAAACAGAAAATTTGCCTTGCGCACAGCGGCGTAGCCGATATGCACGCTCCCAACAGAGACCTACTGTCCTTATACGAGCTTGCGCTGGCGCTTTACCGTGAAGGTAGGCACCGGCGGGCCGCCAGATACATCCAATTGCACTTCGAAGAAGTTTTCGCCGGCGGGTTCAGGCCCAAGATGCTGTGGTCATCGCGCGCATACAATATTATTGTTGATGCGTCACTCAGGGCCGAAAGACGCGCACGAGTGGCGCTCACGAGTGGTATAGCCATCACTTCGATACTTCTATTCGTCATTTTCATGCTGTGGGTGTTCGCCCACCGACAGTCCAGGAAAAGAGCCGAAGCCCTGTCCGAACTGGAAAAAGTGAACACAGCACTGGTCGAGGCTAACAGAATCAAAGAGAACTACGTGTTCCGCTACATGGACCTGAGCATCAAATACCTTGACAAGGCCGAAGAACACCGCCGCGAGTACAGGCAGATCGCCAAAAACAAAGGTGAGGAAGCCCTGCTCAAAATACTCCGCGCCCCCACTGACTATTCCGACTACAAGGAATTCTACCGTATATTCGACCAGACTTTCCTTGGTATTTTCCCGAATTTCGTAAAAGACGTTAATTCACTTCTCAAGGAAGAAGCGCGTTTCGACGAAACCGCCGCACAGGCTGCTCTCCCCACCGAGCTCCGCATACTCGCCACCATCAAACTTGGCATCGGGGACAGCCCGCGCATTGCCTCGTTCCTCAAGTGCTCTCTCTCCACTGTGTACACCTATCGCGCCCGCATGCGCAACCAGGCTATCTGTCCAAAGGACGAGTTCGAAGAGATGGTAAAAGCCCTGTAAACAGTTAGACAAAACTTATAGAATGACTTAGATTTCAGGGGTAAGCCCAGGAAAGACAAAAGTGCCTTCCGCGTGCGCGGATGGCACTTTTTTAATATTATTAAGCTCTAAATTCGGGCATATTTTCACTTTGATTTTTTCTACAGCCGTATTTTTTGCGCGCTAAGATTACTAATTTTGTGATGAACGCGGCGTACGCGGAACTGTTCACTGAACTAAAACAATAACAAACAAATCAAAAACCATATGAAACTATTCCAGAAAAAACCGGAGTACAAGGCTCCTGAAGCCAGGTACCGCACTCTTTGGCCAGAAGGCTTTCTGTGCGAAAGTAAAAATTTTGGAGCATCCGTCGAGGGTCTCATCTACGACCCCGAAGAGGACGATTACGAATGGGAAATATAAAAAGTTCGAGATATGAAAAAGTTTTATTCTTTTCTGGCAATCTGCGCGATAGCCACCTTCAGTTTCTCCTGCTCAAAGGAGATACCTATTCCCGAAGAGAACAGGCCGGATAACGGACAGGAGCAGACAGACAAGCCCGGCGAAGTCAATCCGGACGACAAACCCGTTCCCGAAGGCATGATCCGTCTCACATTCACCGTGTCATCAGAAGACACCAAGACTGACTGGGACGGCGTCCACCACACCTGGACCGACGGCGACCAGGTAAGAATCATCTGGGGCACCGGCGCCGCTGATTACGCCAATGCAACCGTCGTAAACGGCTCGGTAAGCGCCGACGTAGCTGATGCTGAGACTTACTACGCCGTATATCCCGCGGACGGCGCATTCGCCCTTCGCGACGGCGGCACCATCGACTTCGGCATTCCCAGGTATCAGGACGGGACCTTCGCATCGGCCAACATGATGGCGGCACGCACATCAAAGGAGGCAGCAAGCTTCGCCTTCAAGAACCTGACGCACATTATCAAGTTCCACACAACGGCAACCAACCCATACAACCGCTTCGAGTTCACATCAAATGAAAATGCAAGAGTTATCGCCAACACGTACGGCGTAACTTTCGACAGCAATCAGAATGTGACCATCGGTGCAAAGACCGCGACGATTGACGGCTATAACAACACCAAATACGCCGACCTCAATACTGTAACGACGAACAGTGATTACTACTTCGCAGTTGGTCCCGAGACCGATTTCTCAAGCGGTTTCGGCGTAAAGGCACGCATGAGCAGCAAAGGAGACGACTACGAGTACGGTGCACTTAGCAAAAAGGCTATCTCCACAGACCGCAGCCGTGTTACCAACCTTGGCGACATTGACGCCATGATCCATCCCGACTGGTTCATCAAGCCCGGCGGCACCGGCAACGGTTCTTCATGGGAAGACGCAGGCGGCCTTGCTTTATTCCTTAACCTCATTAAATTCCAAACCAATGACAAGGGCATCAATAGTACCTGGCGCCTGCACAACGCAAGGATCCACTTTGCCGAAGGTACCTATGATATATATGCGGCAAACGAAGGAACGTTGAGCTTTGACGATAAAGCCTGGGATATGGAGGCCGATTCGAAATACCAGCTCACAAACCTCAATCTCACCATCGACGGTGGCTACCCTAACAGCCTTACCGGCACCGCACTCACGGGCAAGGATCCCGTGAACCATCCCACCAAGTGGCAGACCGCCCAGACCGACGATACATTCCGCGTATTCGAGGCCAAGGGTTGCCGTATGAGCGGCTGGACCTTCGACGGCATCACCTTCGAAGCCAATGGAGACCACATCCTGCCCGGAGACGTGCTCCACTTTGACGGTACAACTTCCGGCACAATTACCTTTAATAACTGCTATTTCAAGGACTTTGTCCAGACCGGCACTGTCAACGGCGGCCCTGTCTATATCCACGGCGGCGTAACTGCAGAAATCAATTTCACCGGCTGCACCTTCAGCGGCAACCAGTGCAATGTGGGCGGCGCAGCCTATGTCTATGCCTCCAACGCCACTGTCAAGTTCACCGACTGCACATTTACCGGGAACAAAGCCAGCAACGGCGGTTCCATCCGCGCCCGCGGCGGTAACGTAAACATAACCAACTGCACTTTCACCGGCCTTGGCATCGAGGACGGAGATGTTAATACAGCCCAGCAGGGCGGCGCCGTTTACGTTGACGGTGCAAGCGTAAGCATCAGCGGAGGTTCTGTAAGCAACTGCAAAACAGCAAACGGTGGTGCCATCTATTACGGCAGCGGCAGTCTCACACTGCAGGACGGCCTGGAAATATTCAACTGCAAGACATCGTCCCAGGGTGGCGCAATCAATGTCAATGGCACGGACGGCACACTTAATGTCAATAGTTGCAACATCCACAACAACATGTCGGGCACTACCGGCGGCGCCATCCACCTCAGTGGCGGAACGCTTAACCTGACAGGTGGAATCATTAAGGAGAACAAAGCCACTACCACCGGCGGCGGACTGCACGTAGTTGATGGCGAAGCAATCATCATGGGTACTGTTTTCAATGGCAACGAGAGCAATGCCGGCAGCAATGGCGACTCCCACGGCGGCGCCATCTATCAGGCAGCCGGCACGGTTACCATTATGGACAATGAGAGCGACCATACTTACTTTATCGGCAACAAGGCTCCCGGCAAGCGTGCGGGCGCCATCCTCGCAAAAGCCGCTATGAGCATCGACGGTGCAGTGTTCCAGCAGAACGTAGCCAATAACGGCGCTGCCATCCATCTGGAAGCAGGCGCCAACGTCACCATAAGCAACTCATACTTCTCCGCCAACCCTGCGACCAACGGGGGTGCAATCCGCACGGACGGAGCCTGTACCCTCACGGTGGACAGTTGCGATATCACCGGCAATTCAGCTTCAGGCGG
This sequence comes from uncultured Bacteroidales bacterium, assembly GCA_946616285.1. GTDB lineage: Bacteria > Bacteroidota > Bacteroidia > Bacteroidales > UBA932 > Cryptobacteroides. The sequence goes on along the minus strand of CAMOIT010000001.1, from coordinate 57,996 downwards.
TAATGGTGGTGGTATCAATATCAATGGTGTTGCCACCAGCATTGTCGTGAAGAATTCTTCCATTGCCGGCAATACCGCAAAAATCGGTGGCGGAATTAACGTGACTCAGACCACGGCCAATTACGTTCCGCTTACCATTTACAATACGGCTATCACCGGTAACACTGCCACAGGCGGTGCCGGAGGCGTGTATTCCAGGGGTAAGAATGACCTTATTATGGTCAACTGCACCGTGTCCGGCAACACCGGTACCAATTGCGGCGGCGTTTTCGTAACCAGGCAGGATAGTGACACCAATAAGGCCAACATTACACGTCTGTCTATGGTAAGCTGCACCGTAACGGGCAACACGGCTTCCAACGGCACCGGCGGCATATTCAAGGAGACCTTCGGCCAGGTGGTTGATGTTTACAATTGCATCATTTCCGGCAACACAGGTACCGAAACCAATGACGATGCCCGTAATGATCGTCTGCTCTATCATGTGGACAAGTCCATTGTTGCAGCAACTTCTTACACTTCCGCCGACAGGGTGAACAATACCGATGCAGGGAACTTCGTCTGGAGGGAATCTGTCCTTTCCGATCCTTCTGCATTCGATATTAATACTATGTTGTCCTCTCTTTCGGACGGCGTACACGCTGTCACGACTGTGGCTGACAACCCTGCAATTTCCTGCGGCATGACTAGCGAGGAGCTTTCCGGCCTTACCCTCAGGTACACTCCGACCCAGACTCTGGATGCGAGTTTCCTGACCGTTGACCAGAAGGGCAACAACCGCACCGGCACCGTAATGGGCGCATATGTTGGAAACTAACATAAACAAAACAAGGTATGAAAAAATTACAAAAATATCCCCCCCCCACTGTTGAGATAGTGGAAACTAGAGCGACAAAGCCGATAATGACATCGCAAACGAGGGACGTAAGCACCGAAAAAGCCACCATCGATGAATACGGCGACTGGGAACTTTAAAACGGAATGATTATGAAAAAGATATTTACCTTGTTCGCTCTTGCAGCGATATTCTCCTGCACGCAGGAGCTTGATCCCGTAGTCCCCGAGAACCCCGCCAAGGATGATCCTGAGGTGGTCGATCCAGAAAATAACGACCCAGATGAGACTAATCCTACAGTTCCCGAGGGAATGATAAGCCTTACGTTCACAGTGTCTTCAGAAAAGGATGCCAAAACAAAGACTCACTTGGGCGATAAAGACCCTAACAACGAAGCTGACATCCTTTGGGACGAAAACGACGAGATCCGCATTATCTGGGGTACAGGCGAAAGCGATTATGTAGACGCAAAAGTTGAGGATGACGGAGAAGGTCATTACACAGTTACCGCTAATGTTTCCGCCTCCGCCGAGACACTCTATGCTGTGTATCCTACCACGGGAGCGTTTGCCCTTCGCGAAGGCGGCACCATCGACTTCGGTATTCCCCGGTATCAGAACGGAACCTTTAAGTCGGCCAATATGATGGCCGCACGCACCACCAAAGAAGCCGCAAGCTTCGCCTTCAAGAACCTGACGCACATCATCAAGTTCCACACAACGGCAGCAAACCCCTATAACCGTTTTGAGTTCACATCCAATGGGCTTGCTAAGGTTATAGCCAACACATACGGTGTAACATTTGACGAAGAACAGAATGTCACTGTAGGCGCAAGGACCGCCGTAATTACCGGCTATGACAATACCAAATATGCAAACCTAAACTCAATTGCGACCAACACTGCCAAGGATTACTACTTTGCCGTTGGACCCGGTGCGGATTTTGACACCGGTTTCGGAGTTAAGGCCAGGAAGAGTAATTCGGGCGATCTCGAGTTGGGAGCACTGAGCAAGAGAGCCATCACCACCACCCGCAGCCATGTTACTGATCTCGGAGACATTGACCCTATGATTCACGCCGACTGGTTCATAAAGACGACAGCAGACGGTAAAGGCGATGGTTCTTCTTGGAACAACGCCGGTGATCTCTCCCTTTTCCTCAAGCTTATCAAGAACAAAACCAATGACAATGGCGTCAATAGCACCTGGCGTCTTCACAATGCCAAGATCCACTTTGCCGAAGGAACATATAACATTCAAGCCGCAAACGGAGGAACGCTGACCTTCCAATCCGGTGCATGGGACACCGGTGCGGAAAAACCGCTTGCTAATATTAACCTTATCATTGATGGTGGATATCCTTCCAGCAATACAGGTACCTCTCTTGAAGGTAAGCACGCCGTGAATCATGCCACAAAGTGGGTTAGCAACGACACCGAAACCGACCGTATCTTCTACTTAAACGGTGCCACGATGAACGGCTGGACATTTGATAGCATCACTTTTACGCAATCAGCCCCTTCGACCGCCATCAACACCCGCGGTATCGCATTCTTCTTTAATTCAACAGCAGCTGGCAACGTCACCTTCAAAGACTGCATTTTCTGCAATTTGAACAGTTCTAGCACACTAGGTGGTGCCGCTATAGATTTCAACGCGACAGGTGAACTGAATGTGAAATTTGACGGTTGCACATTCAGCGACAATATCGCTAGCGGCGCAAACGCTGGTTACGGTGGAGCCATTGTGATGGAAGTCGGGGACGATACCGTCGTTACGATTGAGAACTGCATAGCTGACAATAATGATGTAACTTCAAGCAATGGTCAAGGTGGTTACATCGCTCAGAGAGCAGGCACTATTTACATCAAGGGAGGGACAATACAGAATTCCACCAGCATTGCGAATGGAGGTGCTATTTATCAGCATGACGGGACAATGGACATTTCTTTTGGCCAGGACAGCACGAAGTTCGTGAGCAATGTTGCTACATCTAAACGTGGGGGAGCAATACTCACAAAGGGAACTCTTATTATTGACAAGGCGTCTTTCCGCCTGAATAACGGTTCAAATGGTGGCGCAATTCACCTTGAAGCCGGAGCAGATGTTACAATAACGAACGCCACATTCAAACGCAATTCGGCCACAAACGCCGGAGCAATCCGTACTGACGGAGCCACAACTCTAAGCATCTCTAAAAGTATGTTTGAGTATAATACAGGGACCGGAACGGGCGGTGCAATGCAGATTCAAGCCAGCTGTGCCGCTACCATCAGTGATGAAACTACTTTTCTTTACAATAGCGCAGGTAATGGTAGCGGCGGAGCTATTCACAACAGTTCTAGTAATCTCAGTATTGATGGCACCACTATTTCAAATAACAGTGCCGCAAATGGTGGAGCTATTTATACTAGTGAGGCTCTAACGTTCACCGGGTGCGATATTAGCTATAATACGGCCAGTGGTAGCGGCGGAGCTATTCACAACAGTTCTAGTAATCTCAGTATTGATGGCACCACTATTTCAAATAACAGTGCCGCAAATGGTGGAGCTATTTATACTAGTGGGGCTCTAACGCTCACTGGGTGCGATATTAGCAATAATACGGCCAGTGGTAGCGGTGGCGGAATCAACATAACCCAAACCACGGCCAATTACGTCCCGGTTACCATTTATAATACGGCTATCACCGGTAACACCGCTACAGGCGGTGCCGGAGGTGTCTACTCCAAGGGAAAGAATGACCTTATCATGGTCAACTGCACCGTGTCAGGCAACAACGGGACCAATGCTGGCGGCATTTATGTAACAAGGCAGGATAATGACACCTATAAAGCGAACATCACACGTCTGGCTATGATTAGTTGCACAGTTACCGGGAACACCGCATCGGCCGGCACCGGTGGCATTTACAAGGAGACTTTCAGTCAGGTTGTGGATGTTTACAATAGCATCATCTCCGGCAACACGGGTACCAGCACCAATGACGATGTCCGTAACGATCGTCTGCTCTATCATGTAGACAAATCCATAGTTGTCGCAACATCTTATACCTCTGCCGACAGGGTGAACAATACCGGTGCAGGAAACTTCGTCTGGAGGAAATCTGTCCTTTCCAATCCTTCTGCATTCGATATTAATACTATGTTGTCCTCTCTTTCGGACGGCGTACACGCTGTCACGACTGTGGCTGACAACCCTGCAATTTCCTGCGGCATGACTAGCGAGGAGCTTTCCGGCCTTACCCTCAGGTACACTCCGACCCAGACCGTTGATACAAGTTTTCTGACCATTGACCAGAAGGGTAATGACCGCAACGGCACCATAATGGGTGCCTATGTGGGGAACTGAGTAACTAACTCAAAACAAATCAAATGTTTAAAAGGCTAATATCGGCACTGGCGGCCATGGCGGTGAGTCTCACGGCCATGGCCCAGGGCCCCGTGAACGTGAGTGGCCGCATAGTGGACGAAGGCGGCGCGCCGGTTCCCGGCGCAGCCGTACAGGTGGAAGGGACCACCACCGGCACCATCAGCGGAGGAGACGGTAACTTCACACTGAAAGTTCCGTCCGAAGACGCCGTCCTCATCTTCGACTCCATGGGCTACAAGACCGTCAAGATGAAAGTGGGCAAGCAGCGCCGCTTCGAGATAGTCCTGGAAGAAGACACCACCTTCCTGGACGAAGTAGTGGTGATAGGCTTCGGCGAGCAAAAGAAAACCGACCTCACAGGCTCGGTGGCAACGGTAAAGATGACCGACGTTGAAAACGCCCCTACCCTGGCCGTCGACCAGGCCATGCAGGGCCGCGTGGCAGGCGCCGACATCGTGAGCGTATCAGGCGACCCCAACGAAGGCACCTCAATCCGCATCCGCGGCGCACGCTCCATCACCGCAGGCAACGAACCCCTGATAGTGGTGGACGGAGTGATGAACGCAGTCCAGGACCTGGGAGAACTGAACTCGGCCGATATCGAGTCCATCTCCGTCCTTAAAGACGCATCCTCAACCGCCATCTACGGTGCTCAGGGCGCGAATGGAGTAATCATCGTCACCACCAAAGCGGGTTCTACGGTGCAGACTAAAGCCACGGTTACCGCAACGGCAAAACTGGGCTTCTCATCCCTCGCCCGCAGCCTGGACGTGATGAACGCGCAGGAGTTCGCCACATACAACAACGACCGAATAGACTTCTCCAAGTCCTCGACCGGCATGGTGTATCCGGCAACTCCCAGCTATACATCCAAGTACGCCGACCCGGAAGCCCTGGGCGAAGGCACCGACTGGGTGAAAGCAATCACCCGCGTGGCCCCCTTCATGGAATATGCCCTTTCAGTGGCCGGGAACAACAAGAAGACCAACTACTTCGGCTCCGTTTCCTACGCCGACGACGAAGGCATCGTGCTGGATTCCGGCAACAGGCGCTTTACCGGCCGCCTGAACCTGAGCCACCGCTTCGCCGACTGGATCAAGCTGGAGTACAACGTATCGGCCCTTTACCGCATAGCCAACAATAACAAAGCCAATATCGGCGGCTCAAGCATCTGGAGCGGGGCGGTGTACATTTCCCCTCTCCTGGGAACCGACAGCGAGGTAAACGACCTGTACAACTACGGTCAGGGCCAGCCTTTCAACAACCCCTACCTCTCCATCGTCCAGAGCACGAACCAGAGAAAGACCGTATCCAATACCCACACCATAGCGCTGGAACTCACACCGATAAAAGGCCTTGTCATCAAGAGCCGCAACACCTGGTACCAATACAATTCTGACCTTTACAAATACCTGCCCGGAACACTGCCGGCAAGGCGCCTGGCTGCGTCCGGAGGCGAAGTGACCAGAAACACATCGGCCATCACCCAGCTTAACTCCGACAACACCATAACCTACAAGACCGACTTTGGCAAGAACCACCATCTGGACGTTATGGGCGGCATGTCTGTTTACTATAAGGGTTACGAAGTGCACCAGATTGTGGGTAAAGGCATGCTGGTGGACGACCTAACCTGGAACAACCTTAGCGCCATAGGAGACAAGGACAACTACACCATCACATCCTCTGAAAGCGAGGTAAAGCGCATGTCGTTCATGGGCAGGGTTAACTACAACTATAAGAAACGCTATTACCTCACCTTCACCGGCAGGGCCGACGGCTCCTCCAACTTCGCAGCCAACAACAAGTGGGGCTTCTTCCCTTCGGCCGCTTTCAAGTGGAACGCCGGAAACGAGCCCTGGATAAAGCGTACGAGGGTTTTCCAGGAACTGGCACTGCGCCTTTCCGCCGGACGCACCGGTAACGACGCCCTGTCTCCCTACAAATCCCTGCAGCAGCTTTCCGCATCCACCTCTGGTTACCTTCTTGGCGACGGGCAGGCCACCTACTACTACCCATCCCGCCTGGACAGCCCTAACCTGACCTGGGAAAAGACCGACCTTTACAACGCCGCCCTTGACGTTGCTGTTTTGAAAGGCCGTCTGAAATTCACCCTGGAAGGATACCTTGCGAACACCCATGACCTCCTTCTGGACGTGCAGAAAGCCCAGCAGACTGGTTACAGCCGCTACACTCAGAACCTAGGACGCACTTCCAACAAGGGCGTGGAATTCTCGCTCTCCACAAAGAACATCGTGACCAAGAACTTCTCCTGGACCACCGACTTCACTATTTCCCATAATAAACAGATGGTGGAAGACATAGGCGGAGAAAGCGAAGTCGTTGCCATGAACGACCCAAACAAGGGCTACATGATTTACGGCTACCGCGCCGGCTATCCCCTGAACTCCCTCTGGGGCTTCCAGTACGGCGGCGTGTGGCATAACACCGAGGAGGTCGAGGAGAACGATATCACCCACCAGTACGTGGACTTCTACGCCAAGCCCTACAAGGCCGGACGTCCCCGCTACGTTGACCAGGACCATAACGGCATCCTGGACAACCAGGACCTTGTTTTCCTTGGAGACGCCGACCCCATAGTTTACGGCGGCCTCCAGAACAACTTCCACATATTCGGCTTCGACCTTGGCGTGTTCTTCTCCTACTCTGTGGGCGGAAGCATCTACAACTATTCGGAGTTCTTCATGGCCGGAACATACTGCTCCAACCAGTACCGTTACATGCTTAACGGCTGGCATCCCTACCGTAATCCCAATTCGGACATCCCGGCTGCTGGCGCCAGCGGTTACAGCATGCTCCCCAGCAACTTCATGGTGCACGACGCTTCCTTCCTCCGCCTGAAGACCGTCAGCCTTTCCTACACCTTTGAAATGAAAAAGGTGAAATGGATGCAGTCCATAAGGCTCGGCATCAGCGCCGACAACATTTACCTCTGGACCGGCTACAACGGCTTCGACCCTGACGTTTCCTCTAAGGTAGAAGACCAGGAATCCACCATCCGAAGGGCCGATATTGGCGCATATCCCCGTCCACGGAAGATCGTGGGCTTGATTCAAATTAAATTCTAAGGCCCTATGAAAAGATTGACGATAATATCCTTTGCCATAGCGGCTGTAGTTTCTTCCTCCTGCAGTTTCCTGAAGGAGAACCCCACTTCATTCGTGGACCGCGACAACTACTACAAGACCGAAGCCCAGTGCGTAACGGCCGTGAATTCCTGCTACGAGGGGCTGAGGGCCGTATATTCCACCCAGCTGTTCACCCATCTGGAGGGCGTGACGGATATCGCCATGGTGCCGTCCTTCTCGGACGTGAACGCCATACTGGACATCAATCCCAGCCAGTGCAATATCTCCAAGACCGTCTGGAGCACGGCCTACAAGAGCGTTATGTACTGCAACGCGGCAATTTCCGGAATTGAGAACAGCGAAACCATCGCCCCGGAGGTCCAGGCGCAGCTTATTGCCGAAGCCAAGATAATGCGCGCCTTCTGGTACTACCTTCTTACCTCCTGCTTCGGCGACGTTCCATACTATCTGGACGACATCGTGGACCAGGAGACCATGGACCGCATTGCGTCCCTTGGGCGTATGGATGCCGTAGCCACCAGGGCCGACCTGATCGCCCAGCTGCACGGCTGCCTTGACGCCCTTCCAAAGATTAAGGCCTCTGACATTGCAGATAAAGGCCGCGCCGGATGGGCCATGGGACAGATGCTGGTGGGAAAGCTCGCTCTTTGGAACGCCTACATGGATCCGAAGGACGATATCGACTGGTTCCAGATAGCGATTGACGCGCTGGAACAGCTTGTCCCTGTATACGGAGACCTGTCCAAGTACTCCCTGAAAGACCTCTGGTTCAGCGAAAAGGACACTCCTGAGCGCATTTTTGCAGTGCGTCATACCTACATCCAGGGCCAGCTTTCCTATGCCGGAACCCTGGCGCAGAACTGCATGCCTTCATACAAGGCAAGCACCAACCTGTACGACGGCCTTTCCATCCCCTGGCTGGGAACGGAAGCCAAGGTAGGCACCTGCAACCGCCCCACGGCCTATTTCTACGCAGCACTACAGCCCGATAACGGCACCGACCTTCGCGTGGACGTGAACCAGGGCCGCCGCTGGGAAGGGAAAGCCTTCACGAACGGCATCTCCCGCCCCTGGATGGGTCCCAAGTTCTGGTGCCCGGAGATGAAGACCACCAACGACTCCAATGACTATCCCGTTTTCCGCTACGCAGACGCCCTGCTTATGCTGGCTGAATGCTATGCCGCGAAACAGGACAAGGAGAATTTCGAGAAAAACCTTAACGCAGTGCGCTCCCGCGCCGGACTCCCGGCATATAGCGTAGGCAACTGGGAAAAGGCTGTGCAGGAAGTCCGTGACGAAAGGGCCCGCGAGCTCTTCGGCGAGTTCCAGAGAAAGTTCGACCTTGTGCGCTGGGGAATCTGGTACGATGCCATCAAGGAATACTGGCAGCCGGAAATGGACAGCTTCGGCTACCTTACGCACGCAAAGCGCTGCCACCGTTACCTGCCCATCCCCATCGAGCAGGTGAAGAATTCGGGCTATGCCCTTGACAATAAAGAATACAACGAGTATGGACTGTAAGATAAAGAAAATAGCATTGCTGGCAGTCCTTCTGATTTCGGCCGCCTGCACGCAGCGTTACGAGCTGAACCTTCCTCTGGTACTGAATCGCGAGGAGATGCGCTTCAAAAGCGCCGGCGACTCCTACTACGTAATGGTCTATTGCCGCGGAGACTGGAGCGCCCATTTCGAAAAGAACGCACCGTGGCTGGAACTGTCCCGCGAAAACGGCAGCGGTAATCAGCAGATCATGGTAACCGCCAGCCCCAACGAGGGCGTTTCCCGCGGTGTTTACCTGATTATCGAAGGCGACGGAATTTACCGCGAGATGTATGTGTCGCAGGAAAGCGGGCTCAAAGACGGAGGCATCTACTCACTGGCGAAGCAAAACCAGGTAGTGATGAAAACCGCCGGACAGTCCCGCATACTTGCCGGAACCAATCTTGACGATGAAACGCTTGGCGGATACCAGCTCCAGCTTCAGTACGAAGAAGGCGAAGGCTGGATTCACGACATAAACGTTGGACGAGATGCCGTCACCTTCTCCTACGATGCCAACGAAAGCGGGGCATCCCGTACGGCACGCATCCTACTGGCCTTCCCCATGGCCAGATGGGACACTCCCGTGAGCGCTTCCTTCACCATCACCCAGTCCAACGCCGAGCCCGCCAACATATCGGCCGACGTGACTCCAATTGACGGAAAAACCATCGCCTGGGCCTCCGGAGACCGCATTGCAATAATCCCCTCCGAGGGTACGGGCATCATTCCGGCAGATTACGTTGAAGGAAGTTCCTTCATCTACAGTAAGGATGAACTGGAAGGCAGCATAGCCGGCGCGGTTTATCCGGACGACTTTGTCTCCGGCTTCGTTGGAGGCGTAGCGTCGGTCACGCTACCCGCTGAACAGGCGCCCATCCCCAGCCCTTCGCTGGCAGCACCCCTTGGCCTGATGAGCGCTCCTGCCACTTCCGGTGCACTGGCCTTCGAATCGGCCTGCTCGCTGCTGAAAGTGGAGATTCAGGGAAGCGGAAAGCTGCTTGACTTCACTATTGACGCCGACTCCCCCATCGCCGGCGAAGGGAAAATTAGCTTCAAGGCATCCCGCCCGGTATACGTTCCCGGTGAAAGCGCCACAAACCGCATAAGCCTGCTTATTCCCGAAGGCGGCCTTGACCTTCCCGCAAGCTTCTACCTTGCAGTAGCATCCGGAGAACTCGGGAAAATCATGGTGGGCGCAACCACTTCTTCCTGGAGCGGCAGCATAAGTACGAAAGCCGAAATATCGGCCTCACAGCACACTGTAGCCCAGATGGAAGAGATTTCGCTCTCCGTTCCCACCGACGCCGAAATGCTCACGGCCGGCGGCAAATACGCCAACTGCTTCCTCATCGACGGCAAGACCGAAAGGATGTACGGAATTGATATCCGACGCCCGGACGGAAGCGTACCCGCCGATGGAATCACACGCTGCTCGGTTCTTTGGCAGACAGCTCCCGGCGTGATATCATACCTTGGTATATCGCCTGAAACCGGACGTCTTTACTTCCGGAAGAGCGAAGACATTAGCGGAAACGCCCACGTGGCCGTGCAGGACGCCGAAGGCAAGGTTTGCTGGAGTTACCATATCTGGGCCCCCGCCGAAGCAGTGCAGGAGCGAAGTTTCGGATCATTCACCATGATGGACCGCAACCTTGGCGCTTCCGAGGCTATAGCCAAAGCTCCGTCAAGCGCATCCGTTGGCATGCACTACCAGTGGGGCAGGAAAGACCCGTTCCCGCCGGTGGAAGACCTGAACGTAGCCTCGTCGGCCAATCACGGGAAGGTGTATCCTGATCCCATAAAGATGGCGACGGCGCAGGACGGCGTGGCTCCCGAGGATGCCGACGCCAACCCCACCACGCATTATTGGGGCTCAGCCGCGTCCGGCAAGGAAGACTGGCTTCTGGTACAGGATGACAACCGCTGGAGCGCCGGCTCCAACGCCAATCCCTGCCCTTATGGCTGGACTGTTGCCCCCAAGGAGGCATACGAGACCATGGTGGACCGCATCAAGGCCGCAGACTTCGTCTCCAAGCAGGGCATTACCATTGCCGACGACAATGGCGCCCAGGTGCTCTTCCCCATCGGCGGCTGGTACCGCAGGACTCTCCACGCCACAACTGAAATGGCCTCGACGGCCGAAGGCTGCATGTGGACATCCACTCCGGTTGCTTACAAAGACGAATTCCGCGGCTCGTACCGTTTCCATATTCATTCGAAAGTGGGCAACAGAGGCCTTGAAAGCGACTATTGCCAGAGGCGTTGGGGCGGAACCGTAAGATGCGTTAAAATCCAGTAGTGCAAATGAAGACAGCAAGAATCATATTATACGCAGTAGCCGCAGCAGCAGCCCTGTCCTGCATCAAGGATCCTTCCGAGCGCACGATTTACAAAGGCTCGGGCCTTGGGTATCCCGTTAAGACAGTGGACCTTGAAAGCGGCGCAGGCAGCCTTGACGTGGCAGTAATAGCCACCCGTAGCTATGCCATATCCACCGAGGCGGACTGGGTAAGAGTCCCCGAAACGGGAGCTGAAGGCAAGGAAGGTTTCTCCCTTTCTTACGGAGCCAACAACGGCCTTCCCAGGAAGGGGCTGGTGGTGGTTTCCATCGAGGAAACCAACCATCGCGATACCCTTACCCTGAGGCAGAAGGGCGTTAAGGAGCCCACTCTGGGGGCGGATTCCCCCGTGGTGTTGCTCCCCGGTTCCAAGGGAGGAAGCCAATCGGTGAAACTGAACACCAACATTCCGGATTCCGACTTTGTACTTGACTGGTACTGCGAAGGCGGCGAAGACTGGATCACCGACGTGAAACTGTCTTCAGGCACAATAAGTTTCAGCTATAATGCCAATCCACTGCAGCAGATGCGCCGGGCTTCGGCCAGCGTGAGCTATACCGACGCATTCGGCACCGCATACAGGCAGGATTTCCAGATAAGCCAGCTTTCAAGTTCCGATTCCGCAGGACGGGAACTAACTTTCCCCCAGCTGTTTGCAATGGCAACGGAAGAGGGCGCCGACCTTTCCGAGGACCTTACCGTGGAGGGCATTGTGGTTAGCGACAAAGCCTCAGGCAACGCTGGCGACCCCCGCCAGATCGGCCTTACATCCATCGACTACGACGTAGCATGGTCCACCCTTTACCTTGAGGCCCTTGACGGCTCCGCAGGCATAAGGGTGCAGATGCGCACGCCCCAGGACAACAGCTTCCTGCAGGGCGACAAGCTGAAGATGAACCTGAACGGGGCCACACTGTACCGTTCTGCCGTAATCGACCCCGAAACCGATCCCGTGTACTATTACATCACAGGTGCGAAGGGCAACATGGCAATAGAGTGCGAACACCTTGGCAGGGAAGGCATCCCCCATAAGGAAAAACGCATTGCAGAACTGTCGGACCGCGATATTTTCACCTATGTCACCATACCTGACTGCGAACTTCCGGTGCGCAAAGGCTCACTCACTCCAATCAGCGAGAAGTACACCAGCGCAACCGGCGCCAACAAGATAACAAAATTCCCTATCCTGTTACGCGACATAACCGGCGCTTCCATGTATGTGTACACCAACGTCACATGCCCTTACAGGCGAGACGGTAAGGCCGCCCCTCAGGGAAGCGGTCCCATGAGCGGCGTTCTTGTACACGAGCTTTACCCCCGCTTCTGCTACATGGACAGCTCTTCGGCCGACAGCGAGACCTGGGGAAATATCGGCCGGTATCAACTGCGCCACACCTCAAGGGAGGACTTCGGGATGAAAGCCACAATGAGCGGCTCCTTCTCCGAGATTATCTGCGAATGGCGTTACATCACGGCTAAGAACCTTGAGCGTTATTACGCCACCGACGGCGACACCAAAGCCTATTTCACTTACAGCTTTGTTTATCCCGACGCCAAACCCTATTCCGAAGACGGTCGCGCTGGAAAACTTCCTATAATCACAGCCTCCGACTGGTCATATCTGGGTCCCTCCGGCATCGATGCCACGGGCAATGAAAACGGCCTTGGAATTATCCTTGCCGACGGCAGCGACTGGATGAGTCCCTTCTGGACCGGAGCAGGCAGTTCCCTTGCTGCTTCCGTGAACAAAAACGGCTACGGAGAAGTTCCCTCCGACGCCGGAAGCGCATGGGCCACGAACCTCACCGCCCGTAACGGAAAGCCCCAGTACACGACCTTCGTGTTCTCCACTAAAGGGATATCGTCAGGCAGCATGAGCATGCAGATATCGTCCATGAATCGATTCTATTCTTCCACACAGAAGATCAACGGCGTAGCCACATATCTTGAAGGCCCCCGTTACTGGTGGGTTGAGTACTCTCTGGACGGCAATAACTGGACGCAGCTTGCCCGCTATTCACTTCCTGAAATATGCCAGGACAGCCCTGTAACGCAGCTTTGGCAGACCCCGGGCTTTAAGGCCATAAATATCGCCCTGCCTGCAGGAGAACTGCTTGGAAAGGAAAAGGTTTATGTGCGCCTTATCCCCGATGCCGCCTTGCAGACCGGCACCCAGAGCGCCTATCTGGATCCTTCAATCATATATCCCGATTCCGGCTCCTTCCCCACAGCATGGAACTACATAGGTTTCCGATACAACAGGACGGAAGGTCCCTCAACAGGAGACAGCGGCCGCAGCATCGACCCCCTGAACCCCGTACAGTACACATGGTAATAAAAACAACGCGATATGAGAACTGTTAAACTTGGCCTGATTCTTGGCGCAGCCCTTTCCATTCTTGCCGTTTCCTGCAAAAAGGAGGAGCCCGCACCTGTAATTGAAGTAACTTCAGTCAGTCTGAACAATTCCATCATTGGCCTGTACATAGGCGAAACCTATACCCTGGAGGCATCGGTGAGGCCTGAAAACGCCAATGACAAGACGGCGCTATGGTCTTCGTCCAAGCCGGAAGTAGCATCTGTTGACGATAGCGGCAAGGTAACCGGCCTCGCCGAAGGTACAGCCGTAATCACCGCCAAGGCCGGTAAAAAATCGGCCACATGCTCGGTGTCGGTTAAAAGAAAAGCCATCCCTGTGGAAAGCGTAAGCCTGAACAAGACCGAAACCACCATAGAAGTCGGCAATACCGAAACCCTTACCGCAACGGTGAACCCCGCCGACGCCGATGACCCGACCGTGACCTGGAGCACATCCGATGCGGCAATCGCCACTGTTAAGGACGGAGTTGTAACTGCAATTGCCGAAGGCACGGCCGTGATTACCGCCAAAGCAGGAAACAAGAGTGCCAGCTGTATCGTCACTGTACCCCATGTATGGGTACCTGTCGAGAGCATCACCCTTAACAAGAAGGAAACGACTATTGCTGTGGGCAATTCCGAGACACTCACTGCCACCGTGCTTCCCGCCAACGCCGACGACCCTTCCGTGACCTGGAGCAGCTCCGACGAGAGCGTCGCCACAGTTAAGGACGGCGTCGTAACGGCAATCGCCGAAGGCACGGCAGTGATAACCGCTACTGCCGAAGGAGACAAGAGCGCAAGCTGCACCGTAACCGTGCCCCACGTATACGTACCGGTAGAGAGCGTCACACTGGACAAGACTGAGACGACCATCGAGGTTGGTAATTCCGAGCAGCTCACCGCCACCGTGAACCCCGCCGACGCAGATAATCCGGAAGTATCCTGGACCTCTTCCGACGAGGCTGTGGCCACAGTCAAAGACGGCCTCGTTACCGCAGTAGCAGAAGGCACTGCAGTGATAACCGCCACCGCTGACGGGAAGAGCGCAAGCTGCACCGTAACCGTGCCCCACGTATATGTACCCGTGGAAAGCGTTACCCTTAATAAGACTGCTCTCACCATAGAGGTCGGCGGAAGCGAAACCCTCCATGCCACCGTCAATCCCGCCAACGCAGATAATCCCCAGATCACCTGGACTTCTTCTGACGAAAGCATCGCCAAGGTGTCGTCTGAAGGCGTCGTGACGGCTATTGCCGAAGGTTCGGCCACCATCACCGCCACCGCCGAGGACAAGAGCGCCACCTGCGCGGTAACTGTTCCGCACGTGTCTGTACCCGTGGAAAGCGTCACCCTGGACAAGACCGAAATAACCCTGGAAGTGGGCAAGACCCAAAAACTCAATGCCACAGTGGCACCTTCCGACGCCGACGATCCTTCCGTGAGCTGGTTCTCGTCCGACGAATCGGTGGCAACTGTGAGCGCCGACGGTCTTGTAAAAGCGATTGCTGAAGGCACAGCCACCATTACTGCAAGGTCCGGTTCAAAGAGCGCGACCTGCACCGTAACCGTCCCCCACGTGTACGTCCCCGTGGAGAGCGTCACCCTTAACAAGAATGAAACTACTATTGAAGTGGGCTCCAGCGAAACTCTCGTCGCAACCATTAATCCCGCCAATGCCGACGTACAGGAAGTGACATGGACTTCGTCCAACGAGAAAGTTGCGACAGTGAGCGCCGACGGCGTTGTGACAGCAATTGCCGAAGGCTCCGCCACCATCACGGCAAAAGCCGAAGGCAAGAGCGCCAAATGTAAGGTAACCGTTCCCCACGTGTACGTACCTGTGGAAAGCATCACTCTGGACAAGACCGAAACGACGATAGTTGTCGGCAGCACCGAGAAACTGACCGCCACGGTGAATCCCGATAATGCCGACTACCCTCAGGTAACATGGACATCGTCCGATGAAAGCGTCGCCACTGTATCCTCCGAGGGCGTAGTGACGGCCATCGCCGAAGGCACGGCCATAATCACCGCCACCGCCGAGGATAAGAGCGCGACCTGTACCGTAACCGTGCCCCACGTGGACGTTCCTGTCGAGTCTGTGACTCTGAGCAAGACTTCGCTCACCCTTAAAGCCGGAGATAGCGAAACTCTCACCGCCACTGTGAATCCAGAAAACGCCGACGACAAGACTGTCACCTGGACATCCTCCGATGAGAACGTGGCAACCGTCAGTGCAGAAGGCGTAGTAACGGCCATCGCCCCGGGCAAGGCCGTGATTACCGCCGAAGCAGGAGGCAAGAGCGCCACCTGTAACGTTACGGTTCCCAGCCCCGGTACGCCCGTCGATATTGAGGACCTCGCGGAAGACCAGTACGAATTTGAAGTGTAGAAATTTCCTGTCATGAAAGGAAAGTATATTCTCCTTACCGTTGTTTCGGCCGCGGTCCTTCTCTCCTGCCAAAAGGGAGAAAA
Organism: uncultured Bacteroidales bacterium; assembly: GCA_946616285.1. GTDB lineage: Bacteria > Bacteroidota > Bacteroidia > Bacteroidales > UBA932 > Cryptobacteroides. The sequence continues at coordinate 41,963 of CAMOIT010000001.1, read as the reverse complement.
GGGCCCGGCGGAATACACCGTGAGAGCAGCCGCGTGCGCCCCCATGACCAAGAATCAGGTGGGCGCAGAGACCGGCGGCAGTTTCCCCGTACTTTGGGCACAAGGAGATGTAATATCGCTTAACGGGGCGCTGTCAAATGCCCTTCCGGCCGCATTTGAAGGGGCATCAGAGGCCGAATTCCGCATTAATGCCCCATCCCTGTCCGCGCCATATCACCTGCTATACCCCGGTGAGCAGGGAGTGAGCGGAAAGCTCAGCTTCGACGGAAAGGTTTCCCCGATGTACGCCAGTTCCGACGACCTTGGCGCCCTGTTCATATTCCACCAGGCAGGGTGCGGTGTGCTGCTTTCGGTTACAGGTGACGAGCCCATCAGCGCCATCGCACTGTCGGCTCCCGGCGGGGAAAAGATCGGAGGCAGGTTCAATGTATCCTTCACCGACGGCTCCCTGACGCCGGATTCGGCAAGTTCAAGCATTGCTATCGGGTACGACACTCCGCTGGCACTGTCCGGAACGCCTGTGCAGGTGTTCATCCCCTTTGCTCCCGGCACTTTCAGCAAGGGGCTTCGCCTCACGCTTTCCGGTATTTCTGGCGAAAACATGAGCTGGAATATATCTTCCGGAATTACCATGTCAAGGGGGAAAGCATATGTACTCCCCACGATAGCATTCTCCTCTTCATCACCCGTCGAACCGCAGGAAACCTGGCCCAAAAACGCTATACTGGAGCCTCTGGACGAAATTGACTATGAATACATACCGTAGATTATACTGCCTGGCCCTGGCCGGAATTCTTGTACTGGCGTCCTGTTCCAAACCTGGAAACGGCAATAGGACCCCGGACGGAGGTTTCATCCTCCGTGCCGGTGTAGAAGACACGAAAACCGAGATTGGAGAACAAAGCGGCGGCTCCTACCCCATGCGATGGAGCGAGGGTGACGCCATAAGTGTTAACGGAGTGGCATCCGTTGCGCTTACCACCGAGGAAGCCGGCGATTCCCAGGCATCCTTCACTTTCGAAAGCACGCCGGTGGAAGCATCGGTATACAATATTCTGTATCCGGCATCGACCCAGGACAACAAGCTGTTCCTTGACGGTAAAAGAATTCCGTTGTACGGACATATCGGCAGCCTGGACGATATAGCCACCATGCGGAGCCCTGCCACCGTTGTTCTTTTCACGCTCAAGGGCTCGGCGCTTATCACTCATATGGAAGTGTCGGCAGTTGAAGGAGAAAAGATATACGGACAGTTCACCGTAGGAAAAGACGACGCCGGAGCACTTGACGGCAGCCTTACCCCTACGGAAGGCGCTGCGCCTTACATGGACATCACTTTCGGCAGCGGGCTCAGCCTGAGCTCCGAGGGTGTAAAGGTTTTCTTCCCTGTCCCTCCAGGGAACTACTCCAAGGGCCTTAAAGCCGTGCTGCACGACAACGGAGGCTCATCCATGACTCTCAGGATGTTCATGAGCGGCGCCACCCTGCAGGCCTCGCATGCGGCCGCTTTCACGCCCGTAAACTATGTCGGCGGGAGCGAGGTGGTATTCTCTTCCACAGATTCCTACGAAAAGATTGACGGCGTGGAGTTCGAGGAAAACGCCGGAGCCGACAGCATGCAGGCCACAGGCGGCAGCACAACGGTTCCCATAAAGGCCGGAACATACAATATCTGGGCTCCGTCGGCACGCAAATCCGTGATTGAGAATCCAGATACTTATCCCGGTGTTTCGGAGCAGCGTTCCTGGGCTAACAGCTACCTTGCCGTGGCCGAGATGATAGAGTGGCTGGACTGCGACATAATGGGGCTCCAGGAGGTGACGAATATGGTTTATAAGACCGCTAATACCTGGACGAAGGGGAAGGATTATGACGGCAACTACCATTTCCTTAGTGACCAACTTGCCGGCTACGGATGGGTAATCTACAACGCTGCCAATACGGAATACGACTCGTGGTTCCCCGATAATACCACCGGCGGCGGACTGGGAAGCACCGATGCAATCATTTACAAGAAATCCGTCCTTACGCTGGTTTCACACGGCCGTTGCTGGCTTGGAGGCAGCCGCACTCTAGCACCCCAAGACTACAGCGGAGACGGCTACGGTACCAATCGCCCGGCCCACTGGGCAAAGTTCACCCACAAGGCCAGTGGGAAGCAGTTCTACTTCATAACTACGCACCTGGACCTTCCCAATGCCGGCGGTCCTGGCGATGACAAAGAGTACGCACAGAGACGCAATGCCACGGAACTGATAGAGTGGTTCGCTCCCACTTATACTGACGAATCTCTTCCTTCCATCATCTGCGGCGACATGAACTGCGACTCCGGCGCCGCCAATTACAATATTCTCATCTCCGGCCGTTGGAAAGACTGCCGAGACATCATGAAAGCCGACGGCACCCTGGATTTCACGGAACTACGCTACCCCGGCACCATGAACTCCGACAAAGCCGAAACTGCAATCGGCACATGGCGGCCGGACCACATACTTATCCACGGATGCACCGTATCCTACTACAAGGTAGCACGCGAGAAGTTCCAGACTGCCGACGGTACGGAGCATTGGCCGTCGGACCATTTCCCCATCAAGACAATCATCAATTTCTAGGAGGGCGGCATTATGAGAAGAAGTATTTTACCATTAGTTGCCGCCGTTTTTGCGGCCATATCCTGTGCAAAGGAGCCTTTCCCCGCAGAAAAGTCAACGCTTACGGCTTCCATGCCGCCAGCCCTCACGAAGACCTCGCTGGGGCCCAAATCCGGAAGCACTTATCCGATACTGTGGCGCGCAGGGGACAAGATTCGCGTGAACGGAGTGGACTCAGAAGCACTTGAGACAGGCGGCAGCAGCACTGCTTCCTTCAGTTTCAATGAAGGCATCACGCCCCCATATAGGATTATCTACGGAGCGGCTGACAACCGCACCGATGCTGTGGAAATACCTTCTGTGCAGACATACGTGAACGGTGGCATCGCCGACGGATCGGTTCCGATGTATTCGTATTCCGGAGACGCATCATTCAGCATGCATCACCTGACGGCAATCATTTCCATTACTCTCACCGGTTCCAAGACCATAAAGGATATCAGCGTTTCTTCGGCCGACGGTTCTCTCCTGGCCGGCAGTTTCGCCGTAGATTTTTCCAGCGGCGCTCTCAGGGCCGAAAGCGGAGTGACTTCCGTTCACCTTCGCCTGCCCTCCGGCGGCGTGAGCCTGTCGGGCGGCAAAACCTTCATGTTTGCCGTTGCCCGCTCATATCAGTCCAAAGGGGTAGTATTTGAAATAACCGCCTCTGACGGGTCCGTAATGGTAATTACGGCGCTTAAGGGCGTGGTAAAGCTGGGCGCGGGGAAAGTATACGAGATTCCTTCGACAGAGTTCGTCGCAAACGCCGAACCCGTCACTCTCATATCAAACTACAGCGAATTGAAGGCCTTCGCTTCCAGAGTGGCTGACGGAGAACTGCTTCTCAAGGCAAGGCTGTCGGCCGACATCGTCGGAGACGCCACCTGGACACCCATGGAGGGATTCAAGGGGGATTTCGACGGCGCAGGGCACACTATTTCCGGTCTTAGGAAGGCTTTCTGCAACGAGCTCATCGGCTGCGTGCGCAACCTTACCCTGAATTCCGATATCAGCATCTCCTCAAAGAACGACATCGTCGGTGACGAAAGCATATTCTGGGCAGGCATACTGGCCAACAGACTTTACACATATGCCACCGTGCAGAACTGCGTTACGGAAGGCAGCATCAGCTACACCCAGTGGGGCAAGGAACTGCGCGTTGGCGGATTTGCCGGCTATGCTCCCCGCGGAACGTTGACGGGATGCGTTAACAAGGCTGCGATTTCAGCAGTGGGCGACGGCTCCGCGCTAGTCGAGGTTGGCGGCATTATCGGCAGAAATTACGCCAGCACCGATGCAATCTACATCGAAAACTGCACAAATGAAGGTCCCATCTCCATAAGCGGCACCGTCAAGGGCCTTAACGCCGGCGGCATAATCGGCCTGATGGATTCCAAGCACACCAGCACGCTCAAGGCCGATGTTAATTCCGGAGACATAGTCATTGCTTCCGGCACAAGCCTTACGGGTGAAATTTCCATGGGCGGAATTGCCGGAAAGGCGCTCGGACGCATGGAAGGCTGCGCGAACTACGGCACCCTGCACGAAAGCGCAGCCACGACCCAGGACCATAACATCGGCGGCATCGCCGGATGTGTAATTACCGACAAGGTAAGCTCATGCATCAGTTCAGGAAGCATCCTGATGGACGGATCCAAGGCCGGAGTAGTGCGCTGCGGCGGCATCCTGGGCTACTCCAAGGACGATGATTCTGTGAGCTCAATCACCCTTTCCGGGAATACGTTCAACGGAGTCATTACAATCGACATTCCGACTCACTCGACCCTCCTTGCAGAACCCCTTACCGGACTTTATAACGGCGTAACCAATACTGAAACAGGCAACGATACAGCCGAAGGTGTAATCACAGTGAACTAATGAAAAAGACCGTACTCATCCTTAGCTTGCTGCTTCCCCTGGCGGCATTCGGCCAGGCCATAAAAGTAGGAAGCTTCAATCTTTGCACTTCTGACTCCCGCAGGAGATTCGTGGAAAAGGGCAAGGCGGGTGTGATTGCCGGGCCTCAGCGCTACTGGTGCAACAGCGCCACCGCAGTGGCCGACATGATTGTGTCCCTGGACTGCGACATTATCGGCATACAGGAAGTGTGCGACAGTATCTGGGGCGTGAAGGGTGACCTGGGGATCCGCGATATGGTGGCCAGGCACACGGATGCATACGATTGGATTTTGTATCCCAACACGTCTAAAGGCATTTCTTACGACGTGGCCATCGCCTACAAACCGGCCGTATTCGACACGCTGGCTACGGGAATATTCTGGACGGGCGGACACCCTGACCAGCCAAAGACAAGAAAGGGTGAGCCCAAGCACATCTGCAAGCCTCTTGTGTGGGCGCGACTGATACACAAAGCTTCGGGGCGCGAATTCTACTTCATGTCTACCCATACGGTAGTGCCAACCAAGTATAAGGACGACGAATGGCCCAAGAACCGCGGCAACATCCTGAACCTTCAGGAAATCCGCCGCCTTAGCGAAGCCCTGGTACCCCTTGACACACCGTCCATACTGGTGGGAGACCTCAACGTCGCACATAACTCGCCCGACTGGATAAACATTTCCAGAGGCCGCTGGGAGGATGTCTACACGATATTCAAGACTGAAGACCGCCTGAGTGCGGAAGACCGCACGTGGGGCACGCAGAACATGAAGGACGAATCGGGATATAGCAAGTGGTATCCGGACCATATAATGATAAATGGTTTTTCGGCCAGCGACTTCTCGATCGACCGCCGCCGCTTCCCTACTGCCGACGGTACGCTGCACTATCCTTCGGACCACTTACCCATTACGGCGACGGTGGACTTTGCGCCACTTCCTATAAAATGGGAAGGCGCTGAATCTCCTGACGGCAGCATCCGCATCGATCTTTCCTGGGAACAGGGCATCTTCTACCGAGTGCTGTGCGACGGACGGGAAGTAGTGAGCGCCTCGCCCATTTCCATGGCCCTCTCGGACGGAACGGTTTTCGACAAGAGCGAGCCACTGAGGGTAATGCAGGCCGACAATTCCCTTGTACTGCAGTTTAAGGGGTATTCCCTGGAAGCAAGGGCATTTGACGATGGCGTTGCATGGCGATGGCTCACCTCCAGACGCCAGCCTTTCAAGGTAATGGATGAAATGGCCGACTTCCGTTTCAACGGCGGTGCACAGGCGCTTTTTTCATACACGCACAAGAACACGGATCCCTTCCAGGATGACTTCGAGAACCTGTACACCCGAACCGGTCTTCCTATCTGGGCAGCCGGTAAGGCTCTTCTTGACACGGCCCCGGGCCCCGAGGACAAAGCTATACTCCCCCTGACGGACGGGGAACCGCCTCTGGCCGTATTGCCAGCTCTTGTGCAAGATGGCCCAGTAAGGATGGTCATTGCCGAATCGGATGTGGTTTCCTACCCCGGCATGTTCCTCAAGCCCTTCGGTAGCGGCTTCGAATCCCGCTTCGCTGCTTATCCGGCCAGCGAGGAGCAGGGCGGCAAGCGGAGCCAGCAGATGATCGTGACTGTCCGCGAGAACTATATTGCCACCTGCGACGGGAAGCCGCGCTGCTTCCCATGGAGGGTTATATGCATAGCCCGGAGCGACAGGGAGATGGCAGCAAACGACCTGGTCACGCGACTCGCAACTGCCCCAGAAGGCGATTTCTCATGGGTGAAGCCAGGCAAATCCACATGGGAATGGTGGAATGGCTTCTACCTGGACGGCGTGGATTTCACTCCCGGAGTAAATACTGACAGCTACAAGGCCTACATTGATTTCGCAGCCCGTCACGGCATCGAGTATGTCATGATGGACGAAGGCTGGGCGGTCAAGTTCGCCAACGACCTTTTCGCTGTAGTCCCAGGATTGGACCTTGAGGAAATAATCCGGTACGGGAAAAAGAAAAACGTCGGCATAATACTCTGGTCGGGATATAACGCCTTTGCAAAGGACATCGAGAATATATGCAGGCACTATTCGGGAATGGGTGTTGCCGGTTTCAAGATAGACTTTTTCGACCGCAACGACCAGATTGTCCAAGAAGCGATGTTCAAGATGGCCGAAACCGCCTCCCGATACCATCTAGTAGTAGACTTCCACGGCTGCCCTCCTCCTACGGGGCTCCAGAAGCGCTTTCCCAACGTGCTAAACTACGAGGGGATCTTCGGCCAGGAACAGATGCGGAAACGGGAGCTTCCCTTCTATGACATGGTGACCTTCGACGTTACGGCTCCATTCATCCGCTTCCTGGCAGGGCCGGCCGACTATACGCCCGGTGCCTTCATGAACGGCACTAAAGAAAGCTTCTCACCCAGCAAGATTGCTCCCATGAGCCAGGGCACTCGCTGCCGTCAGCTTGCGGAATACGTGGTCTTCCGCGGCCCGCTGCAGATGCTGTGCGACTCCCCTTCCCGATACGAATCAGACCCCGCATGCGCCGATTTCCTGTATCGCGTACCTACCGTGTGGGACGAAACCCGTGTGCTGGAAGGCTCCGTAGGAGAGTATATCGTAACTGCCCGCCGGAAAGGAGATACCTGGTACATCGGGGCACTTACTGACTGGAGCGCCCGGGAATTCACCGTAGACCTGTCGTCACTTGGTCTGACTTCTGCAAGCGTTGAGGCCTGGGAAGACGGTCCTGACGCATCTGAAAATGCTTCAGACTGGCAAAAGCGCTTATTCAGCGCCGACGGTTCCTTTACCATAAAGCTTGCCCCCGGCGGCGGCTGGGCCGGAATTGTCATACCGAGCGAAGCGAGTGTACCCCATAACTGATATGAAACGAACCCTCATACTCCTTTCCCTTCTGCTGTCCCTTCTGGCATCGGCGCAGAATCCCATGCCCAAGTTCAAAGTGGGGACATACAATATTTTCACTTCCGACTCACGCCTGAAGAATGTCACTGGCAGCGACGCCGTAAGTGAGCAGCGTCTGTGGTGCAATAGCGCAGGGGCCGTAGCCGACATGATAGTGCATCTGGACTGCGACATCATGGGACTGCAGGAAGTGTGCGACAGCATCTGGAACGGACCGCAGAATATCCGTGCGCTGGTCGCAGACCGTGGCTTTGACTATGAGTGGATTCTGTATCCCAACACTACCCACGGCCATATTTCCTACGATGACGCCATCGGATACAAGCCTTCGGTCTTTGAATGCCTTGAAAGCGGAATATTCTGGATGGCCGGCGTTTACGACAAGCCCGAAATGGCTGAAGATGCGCCCAAGGGCTCCATGCGTCCCACCGTATGGGGGCATTTCAGGCACAGGGAGTCTGGTCGTGAGTTCTATTTCCTGAGCACCCACCTGCTTGTATCCCAGAAACAGGAGGACGGGTCCTGGAGCCACGAAGGCAACAAATACAACGCCCAAATGCTCCGCAAATGGGCCTATGAGAATATCCCAGACGACATGCCGTCCATCCTGGTAGGAGACATGAACGTAGATGATGCCGGCAAGCACTTTCTTTCACTTGCCCAGGCCCGTTTCATGGATGCCAGGCTGTACTTCAAGTACGCGAACAGACTGAGCGCGGATGCTAAGACCTGGGGTACCCAGGACAAAAAGGACGAAAGCGGTTATAGCAAGTGGTGGCCTGACCATATCATGTTCAACATGTTCCGGCCGCTGGACTACGTGATAGACCGCAGCAAGTTTCCCACTGCCGACGGGACTCTCCACTACCCTTCCGACCATCTGCCGCTCACCTGCAACATGGAATTCAGGGACTACAGCCCCAGCGGGCTTCCCGCTCCCGCCAAAAAGAAAAAGACGGTCCGCGCCATGTCTTTCAACGTACGCTACCGAAACAACAATGCCGACTGGGAGAACGGTTGGGATCATCGCAAGTTCGCCATTCCGGCCATGCTCGACGACGTACAGCCCGACGTTGTGGGAACCCAGGAAATTACTCACGACCAGTTGGAATACATGGACAGGGAGTGCCCCACCTATGCCCACGTAGGCCTTTTCAGAGAAGGAGGGAACACCGGGGAATGCCCCAGCATATTCTATAATACCCAGACCACTGAGTTGGTGGAATGGGGTGGTTTTTGGCTCAGCGAGACGCCCGACACCTGCTCCATAGGCTGGGACGCAAGGTACAAACGCACTGCGGTATGGGCCAGGATGAAGATGAAAGATAGTGGGAAAGAGTTCATTTTCCTAACTACACATCTGGACCACAGGGGGCAGGAAGCCCGTGTCAAGGGTATGGACCTGATTCTGGACAGGCTGGCCGAAATCAATCAGCGGAAGCTTCCGGTTGCAATAGTGGGAGACCTTAACAGTATGCTGGACAATGAGGCGCTCGCAAGGATTCAGAAAGAGATGAAAGACGCCCGTTCCACTGCGGTTTATTCCGACACCAAATACACATTCAACGGCTTTGGCAAGTCCTGGACAGGCGTAATCGACCATATCTTTTACAAAGGCTTCAGGAAGTGTACAAACTACAAAGTGGACACCCGGAAGTATCTCCATATCAACTTCATCTCCGACCATTATCCCATCTGGGCAGATTTTGAGCTATGAAACGAGCGCTTACAATACTATTACTCGTCATTTTCAACCTGACCGTCATTCCCGGCTTGAACGGGAATCTCGCCGCCGCTCCCAAGACCCCGATACGCGTCGGGTCCTATGAGATTTCCAATTCTTTCAACCGCCGCGTTCAGGCCGAAAAGGGAAACTGCTCCCCGCAGAGGATGTGGCGCTATTCTGCCGTGGCGGTAGCAGATGCCATCATTGATGCCGACTGCGACATAATGGGCCTCCAGGACGTCTGTGACACCATTGCCGGACGCCGGGACGGAGTGAGCCCGTTTATCGACATCCTTAAGGAAAGAGGTGGCGACTACGAGTGGCTGGCGCTTTCCAATGCCAACCCGAACTACCCTCTGGAAGGGACTATGGCCAATGGCAATGCCATTATCTGGCGCGCCTCCCGCTTCGAACTCCGGGACTGGGGGATATACTGGCTCAGCGGCATTTTCGACAAGCCGGGAAGGGCTCCTGAATTGAAATACGGCTCGGCCAACACCTCGATGATGTGGGTGAAGCTGTACGATAAATCGGCTGGAAAGGAATTGATATTCACAAGTGCGTCTCTGGCCGGCCCTACTCAGTACGATAAAGGCCAAAAGGTTGTGTATCCGGAGATTAACGTGGCCACGGCCAAGAATCTGCTGGATCTGATGCGTAACGACGTAGTGCCATTCGGAATGCCGTCCATCATTGCAGTATCGGCCCATAATGCTCCCGGCTCTGACGGCGGCAAGATGATGAATTCTTCCGTCTGGCTGGACGTGCACAATGTAATGAATGACGAGGGTACCCTGGACGAGGGCGCCATAAAAGTCAAGGATTGCAGCAATTCGGTGGACGAGGGCAAAATCCAGGGAGGACGCTCCGACCATATCTTCGAGGACGGATTTACCGTAGAAAGCTATGCCGTCCTAAGGAAGAAATTCCCTACCGCAGACGGCACACTGCATTATCCGGCTTTCCATTTCCCTCTTATTTCTGATTTGAAGTACTAGATGAAAAAGATTAAACTCAGCCTGTTTGTAAAGGTACTTATCGCCATCTTACTGGGGGCGCTTCTGGGGCTTGTCGCTCCAGATGTAATAGTGCGCATTTTCAAGACTTTCAACGTCCTGATAGCCCAGCTCCTGAAGTTCATCGTGCCGCTTTTGGTAATAGGCCTTGTCACTCCGGCCATTGCCAATCTGGGAAAAGGCGCCGGGAAAATGTTGCTTGCGGTAGTGCTTATCGCCTATGCATCGACCGTTTGCGCGGGCCTGTTCGCATACGGCAGCGGCAGCATCCTGTTTCCGCATTACCTTACGCCGGGCGAGCTTTCCACCGAGGCTGTAGCGGCAAAGACCTTTGAGCCATACGTCGACCTTAAGATTCCGCCTATCTGCGACATCATGACGGCCCTTTGCCTTTCCTTTATGATCGGACTCGGAATTATCTATACCGGTACTGAAAAGCTGAAGAAAGGCTTTGACGAGTTTGGCGAAATTGTGAAGATTACGATGGAAAAGGTGATCATTCCCCTGCTCCCCTTCTACATCTTCACCATGATCTGCGAGATGAGCGCAAAGGGCGTGATTGCAGTTGTACTGGGCTCCGGGGCCAAGATTATCCTGACTGGAGTAGCCCTTTCCATCCTATACCTGGTGATTCAGTATTGCATAGCCGGCGCTATTGCCCGCAAGAATCCTTTAAAGTGTCTCTGGAATATGTTCCCGGCCTACCTGACGGGCTTTTCCATCTGCTCTTCCAGCGCAGTTATTCCAGTTACTACGCGCTGCACACTTAAGAACGGCGTACGTGAGGACATAGCCGATTTCACCATTCCACTGTGCTCCAACGTGCATATGTGCGGCTCCACCATCAAACTGGCCGCTACCGCTACCGCCGTTGCCTATATCACCGGAACTCCCATCCCCTTTGCTCTGTATTTCAACTTTATACTGATGCAGGCCATCGCCACAGTGGCTTCGCCCGGCGTGATGGGCGGCGTCCTTATGGCATCCGTCGGACTTCTCGAAAGCATCCTTGGCTTCAGCCCTGAGCAGACAGCCCTCCTTATGACCATATATCTTGCTCTTGACGGATACGGCCCCGCGTGCAACGTCACCGGCGACGGAGCAATCGCCCTTATAATCGACAGAGTTTTTCCCGCAAATAAGTGAACAGAATGAAACGCCTGACCATACTTGCACTGCTGATTTCATGCCTTGCATCGGCGCAGAATTATACTGATGTACAGAACCTTACATTTTTCGGAAAGGTTTTTCAGACAGTGCATCCTTATGACCGTGTAGATCCGCTTCCCGGGATGATTGACGGAGAGAAGAACCAGGCAAAGCAGAGCAGCGGCCTGGCTGTTGCCTTTTCCACTAATTCCAAAAGCATCGGCGTAAGGGTCGTTTATCGCGGCAGCGGGGCCGTAGGAGGCAACAGCGCCACTATCGCAGCCCGCGGCTTCGACCTTTATATGAAGGCACCGGATGGCCGATGGATGTGGGCCGGGAACGGATACCCCAAAAAGTATGATGCCGATGTCCCGCATGAGGTGCAGTTGATTCCGGATTCAGGCAGTGAAGAGAAGCAGTGCATCCTTTACCTGCCCCTATCTTCCAGGATTGCATCGCTGGAGATAGTTACCGACGACGGGACATGGATAGAATCGGCCCCCGTTCCCTTCAAAGGCCGAATTGCCTGCTTCGGTTCGTCGTTCACCCAAGGCTCCGGTGCAGGCCGATGCGCGATGACCTGGGAGGCACAGCTCAGCCGTGAGAGTGGCATGAATTTCATGAACTTCGGCTTCAGCGGCAACTGCAAGCTCCAACCATACTTCGCCGATGCCCTGGTGAAGGCCGATGTGGACGCGTATGTTTTTGATGCTTTCTCAAATCCTACTCCGGCAGAAGTTCAGGAGCGTTTGGAACCGTTTATCCGGAAGTTTGTAGAGGCCAAGCCTGGCGTTCCGCTTATTTTCCTGCAGACCATCCGGAGGGAAAAACGCAATTTCAGCGACTCATACGACGCCAAGGAGCACGCCAAACGTGAGAATGCCGAAAAACTAATGACCGAGATGGTCGCAAAGTATCCCAATGTCTATTGGGTCAATACCACAAATGCCACTTCGGAGCGCCACGAAGCCACCTCCGACGGTACGCACCCCGACTCTTACGGCTACACTCTCTGGATGGAATCCGTGAAGGATCCGATTATGGAAATACTTCACAGGTATGAAAAAGACTAGCATTATCCTTTTTCTGGCGACGGTGGTATCCTGCACGCCAAATGAAGTCAGTCTGGAAGAGCACGACGGATATACGCTCGCTGTCCAGACTAAGGGACCGGTTCTGGGTTATAGCAGTGTGCCGACGATAATGGAGAAGGGCCTCATGTTCAAGGACCTCAACCGCAACGGGGTACTTGACAAATACGAGGACTGGAGGCTCACGCCCGCTGAAAGGGCGGAAGATCTGGCCGCAAAGCTGCCTCCCGAATATCTTTCCGGCATGATGACCAACGGACACACCGTAAACGTTCCTGGCATTTCGTCCATGAGCGTTTCCGGCATTACTTACAACGGACTGCCGTATTCAGAGAGCGGAGCTGAGCCTTCCGATATCTGCGACCGTCTGCGGGACGCTCTGGTGAATTTTGACACTCGCCAAGTTTTGTTGGCCCATTCTGACGGCCCCGGGACCATCGCCCGCTGGAACAACAAAGTGCAGGCTCTTGTGGAGGCACAGCCTTTCGGCATTCCCTGCGCCAATTCGACGGACCCCCGTAATGAGATCAAGGCCACGGACGAGTACAATGCGGGAAGCGGGGGCGTATGTTCTCAGTGGCCTACGCCGCTGGGACTGGCAGCCACATTTGATACAGACGTAGTGCGCGATTTTGCTGCTACGGTGAAGTTGGAGTATCAGGCACTGGGCTTCCGCACTGCCCTGTCGCCTCAAGCTGATCTTGCAACGGAACCGCGCTGGAGGCGCGTTCCCGGAACTTTCGGAGAAAATCCGGATCTTGTACACGCTATGGCATCGGCCTATATTGACGAGATGCAGCCGGAGATAAACTGCATAGAGAAGCACTGGCCGGGCGGCGGTACAGGAGAAGGCGGAAGGGATGCGCACCTCGCCATCGGCAAATACGGGGTGTTCCCCGGAGGCAGGTTGCAAACGCACATGGATGTCTTTGACTTGAGCGCCGCCGGCATCATGCCGTACTATACAATCTCATACAGGCAGGATCCTTGCGGGGAGAACGTTGGCAACAGCTACAGTTCTTTTATGATTGATTCCCTGCTGATTAAGCGTTATGGATATAAGGGTATTGTCTGTACGGACTGGGGCATTGTGCCGGACTACAACGGAAACCCTCTCACCACGGGCGGCAAATGCTACGGAGTGGAAGATCTGACCGTTGGGCAGCGCATCTTCAAGGCGTTGGAGGCAGGAATTGACGAATTTGGCGGCTCGGTCATGGCTGACGAAATCATGCAGGCATGGCCGCTTTGGTGCGCCCGATATGGTGAAGCATCGGCCAGGGAACGCTGGGAGTGTTCGGCCCGGAAAGTGCTTGAAGCGATGTTCCGCACGGGGGTATTTGAAAATCCGTATGTGGATGTCGACAATGCAGAAGCAGTGCTTTCCGACCCTGAGGCCTTTGCCCGGGGCGAAGAGGCGCAGGTAAAATCTGTTGTGATGCTGAAGAACCACGGCGGCGTAATTCCCGTCATGCCCGGCCCCGACCGGGCATCTCGTCCAAAGGTCTACGTGCCCCAGCGCCGCATTCCTGGCGTATATTCCATGACCGGACGTTTGAAAAAAGCTCCGTACGTGGGTTATTCGGTGGATACGTCTGTAGTTGCCAAGTATTATACCCTCGTCCCAGCGCCGCAAGAGGCCGATTTTGCACTTGTGGCCATTACCGAGCCGGAAGGCGGTATCGGCTATAAGGACGGGCAGTATATGCCGATTTCTCTTCAGTATTCACCTTATACGGCCACAGAAGCTCGCGAAGGCGAACGCTCCTACAAGGGCTGTACAATCAAGGTGGAAAATGAGACCGACCTTGCGCTTGTAAAGGATACCAAGGCCGCGATGGGCGCCAAGCCCGTCGTCGTGTTGCTCCAGACCACCCGTCCCGTTGTTATGGAATTCGAGCCCTGGGCCGATGCCATCCTGGTAGCCTTTGGCGTTCGCAGCAAGGCCCTCCTGGAGCTGGTCTCCGGCGCCCGCACCCCTTCCGGCCGCCTTCCAATGCAGTTCCCCGCCTCCATGGCAGAAGTGGAGCGCCAGCTTGAAGATGTTCCTCAGGATATGGCCCCCTGGACCGATTCCGACGGCAACGTTTACGATTTCGGTTTCGGTTTATAACGAGCAATGGTTGAAAATTAAACTATAATTATTATATTTGCCGCGTAATAGTTTAATTTTAGTCTATTATGGAAGATATTTACATGCTTTCGGACACTCAGATTCAGTGGCGTATGGGCAGCAGACTCAAGTCGGCAAGGCTTAAGCAAAACATCACGCAGCAAAGCCTGGCAAACTCTTCGCAAGTCTCTCTGTCCTCGATTAAGAAAATCGAGGGAGGAGAGATAGGCTCGTTTGAATCGTTTCTCCGCATAATCCGAACTCTTGGTTTTCTGGACAGCTTACAAGATTTGGTAAACGAACGGCAAATGAGCCCGTCGGAGATTTATGCACTCCAGAATTCGACTGTGAAGCATAGTAGAAAGAGGGCCTCTGGAAGTATTAAAGCAAAAGAGGAGGAGTCTGAATGGTAAACAGCGCCAGGCTGCGAATGTTCGGCCCCGATGTCGGAACATTCGTATGGGACAGCCAGTACAATCTGGCAAGATTTGAGTATGACCCTTCCTTTGTCGAAAGGGGGCTAGAGCCGTCGCCGTTGATGATGCCTGTTCAGACTGGACGTGTATATTCCTTCGGCTCTCTGAACTGGGACACCTTCAACGGACTTCCAGGAATGCTTGCCGACGCTTTGCCGGATACGTACGGACGTGCGCTGTTTGACCGTTGGCTGGCCTTGACAGGAAGGACTTCCGGGAACCCTGTCGAGTCACTGTGCTTCTTGGGCAAGCGCTGTATGGGTGCAATGGAGTTTGAGCCAGCCACAGGGCCGGACGCCAATCCTAACCTAAAGATAGAGATTGATTCCCTGGTAGAAGTAGCCCGTGAGGCCTTGTCCAATAAAGAAGCTTTTGGCGCCAACCTTAAGGAGGATAAGAAAAAGGCAATAGCCGAAATACTGCGGCTGGGGACATCGGCCGGCGGCCAGCGTGCAAAAGCAATCATTGCCTATAACAAAGAAACTGGCGAGGTGCGCTCCGGCCAGATTGATGCTCCGGAAGGCTTTGATTATTATCTAATAAAGTTGGACGGCGTGTCTGCCCAAGCTGGATTTCGCGACACCCAAAACTATGGCAGGCTGGAGTATTCTTTCGCAAAGTTGGTCCGCGAGTGTGGAATAGACATGACGGGATGCTCCCTTATTGAGGAAAACGGGAGGGCCCATTTCCTTACAAAACGCTTCGACCGCAGGGATGGGAAAAAGATTCATATGCAAACACTTTGCGGTTTAGCCCACTTCGACCATCGGATTCACAGGGCTTATTCGTATGAACAGGCATTTAATGTAATGCGACGCCTTAAATTGACGTACGCCGAAGCAGCCGAGATGTTCCGCCGCATGGTGTTCAATGTAGTGGTTCGGAATCAGGATGACCATACCAAAAACATATCATTTCTGATGGGAATGGACGGGAAGTGGCGACTCTCTCCCGCATACGACATGGGTTATGCATATAACCCTGAGGGAGCCTGGACATCCACTCATCAAATGTCTATAAACGGAAAGTTTGATGGAATCGGCCGCACCGATTTACTTGCATTCGCCAGTTCCAACAATATCAAAAATGCTCCAGAAATCATTGACCAGGTCTGTGATAGCGCAGCACGCTGGCCCGAAATTGCCCGCAACTGCGGTGTTCCGGAGAAGATGATACAAACCATTCTCCCAAATATGCTGCTGAATTTGTAGATATGCCGAGACTTCACATCTTTTCTATTTTAGCTTCTATAGCTTTACTCTTCGCATGCAGCCATCCTTCGGCAGAGCAGGAGAGCGACCCTCTGGTGATGCTTCGGCTTCGCGGAACGGCGACTTATTCCGACGAGAATTGGGAGAAATCGTACCGGGCCATCAAGGACAGCCCGGGGTGCTGCGACGAGGTGTGGTTTTCCACCGGACTGGGGTTTGCCGATGACGAAACTATGCACGAGAGGGCAGAACGGATTAAGCACGGTTCAGATCAGCTTAAGCAACTTGGGATTGGCACATCCCTCCAGATTCAGATGACCATCGGACATGGAGATCAACTGGCGGTGGGTGAGGAACATTTGTACAGCGCGCTCACATGGACCCACTGGATCGGTTACTCCGGTCTTGTAAACAAGTTCTCCAGCTGCCCGCGCGATCCGGAGTTTCTTGAATATATCCACCGGATGTCACAGATCTACGCAGAATGCCACCCCCGCAGCGTCTGGATCGACGATGACCTGCGTTACGGAAATCATCAGCCTTCCACCACCAAGGAGTCTCCTATAGGATGCTGGTGCAAGCGATGTATCACTGATTTCAACTATTTCAGCAACTCACATTGGACGGCGCAGACGCTGCTTAAGGCTGTGGAGAATAATCCCGCCGTCGCGGAACAATGGGAATCATTCTGCACATCTTCCCTTATAAATATTGCCCGCATCATCGCCGAAGAATTCACCCGTATCTCCCCGGAAACCACATTCGGTCTGCAGGGCAGCCGAAAGACCGAAACAGTTAAGGTACAGACCGCAATTCTGCGCACGCTGCATGAGGTCAGCGGCAAGGAATGCGGCTACAGGCCCGGCGGAGGCTCTTACTTTGATGACGTTAATGCAGCGCCGCAGGTAATAAAAAGTATGGAATCGGCCCGTTTCCGGGAATTGATGGGCGACCACGACTGGATTACGGAGTGGTGCCCCGAGATAGAGACTTCGCCCCGAGTCTACGGTTCACGCACCCCGCAGGGCGTGCTGGTGGAGGGCTTTACGGCTCTCGCCTACGGCCTTGACAAGCTGAGCCTATTCGTGATGGCGCCGGAAAGAGAGAGCGCTGAGGTTTATTCTAAGACTATGCTACAGCCTATTGCTGAGGGAATTCCTATGCTTAGGGCCTATGCAAGGGCTAATGAGGGAACCATCCCCGTCGGGCTCGGCACAGAGGCTGGCTGCGAGAGGCTTTATGCCTTCGGCTGTACTGGAATTCCCGTCCTGCCCGGCCCCGGGAAAGAACTGGGCGCGCTTGACGATGTAGATTTGGGCAGGCCGAATCTGACGAAACAAACATCCGCCCAAGTGCAGCAACTGCGCGAGGCATTTGACTCCCCAGTTACATGTTGTTCGCCCTTTATCGGCCTCGTGATTCCACGAATTGACGCACAGGGGAATCTGCGGACTGTGGGGCTGTTGAATGTCCGGATCGACAGCCAGGGTCCCGTTAAGCTGCGCCTTACAGGGTTGCCGGAAGGCGTCATAAATGTCTCCTGGCATGAAATGAAGGGAAAGCCGGTGGGGCTTCGCGTTGAAAGGGAGGATGGCTCTGCATTCGTTACTCTCCCTAAGCTTGGTGCCTGGAATGCCGGATTCCTGTCTGTCAAAGAGTAAATAATCACAATGAAATACCTCGCTGTCATACTGTCCCTGCTGCTGACTGCCTGCGCGGCTAAGGTGGACGATTATGATATATGCATTTATGGCGGCACATCTTCCGGTGTGATTGCAGCAAAGTCAGCCGCCCTTTTGGGGCGTAGCGTCGTCATTATCGAGCCTACGGGGCATATCGGAGGAATGACTACCGGCGGACTCGGCCAGACTGACATTGGCAACAAACAAGTCGTGGAAGGACTCTCACGGAAGTTCTACCGGGACCTCGGCGGGCATTATGGAACTCTGGAGAAATGGGTGTTCGAGCCACATGTCGCCACGGAAATATTTGATGGATATCTGGACGATCCGCACATAACAATCCGTACCTGCACCGGGCTCTGCGGTGTCGAAAAGCAGGATACCCGCATCATTTCCTTAGGTGTCAAATCCTTAAGGGAGGACGGGCATTGGTGCGGGAAGCGGCAGACCATCCGCGCCGGAATGTTCATCGATGCCAGTTACGAAGGCGATCTGATGGCTGCCGCAGATGTCAGCCACACCATCGGCCGCGAAAGCGCCATCACCTACGGCGAATCCTGGAACGGCCGTCACCTTTCCAGGCATCATCAGTTCCCGGACGGGATAGACCCTTACAAACAGCCCGGAGACAGCACAAGCGGTCTGCTGTGGGGCATATCGGCAGATAAGACAGGCGAGGAAGGCGAAGGAGACTCACTGTTGCAGGCATACAACTTTCGCATCTGCCTTACCGACAGCCTGGAGAATCAGATTCCCCTCCGGAAGCCGGAAGGATACGATGCATCCCGTTACGAACTCCTCGCAAGGCTTTTGGCGGTACAGGACGACGGAACGAGATATTTTATCTGGGACAATATGCCCTGCCGCAAGACCGACATCAACAACTTCGGAGGCTTTTCCACCGATTTGATTGGCGGCAACTACGACTGGCCAACCGCCTCGTACGCGCGGCGTCACGAAATCTGGAAGGCGCATTACGACTATACGATTGGGCTCCTGTGGTTTATGCAGACGGATCCGCGTGTGCCGTCATCTCTGCAGGCGGAATACATGCGCTGGGGACTTCCGAAGGACGAGTATCCCTGCAGCGGCCATTGGACGCCGCAACTGTACGTTAGGGAAGGACGCCGGATGGTCTCGGATTATGTCATCACCCAGGCCGACTGTGAAGGAAGGACGGATATCCCTGACGCTGTCGCCATGGCTGCTTACCAGATGGATTCCCACAATTGCAGGAGGATCGTCGTGGACGGACAGGTGCGCAACGAAGGGGACGTCCAGATCAAGACACCCGGACCGTACCCGATTCCCCTTCGTGCCATCCTCCCAAAACGGGCCGAGTGTACCAATCTTGCCGTTCCGGTGTGCCTTAGTGCCAGCCATATCGCCTTCGGTTCCATCCGTATGGAACCCGTATTCATGACGCTGGGGCAGGTGGCAGCCATGGTTGCAGACAAAGCTATAGCCGAAGGCATTCCGCTCCAGGACGTGCCGGCGGCCGATATTCGGGACCGGATAATGGCCGATCCCTGCCTGGACGGTTCCGCACCTGATATCCTGATTGACGACCTGGACGGGAAGGTTTCTGCGCCGAATTGGGAACGCGTCCGCAAAAACCGTGGTTACGGTCCCACCTATCTGGAACTCCAGGCCTCGAAACCAGATGCCCCTGTTATCTTTGAAGGTGAGCTTTCCAGACCGGGACACTACGCCCTGTATTCTTATCTGAATTTGAAAGATCCGCTTGCGCCCATTACGCATTACCGAATAGAAAACTCCGGCCAGGCCAATCAAATCACCGTGGATGCCCGCTCCATCCCGCTTGTGGGACAGACCAAAGGGGAATGGGCACCTCTCGGAGAATATGAATTTGAGGCCGGCCCCGTAAAGATTACACTCACGGGCGAGACTGATTCGCGTCCCCTTCGCGCAGATGCTGTTTTGATTATAGAATTGCCATGAAAAAATACACGATTGTTATCCTGCTCTTTATGATTCTCGCCGCGTCTTGCACGATACGGCAAGAAGCCCCCCAAGTGCTGTTCGGAGGGGAGATGCACAATTCCAACGCCTCGACGCCGGAATCCATGGATTCTTCCCTGGATATAGCTGTAGCGCTGAGCTACAACGCTGTTCTTGCGCCAGTAAGCTGGGCACAGACAGAAATCGAACCGGGAGTGTTTGATTTCTCGCTGGTGGACCACCTGCTGAAAGCAGCCGAAAAGCGGGATCTGTACCTTGGCCTTCTCTGGTTCGGCACCTGGAAAAACGGTGAATCCTCTTACCCGCCGTTATGGATAAGGCAGAACAGTTTCTACGCGGTTGCCCCTGACGGGTCTGTTTCTACGGCCATTTCACCATTTTGCAAAGAGGCTCTGGAAGCCGACAAAGCTGCATTTTCTGCTTTGATGGCGCATCTAAAAAAGGCGGACAAAGATCACAGGGTGGTATGTATTCAAGTTGAAAACGAATGTGGCGCCTTTATCGAAAGGGACTGCTGTCCGGAAGGGCTGAAAGCCTGGCAGGAAGGCGGCTGGGAGACCGATACCGACCCGCTTGCTCCGCAGCGCTTTATGGCTCAGGCTTTTGCAAAGTATATCGACCAAGTTGCCGTAGCCGGTAAGGAAGTCTACGATATTCCTATGTTCTCCAACGCATGGCTCAAGGCGGCCGATGCCCCCTATGGGAAATACCCCAACGGCGGCCCTCGGGAATGCGTCCTGGACGTCTGGAAAGAGCACGCACCACATCTCGACTGGGTGTCGCCTGACATCTACAATCCCGGTTTTGGCCGCATCTGCGGTGCGTATGCTGAAGGTCAGCCGCTCTTTATTCCTGAAACCAAATGCGATGCCGGCAGGCTTTGGTACGCCCTGGGCGAAGCCGGCGCCAAAGGGATTTTCTCCTTCGGCTATGAGGAGAATTACGATAATCCATATTATGTTCAGGAGTGCCGTGTCATTTCCGAGATGATGCCTCTTCTTTGCGAAGACCATCCAATGCGCGCTTTCTACAGGGAGCCCAAAGTAGATCCGGAAGATGCTGAATTATCACTTCCCCTGGGTAATTACACTTTTTACGTTCACTGCATTGATGGAGAGAAGAACGCCCATGGAATCATCGTCCAAACGGCGCCCGACGAATATATCATCGCCGGCGTGGGCGCCTGGATCAGCTTCAGCGGACATCTTGCATCATGCGAGGAACTCCGCGACGGAAAGGTATGGCAGGTGCTGAACGGTGATGAAACCGGCCATCACAATATGCTCTACCTGCGCGGACGTCTTTACCAGGATGACTTCACCGCGCCGGACGGAACAATCATACCCGCCCCAATGTACGGCCTTTCTTACCAGCGCCGATTCAAAAAAGCCGCCCACGAACGCTTCAAAGTCTCTGGAATATACCGCATCAAACTTTACTCAGAATGAAACGGCTGACAATAATGGTTCTGCTGATTTCCTGCATCGCATCGGCGCAGCAGTCTGACACCCTGCGTATCCTGGGCGTAGGAAACAGCTGGACCCGTGACAGTATGCGCTACCTAAGTGCAATAGCTTCCAGCGCAGGAAAGCCGGTGATTGTAGGCCACGGCTATCTGGGCGGCAGCACGCTGGTAGATCAGTGGCATGGAATCAGCGATACCAACTACGTATATATTCACAACGGACAGGAGCAGAAGGTGCATTCTACCTATCAGTATTGGAAGTATACCGCAACAGAAGATCCCAGAAAAACGCCATCAGAGGGCTATGAAAACGGCCTGGCCGGCATAGGAGTCACATTGGAAAGCATCGTAAAGGACGAGCCCTGGGACTGGATTGTATTTCAGCCGGAAGCCACCTTCGGCGGCATTTGGGAATCCTGCGGCATAAAGGAGCTGATGGCCGAAGTGAAGGCAATGTGCGGCTATAGCATGAAGACCGCGCTCATGGTTCCGTTTGCATATCCCAAAGGCAATACCGACTATCGGCAGGCGGCCGTGGATGCCTATAACGGCGGTCGCACGCCGAAGGACCAGGCCGGATGGGACAAGCTTTACCGTAAGCAGTATAGGCTGATTCAGAAGGCCGCCCCAAAGGCATGCCGGGAACTGGGAATGGACGCCTGCATTAACGTGGGAAAGGCCATCGAGGCCTGTCGTGCCGATGAATCCCTTTCACAATACGGCTATCTTCTCCAACGGAGTCAGGACAACACTCACCTGGCGGAGGGTATGCCCAAGTACATCGCCTCCCTTTGTTACGCCTATACTCTCTTGGACATAAAACCTGAAGACATCATCTTCTGTCCTCCCGGGACCGAAGATGATGCGGACGAAGCACGGAAACTTGTATGGAATACAATACGATGAAAAAACTGTTTATCTTTTGCTTTGCGGCGACAGTCTCTTGCACGCCTAATAGGATTAATTTTGAGCCGCACGACGGCTACACGCTCGCAATCCAGACCAAGGGCCCTGTACTGGGATACAGCAGCGCTCCAACAATAATGGAGAAGGATCTGCTGTTCAAGGACCTTAACCGCAACGGTGCGCTGGACCCTTATGAGGACTGGCGGCTTCCGGCCGAAAAACGGGCGGCGGACCTTGCCTCACAGATGAGCGTGGAGCAGATTTGCGGACTGATGATTTATTCTTCGTCGGTTACGATTGATAAGCCGGAGCTCAGTGAGAAACAGATTAAATTCCTCTCTGAAGACAACGTACGCCATGTTCTGGTGGCCGGAATCTCTTCTCCCGGAGCCGGCGCAGCATGGGCCAATAAAGTACAGGCGCTGTGCGAATCAATGCCCCTTGGCATCCCGGCCAACAATTCAACCGACCCTCGCAATTACACTAACGGGAAAACCAATACCAGCACCTACAATCACGAGCCTGACGGGGAGTTCGACCCGGACGGCAGCAGCAGTATTTCCCGCTGGCCGCGTGAGCTGGGTATGGGCGCCACTTTTGACATGGATGTCATACGTCGTCACGGTGAGGTTGTATCGGCCGAATACCGTGCGCTTGGCATCGCAACGGCACTTTCGCCCCAAATCGACATTGCCACCGATCCGCGCTGGCGCCGCTTCTACGGCACTTTCAGCGAGGATCCGGAGCTTAATGCCGCCATTGCCCGCGAATATTGCGACGCCTTCCAGACCACACCTGGAAGTAAAGACGGCTGGGGTAACCAGAGTGTCAACTGTATGGTCAAGCACTGGCCGGGCGGAGGAAGTGGCGAAGGCGGCCGCGATGCCCATTTCTCCCTTGGCAAATATGCCGTATACCCAGGTGGAAACTTTGCGCTGGGGCTTATTCCTTTCACCGAAGGGGCCTTCAAGCTGAAGGGCAAAACCTCCTCGGCGTCGGCCGTTATGCCTTATTATACAATTTCTTACAATCAGGATCCGAGCGGAGAGAATGTTGGTAACGGATTCAGCAAGTACATTATTCAGGACCTTCTTCGTGACAAATATGGATTTGAAGGCGTGGTTTGCACGGACTGGGGCATTGTAAAGGACTATACCGTTGCCTGGCAGCACAAGGGCACCCCCTGGGGGATGGAAACTGCCAGCCTCGCCGAGCGCCGTCTGAAGGCCTTCGAGGCCGGCTGCGACCAGTTGGGTGGTGTCTATGACAATGGCCCAAGCCTGGAGGCTTACAAGCTTTGGGAAGAGAAGTATGGGGTCGAAAGCGCCCGTGAACGCTTTGAGCTCAGCGCCCGCCGCCTGCTCCTGAACATTTTCCGCGTGGGCCTCTTTGAAAACCCTTACGTGGACCCCGTAAAGGCCGATGAGATCGTGGGCTGCAAGGAATTCGTCGCCGCCGGTTATGATGCCCAGCTCAAGAGCATAGTCATGCTGAAAAACCATGGGCATGTGCTACCTGTCATGCCCGGCACCGACCGGGCATCTCGTCCCAAGGTCTGGGAGCCGCTTCGTCACGTCCCTGCCGGCCTTACACATTGGATGAAGCCCACGGAAGAGTATGACGAATATCCTTTCTCCCATGAACTTCTGTCGAGGTATTTTGACATTGCCGAATCCCCGGAAGAAGCCGACTTCGCCCTTGTTTCCATCAAGACTCCCTACGGTCACTGGGGTTATATCCAGCCTGGCGATGGAGAAAAGGAAGGACATTACAATCCCATTTCCCTGCAGTGGGGCCCCTACACGGCCGAATATGCCCGCGAGGTCAGCCTTGCCGGCGGGGATCCTTCCGAGGCATCTGCCAACCGCAGCTATAAAGGCCGGACAGAATACTCTTCCAACGAGCCTGATATGTACATGGTCCGGGATACTAAGGCCCTGATGGGGGACAAACCCGTTGTCCTGGTCATCCATGTAGACCGTCCCTTTGTTCCCGCCGAGGTCGAGCCCTATGCCGATGCTATCCTGCTGGGCTTCGGCGTATGCAACAACGCCCTGCTTGACGTAATCAGCGGCAAGTTCGCTCCTGTAGGCAAGCTCCCGTGCCAGCTTCCGGCCGATATGCGCACTGTTGAGGAGCAGTTCGAGGACACTCCTGGAGACATGCGCTGCTATACAGATGCCGAAGGCTCAGTATATGACTTCGCCTTCGGCTTAAACTGGAACGGACGCATCATCGACGCCCGTAGATAACGGTAATCTACTCTTTCAAAAGATTCTTTTGTTTTGCTTCCACCTGCTTAATGCTCTCTGCCGATGGCAGGTCTTCAGGCATGGTGCCTCCTATATCGGCAATGGCTTTCCGTACCTTTTTATCCACTTCATAGTGAGCATTGTTTGCCTTTTCCTTTTATGTTTTCCCTGCGAATTTTCTCTTCGGCCTGCGTTGAGAGGCCGATTTACAGGATTCCTTGGCCCGCTTCGTGGTTTTGCCCAAGGCCATACAGGCCCTGCGGGAATACGAGTCGACGAATAAAAAAGCTTAATCCTTAAGCGTGGAAAGCACACGCTGGTTAATGGCGCGGAATTTCTCTTCGTCCACCTTGATCACCTTGCGGTCGTAGGTCATGATGCCGTTCACTTCAATCTCCACGTCGGTGGTCTGGGTATAAACGCCGGCCGATACACCATCAAGTATGGTAGGGATGAACATGTCGGCGTATTTTTCGTACTTCGCAAGGACTTCCTCTCCATTGGCACATAGGCCTTTGTAGCCCCAGTTCCTGTCGGCCTGCCACAGGTGGTCCGGAATGGCGCAGCCAATGCCGCCGTACTCGCCAAGGACGTCGATTTGGCGGCCCTCGGAACGGAATTTCATGGTGGGCCTGGGGTAGTTGTGGCCATCAAGAATATCGCCGCAGAGGCGGGAATTGCCGCCGGATGCGGAATTCACCAGGCGGGTTGAATCCTGTTCGTATGTAAATGCAACGGCCTTTTCGGTGTCGAACTGGCTCCAGCCTTCGTTGAAGGGCACCCACACCAGGATGCACGGGTACTTCTTGAGCTGTGCCATTATTTCGCCCCATTCCTTATAATATGTGGCCTTTGCGGTTTCCGTGAGCGGATAGTCCCAGCCGGTGTCGTAGCCCCACTGTCCCCACTGAGGATTGGGATCGCCTTTTTCCGCCGTTATGTTGCCGGCGAGGGACGGCATGTCCTGCCACACGGCAACGCCCATGCGGTCGCAGTACCAGTACCAGCGGGCGGGTTCCACCTTGATGTGCTTGCGTATCATGTTCCAGCCCCAGTCCTTCGTCTTCACGATGTCATAGACCATAGCTTCGTCGGTGGGGGCAGTGTAAAGGCCGTCGGGCCACCAGCCCTGGTCCAGCGGGCCGAACTGGAAGTACGGCTTGCCGTTAAGGCCCAGCCTGCGGTAACCGGCTGCGTCCTTCACTTCGGAGCTTTTACGAAGGGCTGTGTAGGCCGATACCTTGTCCTGCACTTTTCCGTCGGCAAGCGTCTGGATTTCAAGCGCATAGAGGTAAGGATGCTCTGGAGACCAGAGCTCGGCGCCGGGGACCTCCAGCACAGCTGCCTCGCCGGGCTTTACGCTTACTTCGGCAATCTTCTCCCCGGCCTTTCCGTCAAGCGTGGAATAGCCCTCCCCACCTTCCTTCAGGACTATGGAAACTTCGTCGGCGGGGCCTTCAACATCAGCCAGGACGGTAATAGTGCCGGCGTCGATATCGGCCACCACGTTGTAGTCCTTTACGTAGGCCGCGGCAACGGGCTCCAGCCAGACCGTCTGCCAGATGCCGGTGACAGGCGTGTACCAGATACTGTGGGGGTTGGAAACCTGCTTCCCGCGGGGCTGCTCGCCGTTGTCGGTGCCGTCAAGCACCTTCACTACCAGCTCTTGTGAGCCTTCGGCCAGGAAGTCAGTTATGTCGAAGGAAAAAGCAGTATAGCCGCCGGTATGGATGCCCAATTCCTTGCCGTTGAGCCAGGCCTGCGTCTTCCAGTCCACAGCGTCAAAGTGCAGCAGCACACGGCCCTTCCATGCCTTGGGCACGTCGAAGGAAGTCCTGTACCAGAGGGCGTTCTTTTCTCCCACCCTCAGGCCTACGCCTGAAAGGGCCGATTCAGCGCAGAAGGGCACCAGGATCTGACCGTCGCGGTAGGAAGGCTTGGGGGCGTCGGCCGGGACGATAGCATAGTCCCACAGGCCGTTCAGGTTCTTCCAATCCTTGCGCACAAGCTGCGGACGGGGATATTCCGGACGGGCATTCTGCGGGGACACTTCATCGGCCCAGGTGGTGCGGATACGCTCCCCCGCGGGCTCCCAGACGGGTTTCACGCCCAAGCGGTAAAGGGTAGTGGAAGTATATTTTTCGCCGGGCTGCAGAAGTACCTGGCCGAAATTCTCATGGTTCACGGCATCCGGCCAGCGCTGGGCTTCCAGGGCCAGGGAGCCGCGATATTCGTCCCCGGTAAAGAAGTTGCCGCTGTAGAACTGCAGGCCTGGCTGGTCGGTCAGGACCTCCACGAAACGGCCCGTTTCGTTGTCCACAACGCTGCACACCAGCTCCACGCCGTCGGTTTCTTTATCCAGGCACCAGTTGTGGTCGTACCCTCTGGCGTTGCGCAGCTGCTCATTATCCTGGCCGATGAACTGGCCTATAGCGTGGGGCGTGCGGAAATCAAAGGGCGTACCCTCCACAGGCGCAATTTCCCCGGTGGGAATGCTCAGAGGGTCGATGGGCAGATAGGCCGAAGCCTTGATCCACATCCGGTAATCCTCCACGCTTCCCTCTCCCAAGCGGAAGAAAGGATGGTGCGTGATGTTCACCGGAGTGGCCTTGTCTGTCACAGCCTCAACGTACACGCCGAACTCAGAAGCCGCGCTGACGCTATAGGTGAGGGTGATGTCCAGGTTGCCGGGATAGCCCTCCAGGCCGTCCGGATGCAGCAAACCCAGTGTTAAGGAGCTGTCCGTCACGGCTTTCACATCCCATACCAGGTTGTCGATGCCTATGAATCCGCCATGCAGCGTATTCTTCCCGTTGTCGTTGACAGGGGTATTGTACGTTTCCCCGTCCACGGTGAACTGAGCCGCGCCGATGCGGTTTGCCACAGGACCCACCGTAGCGCCAAGGAAGCGCTCTCCGGGAGGCGTCACATAATCGGCCAGATTGTCGTGGCCCACCACGATATTAGCCCATTTTCCGTCCCTGTCCTTGGTAAATGTCGAGACCACGCGGGCGCCAAAATTGGTCACCTGCACGCTCACATCCCCGTTTTGGATGGTGTACAGAGCCACCTTTTTTCCGTCAACTTCGCCATCGAACTTTGCAGGGTCCAGCAGCGCCGGTCCTTTTTCGCACCCCATCACGGCCGCCATGGCCAGGGCAAACAAGAAGAATCGTTTCATACTTTCCAGTATATAATTTCCGCTAATATACTGAAATTTTAGCATAAATCACAACGGCCTCGGGTCGAAAAACTGCCCCAAACGTGACCGTCGCCGTAAATCGTGACGACGAAGGGAAAGAAAACGGGCAAAAACGTGACCGGGACCGGAAGATCCCTACTTAAATAGCACTATTGCCTGGGTTTGCATCTATATCTTTCAATATCTTCCGGGTAACATCTAAAAGAATGGGAACATCCTCCTTAACCGTGTTGAATATGCCTTCGGGATCCGAGTCGCCGTATTCGTGACACAGAAAATTTCTCATTCCGAAAACGTCTTCCCAGGGGATTTCTTTGTAAGGTGAGAAAAAGTCGCGCCCCTGAATATTTCTTACCTTTATAAAATTCTCGGTAATGTACTGGAGGCTCATTCCGCATGCCCGGTAAACAGTAAGGCCGGAAATGGAAGAGATGAAGTCATCAGGGATGTTTATCCCGGCGCTCATCTGCTGTAGAAGCTCCATCTCTTTTATTGACGCATCAAGAAGAGAAACAATTCTGGCCTTATTCGGAAACATAGATAACGTCTTTTGACAGTTGCTTTGCAAATTCATCAGTATGGATTGCTTTTTCGGAGACAAGGTCTACTTTTCGGCCGAAAATATATTCCAGTTGTCGGGATATGGAAGAGTACTTCAACAGACTGGGCTTATGCAGCGAGATAAGAATATCGATATCGCTTTCTTCATTTGCTTCATCTCTGGCGAAACTGCCAAACAATCCCATTCTTTCAATCCCCAACACGCTATTGTTGTATAAATAGTAAACTTTTAAAAGCGACAATACGGAGTCCCTATTCAGATTATTCCCAGGGCGTTCATCTACATACCTTACTTCCGGCCTGTATCCTAAAGCCTGAAGAACCCTTGAATAAGTTTCAATACTACCAAGGGTACCATGCTCCATTCTGGATATCTGAGACTTACCCATACCGATGAGAAGGCCCAGTTGCTCCTGGGTCATCCCTCTTGATTCTCTCAGTTGTTTTATGTTGGGGACTACCATACTTTTTGTTTTTTACAAAGATATGTAAAGTTTAAGATACATGCAACTATACTTTAAAAAATTTCAGAATAGGAACGGCTAGGTCTAAGCAGACAACGCGTGGATTTGACCTGAAGACACTGCCCCGGATGGACCCAAGATGCCAAAAAATCCTTATATTTGTCAAAACAGACGTGCCATGGATATTAGAACAGGTAACGGATATGACGTACACGCCCTTAAGGAAGGGCTTCCAATGTGGCTCGGAGGTGTTCGCATCCCTTCGGACACCGGCTTTGTAGCCCATTCGGACGGGGATGTAGCTATACACGCACTGTGTGACGCCCTTCTGGGCTGCCTGGCCCTCGGTGACATAGGCCACCTGTTCCCCGATACGTCGGATGAGTGGAAGGGAATCGACAGCAAAATCCTTCTGGAGAAAGTGGTTGCCATTGTCCATGAGAAAGGGTATAAAGTGGGGAACGTGGATATAACCATAGCCCTGCAAAAGCCTAAACTGGCACTGCATATCCTAACTATGAGACAAACTTTGGCCCCGATCCTGGGGGTCGAAGAAGACCGTGTTTCGGTCAAAGCAACTACCACCGAACGCCTGGGCTTCGTGGGCCGATGCGAAGGCTGCGAAGTATGGGCCAATGCACTGATAATGAGCGAATAGATTATGGCGAAAAGTAAGACCGTGTGGTTCTGCTCCAACTGCGGGAACGAGTATCCTAAATGGATGGGCAAGTGCCCTGCCTGCGGCGAGTGGAACAGCTTTGTGGAAAAGGAAGTGGTAACCGGGAAGACTGCCCCCATGTCGATCCCTGGTGCATCGCGTAAGCCCATGCCGCTCAAGGACGTTTCCTCAAGCCAGGAGGACAGGGTATCCCTCGGCTCAAAGGAAGTGGATCGTCTTCTCGGCGGCGGCATCGTGAAAGGCTCGCTGGTGCTGATGGGCGGCGAGCCAGGCATCGGCAAAAGTACACTGTCACTCCAGCTTCCGCTAAACAGTCCCAATCTCAAGACGCTGTACGTCACCGGTGAGGAGAGCGTAAAGCAGGTAAAAATGCGGGCCGACCGCCTCGGCGGCGATGCCTCCAACTGCCTTATATTCAGCGAGACGGACATGTCGACAATTATTGCCGAAGCCGAAAAAGCTGCACCGGACCTTGTTATAGTTGACTCCGTCCAGACAATGTACTGCCAGCATGTGGAATCCACGGCAGGCAGCGTAAGCCAGATTAAAGAAGTGGCAGCGCAGCTGCTCCGCTTCGCTAAATCCAGCGGTATCCCGGTCATTTTGATAGGCCATATTACCAAGGAAGGCACCATCGCCGGCCCCAAAATCCTGGAGCACATCGTGGATGTCGTGCTTCAGTTCGAAGGCGAAAACCGGGGCGCGTACAGGGTGCTCCGGAGCATCAAGAACCGCTTCGGCTCTACTTCGGAACTGGCCGTTTTCGAAATGACGGGGACTGGCCTCAGGGAGGTCGAAAATCCCTCCGAAATGCTGATTCCAATGCATGAGGAAGGCCTCAGCGGCACCGCCATCAGCGCTATGCTGGACGGCAACCGGCCCTTCCTATTCGAAGTCCAGGCCCTGGTTTCAAGTGCAGTTTACGGAACCGCCCAGCGAAGCGCTACCGGCTTCGACGTAAGGCGCCTGAATATGCTCCTGGCAGTGCTGGAACGCCGTGCAGGCTTCAAATTGGGGCAGAAGGACGTGTTCCTGAACATGGCCGGCGGCCTAAGAATCACCGATCCCGCCTGCGACCTTGCCGTAATCTGCGCCGTACTCTCCTCCAACTTCGACTACTCCATCCCCTCCGACGTCTGCTTCGCCGGTGAAGTGGGCCTAAGCGGCGAAATACGCCCCGTCTCCCAGGCCGCCCGCCGCGCCACCGAAGCCGCTCGCCTGGGCTTCAAGCGAATCTTCGTAAGCTCCTACACCCACTTCGACCGCAAGCCCCAGGGCATCGAGGTGGTGAAAGTGGCCGACATCCCGGCCCTTGTGAGGGCGCTGTTTAAGTAATTTTTGGTATATTTGTAGGATAAAGGATATGGATTATGGCCAGTTTTTTCAATTTCGGCTTTTTCGGCAACCAGCCGCACAGGGTTTTCAATTACAAGCCCCGGTACTATGATCCGGAGGAGGAGAAGCGCCGCCAGATGTTCGGCGAGGTGGACGGCACCAACGAGAAAGCGCGCCAGAGCGGAGAATATGTCCCGGGCAGCAGTCTTCGCGGAGCCTTCCGCAACGGCAATTATATGAAAACCCGCTCGGACATGGGCGTAGCGCATACCATAATCTCTATTGTAACCCTGATTCTGATTGTGGTGGTGCTCGTTTTCATCGCCAAATTCTTTGAACTTCTGTAAAGGATGGAACTAAGGATACTGCCAAGGAATATTTCGGACATGATTGCCGCGGGAGAAGTGGTCCAAAGACCCGCTTCCGTGGTAAAAGAGCTGATGGAAAACGCCGTTGATGCAGGGGCGAACGACATAAAAGTGGTGGTAACCGACGCCGGACGCACGTTAATCCAGGTTATTGACAACGGCAGCGGCATGACTCCCGACGACGCAGTCCTGTGCTTCGAAAGGCATGCTACAAGCAAGCTTTCTTCGGCCGAAGACCTGCATCATATCCTCAGTTTCGGCTTCCGCGGAGAGGCTCTTGCGTCAATCGCGGCCGTAGCGGAAGTCACTTTAAGGACACGCACGGCCGACCAGGAATCCGGCGTTGAAATTACAGTGGCCGCATCGGAACAGACAGGCTCACGTGAAGTATCCTGCCCTGTCGGATGCAATTTTGCCGTACGCAACCTATTTTACAATATCCCGGCCCGGCGGAAGTTTTTGAAATCTGACAACGTTGAGCTTCGGCACATAGTGGAGGAATTCCAAAGAGTAGCCCTCACAAGGCCGGACATTGCCTTTACGCTTACCCACAACGGCAGGGACATACATGTCGTAAAACCCGCCAAAAGCCATAAGTTCCGCATCCAGGACCTTCTGGGCACGTCGCTAGTGGGCGAGTTGATGGATATTCAGGCCAACACCAGCATAGTTGACATCCAAGGCTATGTGGGAAGGCCCGAATCGGCCAGGAAAACGCTTGGAAACCAGTTTTTCTTCGTAAACGGAAGGTATTTTCGCAGCGCTTACCTGCACAAGGCGGTGATGAAGGCATACGAAAACCTGATTCCCGACGGAGTGACGCCTTCGTATTTCATCTATCTGTCACTTGACCCCGCAGCGATAGACGTGAACATACATCCCACAAAGACGGAAATAAAGTTCGAAGAAGAGCAACTCGTTTTCCAGTCGCTTTTCGCCGCCGTCAAGGAGGCGATGGGCCGTGGAAGCGTGGCAGGGGCCATCGACTTCGATAACCCCGAGGACAAGGACATCCCTGTTGTGGGAACGCGTTTCGACGAATATCGCCCCTCCAGCGTGCCCACGGCAGGAGTGGATTTGAATTTCAATCCTTTTGAGGACCTTGGACCAGCGGCCGGAAGCCGTTCCTATGAAACCAGACGCTATGTGGAGCCAAGCCAGAACTATGGTGCTCTGTTCGAGGAAAGGACAATGCCTTCGGCCCAGATTCTGGTGGTGAAGGGGCAGTACATACTTACGCAAAGCGCTTCGGGCCTTATGATAGTGCATGCAGCCCGCGCCCGGGAGAGGCTGATGTACGACCGCTTCCTCAAAGCCCTCACCGCCAATGCGCATGTGTCGCAGGAGGCGCTGTTCCCCGTTCAGGTGACTGTGGGCGTGAAAGGCAGGCTGCTTTTCGAAGAGCACGCTGAGCTTTTGCGCACGCTCGGCTTCGACATTACGCCTTTCGGCACTGATACTGTGGTGGTTAACGGCGTCCCTGAGGGTTATTCGGCCGAAACCGGAAAGGCCGAAGCTTTAGTCGGCGAGCTTCAACTGCTTTTGGAGCAGGACCAGACTGCACTCCCCGGAGTGATGGAACAGGCTATGGCTCAGAAGTTTGCAGCACTTGGCGCCGCCGGAGCCGCCAAAATCACTTCGCCCCTTGAGGCTCAGCGCCTTGTGGACAGCCTCCTGCAAAGCGACAATCCGGAATTCACATCCAATGGCAGGCGGATAATATCAATAGTCCCGGCCGAAGAACTTGAAAAAAGATTTTAATGGCACGATTTCTTGAAAACATACCGGTTGTAACCCGCAACCTCCTGTATCTGAACGTGATAATGTTCGTGGCGACACTTATCAACCGCCCGTTCATGATCGACACTTTTTCCATGGCCTTCCCCCTGGCGACGGACTTCCGCTGGTGGCAGGTGGTAACCCACATGTTCATGCACGACAATTTCCTGCACATCTTCTTCAACATGTACACGCTGATTATGTTCGGCATGGTTGTGGAAAGGGTCCTCGGAACAAAGAAATTCATTGTATTCTACCTTATTACAGGCTTCGGAGCAGTGCTTCTGCATACCGGAGTTGAGTTTTTACAG
Source organism: uncultured Bacteroidales bacterium (assembly GCA_946616285.1). GTDB lineage: Bacteria > Bacteroidota > Bacteroidia > Bacteroidales > UBA932 > Cryptobacteroides. Next base: position 8,744 of record CAMOIT010000001.1, on the reverse strand, counting down.
GTACAGGGGCTGCTTAAGCAGTATCCCGGGATAGATCCTCAGACCATTTACAACAGCATCCCCAACGTTCTGGGCGCATCAGGCGCAGTTTACGGCGTGCTGGTGGCCTTCGCAATGCTGTATCCGGAGGCCAGGCTCACCCTCATTTTCCCGCCCATAACTCTCGATGCAAAGTGGTGGGTGCTGATTTTCATCGGCATAGAACTGTTCACCGGAATCACGGGAACCAGAATGGGCATTGCGCATTTCGCTCACCTTGGAGGCGCCCTTTTCGGCTGGCTCACAATTCTTTACTGGCGCAAGACAAAGCAGATTTACAGATAAATGCCCCAAAAGAAGCAGAAGTCGCGGCACTGGCTGTCGCATCTGTCTTTTGGCAGTGTCGCCCTGACGCTGTCGGTTCTTCTGATACTCAGCTATTTATCAATATTCATAGACCCCGCGAAAGCCTGGTTTTTCACGCTTTTCGGCCTGCTTTATCCTGTCGTTCTCCCGATGGCGCTGGTGCTTTTCGTGTGGGCGCTTATCAGGCGCTCGCACATGCGCACATTGCTGTTCCTGGCGCTTCTGCCTTCGCTGTTTTTTGCCGGCAGATATATCCAGTTCGGCAATTCGCGGGCCGACGAAGCCCAGCCCAGCCTTAAGGTGGTTTCCTATAACGCCGGTCTGTTTGCGCACGGGCCGAAGGACGCGAAGAGGATGGATCTGGCCGAAGATGTAAGCAGTTATCTCATGTCCACCGACGCCGACATTATTTGCCTGCAGGAGTTTTTCCTCCCTACAGGGGTGTCGGCCGACCAGTGGATAAGCAAGCATTTCCCCGGATATCACGCTGAGTATTACGTGTTTGTTGGAAAGACAGGCCGGTTCGGAAACCTTACTCTCAGCAAGCGGCCGATTGTTGGGAAAGGAAAGATTTCCTTCGAAAAATCCACTAACCTGGCTCTTTGGACCGACGTAAAGCTGGACAGCTCCACCGTTCGCATATACAATTGTCATTTAGAGAGTTACAATATTTCGTTATCGGCACTTGCAACGCGCAACGGCGCTGTAGAGGAGACCGAAAGGAAAATGAAACGCTCCATTACCGAGCGGCCGAAACAGGTGGCCGAGGTCCTTCGCGGAATAGACAGCGCACCTGTGCGTTCGCTTGTTGTGGGCGATTTTAACGATACTCCCCTCTCATATACTTATTTTCGCCTGCTCAGAGGCAGGAAAGACTCTTTTGCAAAGGCCGGCCACGGGCTGGGCGCAACGCATCGCGCACTTTGGCCCATGCTAAGAATCGACTATATACTCTATCCCGCCGATCTTGAAATCGTATCCTGCGACGTGGGGCGGGTGGAATATTCGGATCACTATCCCATTACCGCAAGCTATTATGAAACCGGAAGAAATTCTCGCTGAAGCACTTAAGACACTGCGCGAAGGCGGCACAATACTTTATCCCACAGACACGGTGTGGGGTCTCGGCTGCGATGCAACCAACCCTGCCGCAGTGGCCCGTATATTTGAAATTAAAAAGCGGGCCGATTCAAAGTCGCTGGTGCTGCTGGCGTCGGACCTGGACATGGTGGCTAAGTACGTCAAGGAGATTCCTTCAATTGCGGTGGACCTTGTGGAAGTGAACGATGCACCTATGACAATCATCTATCCTTCAGCCATTTGCGGCTTGCCGGGAGACGCCGGGGACCGCTGGCACCTTGCCGCGTCAACGGTTGCCGAAGACGGCAGCGTGGGTATCAGGATTCCACTGATGGAATGGTGCAGGCAGCTGGTTTTCAAGTTCGGAAGACCCATTGTGAGCACTTCGGCCAATATTTCCGGAGAGCCTACGCCCAAACGTTTTTCGGAGATTCCGGCTGAGATTAAGGAGGCTGTCGATTTCGTGGTTCCGCCGTCAGTGGACACTGATTCCACCGGGAAAGCGTCCCAGATTCTGAAAGTGGGGCTTCGCGGCGAAATAGAGATTATCCGTAAGTGATGGAACTGTTTTACGCATACGAAGTATCTCCGCTGGAGTGCAGGTTGGACGCCGAGGAAAGCGCCCACTGCGTCAGGGTACTGCGACACCGCACCGGGGATCCGATAGACGTGATTGACGGCAAAGGAACGCTTTACCACTGCCAGTTGCTTGACGACAGCCCCAAAGGTGCTTCGGCCCGGGTGCTTTCTGTCGAGGAAGGCTTCGGCGGGCATCCGTACAGGCTTTGCATCGGCTGCTGCCCCACCAAGAACAACGACCGCTTCGAGTGGTTCCTAGAAAAAGCCACTGAAATAGGCGTAGACGTGATTGCACCGCTTATCGGGGAACATTCGGAAAGGAAGGTCTATAAGACCGAAAGGGCCTTGCGCATTGCACTATCCGCCACCAAGCAGTCGCTTAAGGCGCGGATTCCGGAGATTATGGAACCCGTGAGCGTGAAGGATTTTATCCTTTCCGGCGACAAGGCCGGTACTGACACCCGCGGTTCGCATGGCGATGCTGATGCCGCCGGTTCCCACAGCAACGTCGGGACTGGCGACGGCCATAGCACCGCCGCCCCGCTTCGCCTCATAGCCTACTGCTTCGAGGACCCTTCCGTGCCTCGGATCAGCATCCGGGAGGCCCTGGAGGGGTATTCCGGACAGGACGTGACGGTATTAATCGGCCCCGAAGGGGACTTCTCCCCCGCCGAAGCCAAGCTTGCGCTTGAGCACGGATACATCCCCGTGCACCTTGGCACATCCCGCCTCAGGACGGAAACCGCCGCCGTCACCGCCGCCGAAGCCGTTTATTTCAGGTACATGTAACCCACACAGCATCGGCAGTCCACGCCAAGGTCCACGGCCCTTGTTTGTGCACGTTATGCCTATGGCACCGCTATATTTATGCCTGCACCACGGCAAGTGTCGCCACTGAAATCCTGACATTCGGCCCAAACGCCTGTCTCACAGCAAAATAGCACGCACATAATGTGGCTCCCGTCGTGAACGTGTCGTCGATAATGAGCACATGCGTTGCAGCGCATCGCTTCTTCACCCCGAACACCCCCTGCACATTCCTTAACCTCGCGGCTGCATCCAGCTTAGTCTGCGATTTCGTCCTGTGCTTTCGGCACAGAATGTCGGACCGGAATCTGGCACCTAATTCCCTTGCGACAGCTTTTGCTATAACCTCCGCCTGATTATAGCCGCGCCTGTATCGCCTGAACCAATGCAGCGGCACCGGAATAACCAAATCCACATCCCCCCAATTGCCGCTTTCCGCCATCTTTCTCCCAAGCATCGTCGCATAATACCGCCCTGCCTTAATATTCCCGTCGTACTTCAACGCCTTCGGAATGTGTTTGAAAGGATTCTCATGATGGTAAAACATTAACGCACAAGCCCTTGCATACTCCATCCGTTCTCTCGCCCCGGTATCGTTATCGGTCCCCCACTCGGCCTCGTCTACCCGGCCTACATCACCCTCCTCAGTTTCGGCCTGACGCATTTGTTCCAAAAGCGCATTGAACTGATCGGCCATAGGGTTATGCGCCCTCTCCCAGAAGTACGTCATCGGCAAATCCACCGCGCAGTACAGGCACAAATGCTCCTCCTTAGCGCCCAGCCGCCTCCCGCACACCAGGCACTCCCTCGGCATCATCAAATCCAGCATCTCACGTATCATATCGGCACAAAAATACCGCTTTCCCGACAACCGGCAAAAACGCAAAACGCTGATAATCAACCACTTCACGTATTCATGTCTGCTCTATTTGCGCAGACATGAACTAAGGATTTAGCTGAAAATCAACGCTTTACGTTCGGAGCAAGAACTAGCCGCGGAGGGCGCGCATGGCGTTCAGGACGGCCAGGACGGTGACGCCCACATCGGCGAAGACTGCCATCCACATCGTTGCAATGCCCAGAGCGGCAAGCAGCAGTACCAGAACCTTGATGCCAATCGCGAACCAGATGTTTTCCCTGGCGATGCGAAGGGTTCGGCGGGCAATACGGATGGCCGATGCCACCTTCGAGGGATTATCGTCCATCAGCACTATGTCCGCAGCTTCGATGGCGGCGTCTGAGCCGAGTGCGCCCATTGCGATACCGACATCGGCCCGGGTCAAAACGGGTGCATCGTTGATGCCGTCGCCGACGAAAGCCAGAGTACCTTCTGCGATAAGTCGCTCAACCTCAGACACTTTGTCGGCGGGGAGAAGACCGGCATGGAACTCGTCCAGGCCAAGTTCGGACGCCACCGCCGAAGCAACGGTCTCCTGGTCGCCGGTCAGCATGACCGTCCTGAGCACACCAGCACCTTTCAATGCCTTAATGGCATCGGCCGATGACTCCTTTACGCGGTCACTAATCACAACATGTCCGGCGTAAGTGCCATCTACTGAGACATGTACGATGGTGCCGGCATGGTGGCAGGGATGCCAGGCGGCGCCTTCCTTTTCCATCAGCTTGCTGTTGCCAACCGCCACGCGCTTGCCATTGACATTGGCGATTACACCATGACCGGCCAGCTCTTCAATCCCAGTCACTTCGCAGCCGTCGGCCTCCCCGGGGAAAGCGTTGCGCAAAGCCATCGCTATAGGATGGGTCGAATGCCTCTCGACATGCGCAGCAAGATGCAAAAGCTCTTCTTTATCAAGTACTTCCGGATGTACGGCGGTCACTTCAAACACGCCTTCGGTAAGGGTTCCGGTCTTATCAAAGACAACAGTATCTATCTTGGAAAGAGTATCAAGAAGGTTGGAGCCCTTGATCAGTATGCCCTTTCTGGAGGCTCCGCCAAGGCCGCCGAAGAAAGTGAGCGGAACGGATATTACCAAGGCGCAAGGGCAGCTCACTACCAGGAACATCAGACCACGGTATATCCAGGTAGCCCATTCGCCTGTTATTATGCCGGGAACAATAGCGACAATCAGCGCAAGTGCCACAACCACAGGTGTATAGACTTTAGCAAAACGGGTTATGAAGCTCTCGCTCCGGGACTTCTTTTCGGCAGCGTTTTCGACAAGATCCAAAATTTTAGCGGCAGTTGATTCGCCGAAGGCCTTGGTAGTGCGAACCTTCACAACTCCGTTCAGATTCACGCACCCTGACAGAATCTGGTCACCTTCGGCGATACTGCGGGGAACGCTTTCGCCTGTAAGGGCAACTGTATCGAGGCTGGAGTAGCCTTCAATTACGATACCATCTACAGGGACTTTTTCTCCGGGCTTCACAAGTATTATTTCGCCGATTGCAACCTCCTCAGGATTAAGCGTTTGTTCTACACCGTCGCGTATTACATGAGCCGTGTCGGGCCTGATATCCATAAGGTGAGATATCGACTTACGGGATCTTCCTTCGGCCATTTCCTCAAACAGCTCACCGACCTGGAAGAAAAGCATAACAAACACAGCCTCAGGGAATTGAGTTTCGGCCCCTGGCATAAAGCCAATACCCAAAGCGCCAAGAGTTGCAATGCTCATCAGGAAATCCTCGCTAAGCGCTTCGCCATGGATCAGGCCTTCGGCCGCTTCCTTCAAAGTATCCCAGCCAACAATTAAATAAGGCACCAAAAACAGCATCAGATACTGCCAAGTTGCCCAGTCAGTACGCTTTTCAATTATTACAGCTGCTGCCAGAAGCACCGCAGAAGCAATGATTTTTACCAGCCGGCCATGCCCCTCGCCTTCGTCGTGGTGATGGTGATGCTCATGTCCCTCGTGCTCGTGATGGTGATGATGATGCTCATGCCCTTCATGTTCATGCTCATGGTGGCAATGTTCGCAATGATTATCGTCGTGTATCATAATGCTTTGAGTTTTCTGGCTGCAAAGATACACCACCGCTGCTGCAACCTGGTTGCAAATTATCGGCCCGAGAACCCACTCGCCTGATAGTCAAGCACTTCACGGAATCATGTCTGCGCAAACAGAACAGACATGAAACCAGGAACACAATGAATATCAAGCAGTTACCGACCCGCAGCCGAAAGCAGCCGGGGCCGGTAACAGGATTGTAGGCAAAAACTTAGCAGTACATACCGCCATTGACGGCGATGACCTGGCCAGTGACGTAAGTCGAGAGGTCGGAGGCCAGGAAGAGAGCGGTGTTGGCGATGTCTTCCACGGTGCCGCCGCGCTTGAGGGGGATGAGCTTGATGTATTCGTCCTTTACTGCCTGCGGGAGGGCGTCGGTCATTTCGGTAATGATGAAACCGGGGGCAATGGAGTTGGCACGGATGCCGCGGGGGCCCATTTCTTTTGCAACGGACTTGGCCATGGCGATGAGACCGGCCTTGGAGGCGGAATAGTTCACCTGTCCGGGATTTCCGGTCTGTCCGGCGATGGATGCCATGTTAATGATGCTGCCGCCTTTCTGCCGGGCCATCACGGGCACCACGGCGTGCAGGAAATTGAAGGCCGATTTCATATTCACGGCAATGACTGCATCCCACTGGGCTTCGCTCATGCGCATTACAAGACCGTCCTTGGTAATGCCGGCATTGTTGACCAGGACGTCGATCCGGCCGAAATCATTAACCACCTGCTCCACAACAGCTTGCGTTTCATCGAAAGACGCAGCATTGGACGCATAGCCCTTGACCTTATGGCCGAAAGCCGAAATCTCGCGGATGGTTTCTTCGGCCGCTTCGTTGATTACAAGGTCGGTGAAGGCGACATCGGCCCCTTCGGCCGCAAATTTTAGGGCGATGGCCTTGCCGATGCCCCTGGCCGCTCCGGTGATGAGCGCCACTTTTCCGTCTAAAAGTCCCATATTATTTCTTAATTTTTGATACCAGAGTTATAAGCACAGACCCCAGAACCCCTGAACACAGTGATCCCAGCAGAACGGCAATCTTGCCGGCGTCCCGGAGATGATGAGTAACGGCGGGATCGATGCCAGGCCCTGCGAAAGACAGAGTGTCTACGAATATGGACATGGTGAAGCCGATACCGCCAAGGCAGGCGACCGCAAAGAGCATCGGCCAGGAAGCTTTTGCAGGCATAGCGCCAACTTTACACTTAATCGCCAGCCACGAGGCAAGGGTAATTCCGACAGGTTTGCCAAGAAGCAACCCGAGGAAAACGCCAAGCCCAACGCTTCCAGTCACGGGGTCTATTGCTTTGAAAACGTTAAAGTACGATATATCAGTTATTTCCACGCCTGCATTTGCAAGTGCGAAGATAGGCATTATGAAGAAATTGACGAAAGGATTGAGCTTGTGCTCCAGCCTGTAAGACGGTGGTATGGTCTTCTTGGTAAGGCTACTGAGCCGGCGCAGATAGTAACGCTCCGGGCCGTTGGGGAAGGCTTCGGGGAGCCGAACCTCTTCGGCGCCTATAAGTCCCTCATACAGAATACGTGCGCGCCTGTGGAACTTTGCTTTGTTGTAGCGGGCGTCCATTGGGATGAGCATAGCAATGACAACGCCTGTCATAGTGGCATGAATGCCGCTGTAATAGAATAAGAACCAGACGATTATGGCCGGCACGACATAAAAGCCGATGCGTTTTTCGCCAAGGCGTTTCATAAGGGCGACAAAAAGAATCACCAGAATGGCCAGACCCAGAAGCAGCAGGTTGATTTTGCCGCCATAGAACAGCGCCACCACAAGGATGGCGATAAGGTCGTCGGCAATGGCCAGGGCCGTAAGGAAAACCTTAAGAGACACCGGCACTTTGTCGCCAAGAATGGACAAAATTCCGACTGCGAAAGCGATATCCGTAGCCGTCGGAATTCCCCAGCCAGAAGCGGCCAGGGTGCCTTTATTGACGAAAGTGAAAATTAGGGCAGGAGCAATGACGCCGCCGAAAGCCGCAATGACTGGCAGGATTGCCTTTTTGAAGGACGACAGTTCCCCGCACACCACCTCACGCTTGATTTCCAGGCCTACTGTAAAGAAGAAAATCACCATCAGTATGTCGTTGATGAATTTCTCCATGGTCATGTCCCGCGGGAAGAACCAGTCTATTATGCCGTCGGGCGAGGCTATATGGATGGTAAGCTCAGTATGCAGGAAATCGTGATACAGCTGCTTCGTAAAGGGAAGGTTAGCCAAAAGCATGGCTACTACTACGCAGGCAAGGAGAATCACGCCGTTGGCCCAGGGCTGCTTTTTGAAACTGTCCTGCGATATTTTGAAGTTGCGTACTTCCTTATTCCACCAGTAAATAGGAATCAGTGCCATAACTAACCGTAGATATATTTATGCTGTTCGGGAGTAAGCGAGTCGATGCTTATCCCCCAGTCCTTAAGCTTCCGGAAAGCGACCTCGCGGTCGATTTCTACGGGAACATTGTTGAGAAGAGTGCCGACCTGACCCCGGTGCGATGCCAAATACGCTGCACTAAGCGCCTGAATGGCGAAGGACATGTCCATGATTTCGGCGGGATGCCCGTCGCCTGCTGCAAGGTTCACCAAGCGGCCTTCGGCGATGACATAGACCTTCCTGCCATTGGAGAGCTCGTAGCCCTGAATGTTGTTCCTGGCAGGGAAACTCCTGACAGCCATCGCTTTAAGTTTAGCCACGGCAACTTCCACGTCGAAATGACCGGCATTGCAGCAGATGGCCCCGTCCTTCATCAGGAGGAATTCTTCCGGGCCGATTACATCGGCGCAGCCAGTAACGGTGACGAAGATGTCACCTTCGCGAGCGGCGTCCTTCATCGGCATAACTTTGAAGCCGTCCATAACAGCCTCCATGGCCTTTATGGGATCCACTTCGGTAACTATCACCTTGGCGCCCTGACCCTTTGCACGCAGGGCAACGCCCTTGC